>CAYYUQ010000107.1:0-8764 GCA_964474945.1 uncultured Halopseudomonas sp. | reverse complement strand
CATTATGCGAACCATGCGGTCTGGGCCCAATCGAGGGTTTCTTGCTTCCCATGCCGTTTCCGATATTAGCCATTATCGGATATTGCATATGTGTTAATCTGCGTGTCCTCATATCTGTTTATGGCTTCCGGCTGCTATCCATGTCCCAACCTGTACCGCTGTTCGATACCTACAAGACTTTCGAGTCGCTGACCCGTCATAGCCTGGACGCTGAGCTGCCGGCGGTGATATCCGCCCTTGAGCGTTTCCCTGATCCTGCCGAGGCTGTGAATGGCTATTCGGTGGTCAAGTTGTTCCTGAAATCCTATGCGGCGAATCAGGCGACCTTCAACAGCTATCGCACCCATGTTGAACGCTTGCTGCTGTGGAGCCTGCTGGTTCGTAAAAAGCCCATTCTTCATCTGCGTCGCCAGGATGCCGAGGATTTTCTTACGTTCTGTCTGAATCCACCTGAAAACTGGGTTGGCCCTGGCACCAAGTCTCGGTTCCTGCGCGTGGGCGGCCGCAAGAAATCGGATTCAGATACCTATATACCCAATCCTGACTGGCGCCCGTTCAATTACACCATCGATAAGGCTACACGCAAACTCGCCGACGAGTCCCTGGCCGAGGTGCCCGAGATCCAGGGCTATCAGATGTCGCAGACGACCATTGCTCAGGTATTTACCGTGTGCGGCAGTTTCTATCAATTCTGTATTGATGAGGACTACACCGATGCCAACCCGTTCCGGGCGGTCAAGCAGAAGTCACGTTACAAACAGAGTGTGGTATCACAGGTTACCAGTCGCTCGCTCACCCAGCTGCAATGGGAATTTGTGATTGAAACGGCAGAACTGATGGCGGATCAGGAGCCCGAGTACCATGAGCGCACGCTGTTCATCCTGGCCACGCTGTTTTCCATGTACCTTCGGGTGTCGGATCTGACTGGCCGCGATAACTGGCGGCCGACCATGGGCAGTTTCAAGAAGACCGGCGATAACTGGTGGTTCCATGTTGTCGGCAAAGGCAACAAGGCGGCCAAGGTCAGTGTGCGGGACAGTTACCTGGCCTACCTCAGCCGTTACCGTACCAGTCTGGGGTTGACTGATCTGCCCTACCCTGGCGAACAGACGCCGTTGCTGTCGTCACTGGATGGCCGGGCCGGCTTGTCTGATCGTCGGATCCGCGAGCTGATTCAGCAGGTATTTGATGCGGCCTGTGCGCGCATGATCAAGGAGGGATTGCAGCAGGAGTGCGATGCGTTGCGTGCGGCGAGCCTGCACTGGTTGCGGCACACCTCGGCGACGCTCGACGCGCCGTTCAGGGACATGAAGGATCTACAGGCGGATCTGCGTCATGAAAGCCTGTCCACGACCCAGGACAGTTATTACGATTCTCTGGATGATCAGCGGGCCAGTTCGATCAAGAGCATTCCGATCAAGGGGCGCTGAGCACCCGGAGCCGCATTCAGGCGGCTCCGGGTAGGCAAAAGACGACTTTTAACCTCAGGACAGCGCTGCCAGCGCCTTGTCGTAATCGGGTTCCTGGCCGATTTCCGAGACCAGTTCGCTGTGCAGGATCTTGTCGTTCTCGTCCAGTACCACTACAGCACGGGCTGTCAGGCCGGCCATGGGACCGTCTTCGATGGCCACACCGTAGTTGCGGATGAACTCGGCGCCGCGCAGCGTGGACAGGTTAACCACATTCTCCAGGCCTTCCGCTGCGCAGAAACGCGCCTGGGCGAATGGCAAGTCTGCCGAGATGCACAGCACTACGGTATTGGGCAGGTTGCTGGCTTTGCTGTTGAAGGTACGGACCGAGGTGGCACAGGTGGGTGTGTCGACGCTGGGGAAGATATTCAGGATTTTGCGCTTGCCAGCGAAGGACGCCAGGCTTACATCGGACAGATCCTTGGCTACCAGGCTGAATGCCGGGGCCTGGGCACCGGGGGTCGGGAATGTGCCGCCGATGCTGATCGGATTACCGCGCAGTGTGACATTAGACATACATTAACTCCTTTGAGGCTCGCAAGTGCATCAGAAATCGATGCGGTAGAAAAAGTCCAGTGAGCTGGCCAGGCCGCCCACGGCTTCCAGATACAAACGTCTGGTCAGATCGTAGCGCAGTGCCAACCGGTTTGCCTGTTCAAATACGCCTACACCGTAGCGTAAACTCAACTTTTCGGTGATATATCCCGTTGCGACTACGCTGGTGGTCAGCCCGCTGCCTTCGGTATCCAGCTGGAAGTCTTCAATGCCCAGCGAGCTTGCTATGTTCGTTGCCAGTGGTGTGCTGCCGGCCATACCCAGCGCCAGTGCCGCCTGACCCAGAAGATTACTGTCCCCGGTATCAGCGCCCAGCGGGCGCCCAAGGATCAGATAGGCCAGCGCCTGCTCCTGGGCCATGGTCGGCTCGGAGAAGACTTCTGATACCGGTGCATCCGCCGAGCCAGTAAGACGCAAGCCGGCAACCACATCATCCACCCGGCGAATGGCTTCTATATCCAGATAAGGTTTGCTTAGCGGCCCGGCAAATAGAATCTGCGCTCGACGCAGCTCCAGCCGTTGTCCGTACCCGCGGAAGCGACCATCGAGGATGTTCAGGTTCCCACTGGCGGTCATGTTTTCCCGCGCCTGTAACAGTCCGCTGAGTCTGCCGGTTAGCCCGAAGCCGCTGAAATGCAGCTGATCACCCACCACCAGTCGAATATCGGCGGTAATCCCAATGGGTAAGCCCTTCTCCTCCTCCGGCTCAGCTCCGACGATTTCGGCGTCAGCGGAGACTCTCACTGCTGCCGGCGGTAATTCCCGTACGGTGATATCGCCCGAGGGAATAGCAATGGTACCGGTAAGGTTCAGATTATTATCTGCCACGCCGATATGCAGATCAGGGCTGGCCAGCAGATCCGCATACGGAGCAACACGGACAGGCAGGTCACTGCCCATCAATTGAAGATCGACACGTAACGTTGGAGCCCATGCTGCGAGCCCGACCAGACTGCCCTGCCCTGTGCCGCTATTCCAGCGCCCATCAATATTGGCCTGTTGGCCGGCAATCGCTATCAATAGCGTCATATCTTCAAAGCTGACCGGCAACTCAGGGCCGCTGGCATGACCGTTCGCCAGACGAATCTGTCCTTCCACCATGGGCGCTTTAAGCGTTCCGGACAACAATCCATCTCCCGTCATATCGCCGCTCAGCGTCTCTACCTGAGGCAGGAATGGACGCAGAATATCGAGCTGCACATCATCCAGTACAAAGCGCCCGTCGAGCTGTTGTGCCCCACCCGGGTCACTTACGTCTGCTCGGGCGTTCAGATTACCCAGTCCGCTACTGTGCAGTTGCAGGTGAGTCTGGGCTCGACGCGGATCCAGTTCTGCGGTGAGCTCCAGAATATCGTAGGGTAAGGCCAGTTCCTGATCAGGATTGCTGACGGCTATCTGGCCGTTACGGCTGCTGATCTGCAGATTGCCTGTTGGCGTTGAGCCGGCGCTTTGGCGCAGCTTCGCGGTGGCGTCGAGATTGCCGTCCCAGTTGAAATCCTCGGGCAACCAAGGGTGCAGGGAGGCAAGCGGAAAGTCAGAGAGCTGCACGTCCAATTGGCGCTGGGGCATGAGTTGCTGCTCACCATTGAAGCAGAGTCGGCTGTTCAAATGTTTCCAGCAATGGGCGCCCAGCCGCAGGTCACCACTGGCCTGACGGTAGATCAAGGCGGGGGGGGCCTGAAGCTGCCAGTGCATTTCCTCGGCGGTGATGTTTCCGTTGGTCAATTGGCCATGCCAGACCTCATTGGCAAGACGGCCGGACAATCGCATATCCAGCTCAACCAACCCATCCTCCAGGTCAGCAGCAAGATGGTGCAGCGCCTTGTTCCCTTCGACAGACAAACTCAGATCGCCCAAGCGCGTATCGCCGTTGCGCATCCGGCTGGCCGTCAAGTTGAGGCTGCCCGGCAGCTGTTCGTTCAAGGTTACATGGCCCGCCAGCCCCAGAGTGGCCATGGCAAAAGCCTCAAAAGCCAGGCGCTGCCCCTGTAGATCCAGCACAACCCGCGGCGCGTTGGATGCTCCCGACGCAGTTAGGGTGCCCGACAGCCGGCCGCCAAGTCCTGGCCACAGCGTGTCCATTTGCGGCAGTTGAATAGCCAGATCAGCGGCGACGCTATCGCCCCAGCGGCCGCCACCGGTAATGCTGTTCTCGCCCTGATGCAGCTGCAATTCATTGAGTTGCCATTGACTGTTCTCGCTCGCCAGATTGCCCGATAGCATCAGCGGTTGGCGGCGCAAGGTGCCGTTGATATCCCAGTCTGCTGTCACTGCCAGGGAGCCCTCACCCAGCCTCCCTGTGGTGTGGATGGGGCCGCTCAGCGACCCCGGAAGCTGACTGACGAACAGTTGAGGATTCAACGCCTCGAGCATAAGATCCGCGCTCCAGCTCACATCATCCGCGAGTCCAATCACGGCCTGCCCGCTCAAGCTGCCACTATCGGTAGCTAATCGCAGAGACGAGAGTGTTATCTGTTGTGCGGTGCCGTTGAGAGCTGCCGTCAAAGCAGCATCCGACCCGGGGCCGTTCAAGCCGGCCTGCAGCTCAGCGTCGAACGCATCCCCTCGCAACTGCCCCTTGGCCGCCAACTGAGCAACCTCAAGGTCACCCAGTGGCTGTGGATACAGCCATTGCCATGGAAACTGCTGCATATCCAGTTCTGCATCAGCCTGCAAGTGCTCGGCCCAGCGAGCATCAGCAGACAGACGCAGCATTCGCTCTGGTTGCTCCACTACACGCAGTTGCAGACGCAGATCGGATACATCGGTAGCGGTGAGTAGGCCGCGTAACTGCAGGTCGACCGCCCCGCCCTCGCCCGCCATCTGGCTATCAGCGGACAACTGAATGCCGGCATCAAGATCGCCCTCGAGCTCCATCACCAAGTCATGCAAGGTCAGCGTTTCAGGTAATGACTGCAAGGCCAGGAATGATTCGCCTTGCCAATGGGCACGCAGCGGTAGTTCGGCCTGTAATGGACGAGCTGAGGCAGTCAGCACGCCGGTCAGATAACCATTGCTACGCGCTTCCAGCTCCAATTGCTCAACGCTACCGCCGACGCGCGCCTGTAACTGCCAAGGCCGCTCATCAACTCTGGGCAGTTGCAGGTCGGCGAGAATACGGAGGGGCCAGCCACCGCTCATTCGCAGATCACCTTCGATATCCCAGCCCAGATCAGGCCCCTGCCCGGTGAACTCGACAATGTGCAGATGATCGCCACTGGCCTGGGCTTGTAGCTGAATATCGCGCAGCAAGGCGGGCTCGCCGTTGAGCAGAATACGGCCTATCCGCAATTGCTGTAACTGTATGCCTAGCGGCAATCGAACATCGGGTAGTTGAATGTCCTTTCGGGCCTCATCAGGACTGTCATCAGGGGTGGTATTGATACTGATCTGCTCGGTACTGAGCAGGTCAATGCACAGCCGTTTGCCGCGCAGACAATCGGGTGACCAATCAAGAATGACATTATCTACTGTGGCCTGGAGGTGCTCGTCCTGCCAGGTCATACGGGAGAATCGCCAGCCCTGCCATAACTGCCCCGCTTCCAGTTGGAGTTGCAGTCGGGGCTCAAACCCGCTGACTTTATCTATCAGCCAGCGATTAACCGATTCGCTCGAGAGTAAGGCAATTGTCAGCAGAACTGCCATGACGGGGATAGTCAGCAGGATCAACAGGCCGCGCAGCAATGCCTTCAGCAGGAAGCGGCTCACAGTTCCGCTCCCATGGAAAAGTGGATACGAAAGCCCTCATCCGTATCGCTGATTGACTGGGCCAGATCCAACCGAATCGGGCCGACTGGCGACACCCAACGGATGCCAATGCCGACACTGGTCTTCATCGGATCCTTCCAGCTATCCACTGCATTGCCGTGATCGATAAAAGTGGCTGCCCGCCATTTGGGCTTGAACTCGTATTGGTATTCAAGGCTGCTCGCCATCATGTAGCGGCCGCCGATGCGGTCACCGGATTCGTCCGTGGGTGACAAGGTGCGATAGTCATAACCGCGCACGCTCTGATCACCACCCGCAAAGAAACGCAGTGACGGCGGCACTCTGGCGAAACCGTTACTGGCGATCCCGCCCGCTTGTACGCGGGCGAGGAAGCGGTGTTTCTCCCGTAGGGTATACAACCCCTGGGCAGCGACATGCAGTCGAACAAAATCGATATCAGAAAGCACGCCGGCCTTGGCACCCTGCAGATCCATCAGCAGGCTGTGGCCGCGGCTGGGATCCATGGTGTTGTCACTGACCGTGCGCTGAAAGCCGAGACTGGGGATCAATAACGTACTCCTGCCGGAATCATTACCCAGCGAATAGCGCTCCTGTTCCAGACGCAACCCCAGGCTACGATCCCAGCCGTTATCCAACCGCCGTTGAAACAATCCACCCAACACCAGACTCTGGCTATCGGTGTCGTCGATATTCTCCCGTTGCCAGCCAGAGAAGAAACGTAAATGGCTCGATTGTGGTGGTGTCAGCGGTATCTGGTACCAACTGGACAGCTGCTGGCGTGGCCCGGACAACTCGACGTCTGCGCCGCGGCTGTGGCCGCGGGAATTCAGCCAGTGTTGTGTCCATTCAGCCCGCGCGCGCGGGCCCACATCGGTGGAGAATCCGCCCCCGAAACCAAGCGAGTGCTGCTTGCGGGCATTCAGCATGACTCGCACAGGTATCTTGTTATCTACAGCCTGGCTTGCCGCCGCCGACACCTGCACCGCATCAAAGTAACCGCTGGATAACAATTCGCGGTTGAACTCGGCGATCAAGGCCGCGTCATAAGGAACCCCCGGCTCGAAGGGAACCATGCGCTGCAACAGATCTTCATCAAAGGGCGTGTCAGAAAATTCGACCGCACCAAGGTGATAACGAGGCCCGGTGTCATAGCGCAGGATGATATCCGCCAGCCGCTGCTCCACATCGATCAGCATACGATTTTCCAGAAACTGGCCGGAAAAGTAGCCGTAGCGTAACGCCTGGTTTTCCAGCAATGACTTGCTGTCTTCGTAATGGCCGTGATGCAGTTGCGCGCCGTTCGTCAGGTAGAGACTGCGCGGTAGCTGGAAGAAGCTCTCGCGGCTGCCCTCTCCGGTAACAGCAATGGTGACTGCATCCAATCGTACCGGCTCCTGGAGTGTTACGCTCAGCCGTAACACTGGCTCACTTTCGGTGCCGACGACGCGAGGCCTGACTTGTGCGTGATAATAGCCCAGCGCTTGCAAGGCGCTAATGGCCTGCTCCCGGCTGGCCCGTGCCAGCCGCCACATGGCCTGGCGGCTATCAGCGGAGATGGGCCCAATGTAGGCTTCGATATTACGTTTGGCTGCGTCATTGCGAGGTTCCACTCGGACGTCCAGCGCAGCGTGGGCTGTCGTCATGAGTAAAAGCGAAGCCAGCAATACAAGAAAACGAGCCATCGATTATTTCCGATCAATAGAAGCAGGAACTGTTGGATGGCAGCCGCCCAGACCGTGCCAGGAACACATCAACCAGTCGCCGGAGAATGCTAACATGCCACAGGTTACGGGCCGAGCCTTCCAATGCCCCTCTTGTATCTTCAGAGCAGGAACAGCATGAAAATAGTTTCTTTTAATATCAACGGACTGCGAGCAAGACCTCATCAACTTCAAGCGATTATCGATCAGCATGCGCCTGCGGTAATCGGCCTTCAGGAAACCAAGGTGGATGACCCGCAGTTTCCGCTGGAGGCGCTTCAGGCGATGGGTTATTACGTTCACTACCATGGCCAGAAAGGCCACTATGGCGTTGCCTTGCTCACACTGGAAGAACCGCTGTGGGTGCGCAAGGGCTTTCCCGGAGACGCGGAAGATGCGCAATGCCGGATGATCAGTGCTGCCTTGCCCTGTGCCGACGATACGCCGCTGATCGTATTTAACGGCTACTTCCCCCAAGGGGAAAGTCGCGCGCACCCGATCAAGTTTCCGGCGAAGACCCGCTTCTATGCCGATCTTCAAGCTCACCTTGAGCACAGTTTCGATCCGAGTCAGCGCATCGTTGTAATGGGAGATTTGAATATCTCGCCGCAGGATTGTGACATTGGTATTGGCGAAGCGAATGCCAAGCGCTGGTTGCGCACTGGCAAGTGCAGCTTTCTGCCGGAAGAACGCGAATGGCTGCAGGAGCTCAAGGACTGGGGGCTGGTGGACACCTTCCGTCATATGAATCCTGCTGTGAATGATCGTTTCAGCTGGTTCGATTACCGTAGCCGTGGATTCGAGGACAACCCAAAGCGGGGTCTGCGCATTGATCTGGTCATGGCCAGCCAGGGGTTGATCGAGCACTGCGTTGATACCGGTATCGATTACACCATCCGCAGCATGGAAAAGCCTTCGGATCACGCCCCGGTCTGGGCCAGATTCGATCTGTAAAACCAGACTGGCCTGACGGAACAAGTCCGTCAGGCCAGTACCTCAGGCCATTTCCTCCTCTGGCACATCCAGTACCAATTCGCCGTCGCGCAGCGTGACATGAACTGTCCCGCCATGGTCGGCAAGATCGCCGAACAGGATCTTCTCGGCCAGCGGACGCTTGATCTTGTCCTGAATCAGGCGTGCCATGGGCCGCGCACCCATGAGCGGATCATAGCCGTGTTCCACCAGCCAGTTGCGCGCCTCATCATCCACGTCCAGCAGGACATGCTTGTCCTCCAGCTGGGCCTGCAGTTCGGTGAGGAACTTGTCGACCACGAACTTGACGCTGTCATGGCTGAGGCGGCCAAACTGAAT
>CAYYUQ010000106.1:0-9098 GCA_964474945.1 uncultured Halopseudomonas sp. | reverse complement strand
CACGTACGGATCTGTGCGGGGGGCGGCAGGTAACTGCCGTCCCTACCGCGACCGAACAGCGTCGATAGCTGGCAGTCTATTTATTCAACCACCCAACGAGGAGGTATGTAATGAATAGCGATCTTCAAGCCTGTATCCAGGCATGTAATGCCTGTGCGCTCACATGCGAACATTGTGCCTCTGCTTGCCTGCAGGAGAACGACGTGGAAGCGATGGCAAATTGTATCCGTCTTGACCGAGATTGCGCCGACATGTGTCGTATGGCTGCCGCGCTCATGGCAAGAGGGAGCGACTATGCGATGACGTTCTGCGAGTTATGCGGGCAGGTCTGTGATGACTGCGCTGTAGAATGCGCAAGGCACGAGGCGGAGCATTGTCAGCGGTGTGCAGCGCAGTGTCGGGAATGTGCTGAAGCGTGCCGAAGTATGGCGGCGTGATCCTGTCGATTTATAACAGTGGGCTCATGAAGAATATCAGGCGCTCCAGCATGCGAGCTGTTCTGCTGCGTTGAGCCCACCGTTTGGCATCAAGTGTTTCGCTGGAGGCTTCGTAGCTCTCAAGTAGTTCGCTGATTTCCTGACAGCTGTCTGGTGCGAACACTGCGACCGTCAGTTCGAAATTGAGCTGAAAACTACGAATATCCAGATTGACGCTGCCGACCAGTGCGAGTTGCTTGTCCATCAACATTGCTTTTGTGTGCAGCAAGCCGCCGTCAAACAGCAATATCTCGACGCCTGCCTCCAACAGAATGTCGAAATAGGAGCGGCTGGCCCAGCCGACTAAAAGTGAGTCATTCTTGCGAGGCAGTAATATTTTTACCTTTACGCCTCGGGAGGCAGCCTGACACAGGGCCTCGAGAATGAATTCTGATGGAACAAAGTAGGGTGTGCTTATTATAATACTTTCGTTTGCACGATAGATGCTGGCCAGCGCTGCCTGATTTATCAGATCGCCCAAGCCTGGGCCTGATGGGATAATGGATAACCAATGACGAGGCGCGCTAATGGCTTCCGGCATTTCAGGAAAGGCGCGCTCGCCAGTTTCGACTTCCCAGTCCCAAGCAAATACCTTGGCGAGGCCGGCTACAGCTTCGCCTTCCAGGCGCAGCATCATATCGATCCATTGTCCGACCTGTGCTTCGGTTTTGAAGTAAGCGGGGTCGGCGATATTCATCGAGCCTGTGTAGGCGATTCGATCGTCGATCACCAACAGTTTACGGTGCATTCGTAAATCAATACGTTGAACCAGAGCCCGGAATAGGCGCACAGGTAAAGCCGCTACCACTTGGATGCCTGCGTTGCGCATGGCCAGGCAGGATGCTGAACGAAAGAAACTGCGGCTTCCGGCATGATCTATCAATAGTTTCACAGTTACACCGCGGCTACGGGCGGCAATCAACGCGTCCGTCAGCAGATCGACGTAGCCACCGGGATGCCAGATGTAGGTTTCAAGTACTACGCAGCGTTTGGCTGCTCGAATATCTTCCAGGAGGCGCTCAAAGATGTGCTCTGGCGTCTTCAGTGTCTCCATCTGCTCATAATTCAGCGCACCGATGCCTACCTGTGTGGTCATCAGGCGATTCACTGCCTCGCTCAGTTCGCCGCCCGGTAACTCACCGGCGTTATCCTGAAACCGGCTGGTGAGGTTGGTAAGGTAGGGTTCGACCATCTCGTTCGCGCGGGCTGCGCGTTTGCGGCCGAGGTTTAATTCGCCAAAGAGGATATACAGTAATGCGCCCAAAATGGGCACGATATAGATGATCAGAAGCCATGCCAGTGTGACGCTGACGGGACGGCGTAGCGCGATAATGCGGACAGTAACGGCGGCTGTTACCAGCCAATAGAGTCCCGCATACGCCCAGCCAACAATACTGTGCAGGTAATCCATCGCAGCCTTATCTTGATCCCGGTTATAAGCAATTATCCGGTTTTGGTAATCCGGCAATTTTACTGGCGAGCTTCGCTGGGCTTCCCGGAAATAGCGAGAGTAGATAAAGACTGCGGCCTTTATCCTTGCCCAATTGCTGCCCGATGTACTTCACTAAAGGACGCATCGCTGGGGAAAGCTGGTACTCAGCATAGAACTGGCGCAAGGCATGGATAACCTCAAAGTGCTCCGCACTCAGCGTGATATGCTCGTTTTCTGCCAGAATATGCGCAACGTCATCCGACCAATCGCTCAGGTTGACCAGAAAGCCTTCCTCATCGAGCTCGATACGCTTTTCGCCTATCTCGAGCCTTTTCACCAGCTCACCGTCTTTGAGTGCTCTACGCAGAGCTCAACCATCATTGGATAATTGATGATCCGGACTCTGGATGGAAGATCATCCAGTGCCAATCCCCGGGCCTGTAGATCCACGTCCAGCGTATATAAGTTAACGGTAGCTGGAAGATACTCCAGAGCATTGCGGGTAGAGGTTCCCGGGAGCAGGCCGTACACCGCATTCTCGATCAATAGCAGGCTGTGCCCTGAATTGATTCCACGCAAGCAACTGGCGAAGCGGGACTCGGCATGAGGAGAGTGACGCAGAATATGAAACATGGAGTTGCTCCTCGCACTCACAACGTGACAATCTGATCGTAATGCTCAAGCAGCGTAGCGATTTCTGCGTTATTCATTGCTCGGGCATCCAGCATGCATTGATTAGCCTGTAGTCCTCGCTCGCCGAGCGAGTGCTGACAGACGAGAATATCTTCGACGCCATACAAAGGCAGCGCTTGCAGATTAGCTGCAAGCGATTTCTGGCCGATCTGAGCAGCATCCTGGCCTTTCAATAGTTGGAATACTCCGTCATCCATGAACAGAATTCCACAGGGCACTTCAAATGCGGCAGCTGATAGTACTACGTCGAGTGCCTCTCGAGCTTCTGGACGAGCAGGGGGGTGGCGACTGATGACCAGCAGGCTTTTCATGTCAGGTTCCGAAGGTTATTGCGCGATCGGCGGACTGTAGCGCATCGATCCATTGCCCCAGACCTGAGAGTACCCAAGGAGCGCAGGTGTTGGCTGCTGGCCGATTCCAGCGTTTGGCTTCGGCCTCGTCCAGTATCCCCCGACGAAGCGCTGCGGCGATGCATACTACGGCATCCAACTGGTTTCCCTGGATGAACTCACGCCATTCAACGCTGATGTCACTTTCGTCCTGGGGCATGACCTTCAACTGTGAGGCCAGATGCACCGCATCGCGATAGAAGAATAATCGACTGATCTGATGACCCGCGGCGAGCACTGCCCGTGCAAACTCCAGTGCGCTTCGCGCTGCTGGATCCTGAGGGTTTGCTAGTAAGGCGATGGCAAAATTCATGGATCAACCCGATAGAAACTAAGAGGCCCGCCAATTGGCGAGCCTCTGATTATAGCTCACGCTACCCGATCAATCGCTACTGAACACGCCGAGCAACTGAAGCAGGCTCAGGAACAGATTGTAGATTGATACAAACAGGGTGATGGTAGCCATGATGTAGTTGTCTTCCCCGCCATGGATGATGGCGCTGGTCTGATACAGAATTACGGCAGAGGAGAACAGCACAAAACCAGCGGATATGGCCAGTTGCAGGCCGCTCATCTGGATAAAGAAGCTGGCAACCACCGCACACAGCAGAACGATAAACCCAGCCATGATAAAGCCGGATAGGAAGCTGAAATCCTTGCGGGTCATGATGGCGTAGGCGGAAAGTCCGAAGAATACCAGAGCCGTCATACCCAGGGCCATGGTCACTAGCTGACCACCGTTGGGTAGTGCAAGGTAATGGTTAAGCAATGGCCCAAGGGTGTAGCCCATGAATCCGGTCAGGGCAAAGGTGAGCACCAATCCCCAGCCTGAGTTGCGTGCCTTGTTGATTCCGAACAGCAGGCCATAAAAGCCGACCAGAGTAATGATCAGGCCCGGGCGGGGAAAGTTCATGGTCATGGACACAAAGGCGACCAGTGCACTGAAGCTCAGCGTCATGGCCAGCAGGGTATAGGTATTGCGAAACAGCTTGCTGACTTCAGCCTCGCTCACACCGGCATGTTGCAGGGTGTTATGACGTTCTTGCATTTGCATGGTTCGTGGCTCCAATGGTTGCAAAACATACGATCCTTTATTTTGTAGAGATGATACTCGTTAAGCTGAGGCAATCAAAACAACCAATTCTCAAAAACGTTACCTGATGCGTCATTATCTCATTGACTGTACATCATTTTCCGGTAGTATTGCCCGCCGTGGAGGGATGGCAGAGCGGTTGAATGCACCGGTCTTGAAAACCGGCAAGGGTTAACGCCCTTCCAGGGTTCGAATCCCTGTCCCTCCGCCACATTCCAGTCAAGATCAACAAATTACGCTTGGTCTTCCCAAGCTTCCAATCAGGATCTCGACATAGGCTTCCCGATTGGAAGCCATAAAAAGCCCCGGTCTCAATCTGAGACCGGGGCTTTTTGTTTTTGCTCCCCGATATGAGCCTTCGCCCTTGAAATCGCCAGATGGCCAACTATCTGATTGCGCCCTACTGCAAGTGGCGCGATTGTTGATGCGCCAGCGCGGCGCAGGGCATCGTCTATGGTTTGGCTTGATCAGCGTGGCCGGTTGGTATCTATCGTCACCAGAGCGAAAGAACCGGTTACTATTGATCAATTGATGATCCAGACGGAGCAGGACAACGGATGCCTAACGAAATGAGCCAGATGACGTTCGGAAGGGATGTTGATACATCCGCTTCTGGATCCGAGCCTGCCTATTTGCAGGATGTTGAGAAGCTGGTCGAGCTGGTTGAGTCTGATATCCGCAAGGGGTTGACCAGCAAGGAGGCGCAGGCACGCTTGGCTCTCGATGGGTTAAACGAGCTGGAAACCCCGCCAGCGCTGCCCGTTTGGAAGCACTTTCTTGCCCAGTTTCGCGATCCGCTGGTGTATCTGTTGCTTGTTGCCGTGGCGATCACGCTGGGCATCTGGCTGTTGGGCGATCGCAACGGCTGGCCCATCGATGCTGTGGTTATCGTTGCGATCATGCTGATCAATGCGCTGCTCGGCTTCTTTCAGGAGACGCGCTCGGAGCGGGCCGCCGCAGCTCTTGCGAAACTCACCGAAACCACCTCGGCGGTCATGCGTGACGGTGCATTGGCGCGTATCCCCAGCAGCCAACTGGTCAGGGGTGATCTGTTGGTGCTGGGTGAGGGTGATTCGGTGGGGGCGGATGCGCGCCTGATCGAGGCCAATGCCCTGCGTGTGCTGGAGGCATCGTTGACCGGGGAGAGCGAGGCGGTTTCCAAGCAGGCTGGCTGTCTGCCGGCACCTGTGCCTCTGGCTGACCGCACCAACATGGTGTTCAAGGGCACGGCTATTGCCGAGGGCACCGGGCTCGGATTGGTGATAGCGGTTGGCATGAACACCGAGGTGGGCAGCATCGCGCATCTTCTGAACTCCACGGCAGATGACGCGACGCCTTTGCAAAAAGAGGTGCGCCAGATCGGGCGCATGCTCGGTATCGGTGTGGTGGCCATTGCGACTGTGGTGGTCGCGACAGTGCTGTTGCTGACCGATATCCAGAGTGCTGCGGATGTGGTCGCGGTGCTGTTGCTGGGTGTGTCTCTGGCGGTTGCTGCCGTGCCGGAGGGGTTGCCGGCCATCATGTCATTGGTGCTGGCCATGGGTGTGCAGCGCATGGCCCGTAACAAGGCAATCATCAAGAAACTGTCGTCGGTCGAGACACTGGGCTCGGCCTCGGTGATCTGTTCGGACAAGACCGGCACCCTCACGCGTTCAGAGATGACCATCCAGCGCACCATGACGGCCTCGGGCAACGCGCAGGTCAGCGGTGTCGGCTATTGCCCTGAAGGGCAGGTGCAGCAGGATGATAAGCCGCTCAATTGCGGGCCGGTGCACAGTGAAGCTGTGCTGCTCCTGCGCGGCGGCGCCCTGGCCAATAATGCTCAGCTGCAGCAGAAAGATGGCGCCTGGGTGATTCAGGGTGATCCGACCGAAGCGGCGTTTCTGGTGGCCGAGCGCAAGCTCGATGCGCCAACACCCGACCAGCAGCGCTACGAAAGAATTGCTGAAATCCCCTTCACCTCCAAACGCAAGATGATGTCTGTGGTGGTGCTCGATCACGAGCAGGGCGAGGAGCGTCTGCTGATCAGCAAGGGTGCGCCGGATGTGCTGCTGGGCCATTGCAGTCGCGTGCAGGTGGGTACGGATGTGGTGCCGCTGACCGACGAGATCCGCGCACGGGCGCTGGCTGATGTGGATGAGCTTACCGGCGCGGCACTGCGAACCTTGTCGGTAGCCTATCGCCCTCTGTTGGCGGATGAGCAGACAGACAGCAGCGCGGCGCTGGAAAACGATCTGATTTTCATCGGTACCGCCGGCATCATCGATCCACCCCGCGAGGAAGTAGCACCGGCGATTGCCGATGCACACCGAGCCGGCATCCGCATCATCATGATTACCGGTGATCACCCGCGTACCGCAGCCCGCATCGCCGAGGATCTGGGCATTATCGAAGCGGGCGGCGGCGCATTGACCGGGGCTGACATCGACCAGCTGGATGAGGCCGGGCTCGCCGAGGCGGTCAAACGCACCTCGGTCTATGCGCGGGTGGCGCCTGCGCACAAGCTGAGGATTGTCGATGCGCTTCAGGCGCAGGGGCATGTGGTGGCGATGACCGGCGACGGGGTTAACGACGCGCCGGCGCTGAAATCTGCCGATATCGGTATCGCCATGGGTATTACCGGCACTGAGGTGACCAAGCAGGCCGGCAAGATGATCCTAGCGGACGATAACTTTGCCACTATCGTGGTTGCGGTACGCGAAGGTCGCTCGATTCTGGACAATATCCGCAAGTTTCTGCGCTACCTGCTGTCCTCGAACATGGGCGAGGTGCTGACGGTTTTTCTCGCGGTGATCGGCGCCAGCCTGATTGGTCTGGTCGATGCCAACGGCGCAATCATTCTGCCGCTGCTGGCCACGCAGATTCTCTGGATCAACCTAATTACCGATGCCGCGCCGGCTCTGGCCATGGGCATAGACCCGTCGAGCGACGCGGTGATGACCCGGCGGCCACGACGACCGACTGATCGCATTATTGATGCTCGCATGTGGAACGGGATTCTTCAGGTTGGTCTGGTGATGGCGCTTGCCAGTCTGGTGACCTTTGATCTGTTGCTGCCGGGCGGCCTGCTGGCCGGCACTGCCTCGCTTGAGTCCGCACGCACCGCCGCCTTTACTGTGCTGGTACTGGCGCAATTGTTCAACGCCTTGAATGCGCGCTCCGAATCAGTCAGCGCCTTCCGGGGGATATTCGATAATCACTGGCTGTGGGGTGCTATTGCGCTGGGTATCGCCTTGCAGGTAGCTGTGGTGCACTGGGCACCGCTGAACCTGGCGTTCAGTACGGTGCCGCTGACCATCGAGCAATGGCTGATCTGCTTTGCGATGGGCAGTACGGTGCTGTGGTTCGGTGAGTTGCGTAAGCTGGTTCTACGGGCGATGGATCGACATTAAACAGGGCGATAATCTGCACTTCCCATCGCCATTCCGGTCAAACAGGAACACTCGAACTTGAAGGAGTTTGCCATGCGATTGACCTACTTGTTGGTTCCCGTGTTTGCCGTGCTGCTGGCGGGTTGCGGCCCTGATGCTGATGAGCGTATTGATGAGGGCGACGCCATGCCCCCATCGGCGGAGCCGCAGAATAACGTGCCTCACGGGGCTGACCCGGCTAACCGCAATGATCCGGCACCGACACCGGGAGCGGGAGTGGAAAGGTAGGCTTGCGTGTGATTGCTGCAGAATAGCGATAACAGAAATAAAAACGCGCCGGATATTCGGCGCGTTTTTATTTCTACACGGGTGGTCTGAGAATCAGAACCGGTGAGTCAGCTGAATACCCAGGCCGTGGGCGCTGTTGTCGTATTCGGCAGTGTATTCAGCGGTATGGAAGCTTGCTGCCTGGTTCACTTGCCCCTTGCTCTCATCGACGTAGGCATAGGCCACGTCTACGGTCCAGTCCTGGTCAATATTCCAGCCAAGACCCAGTGAGTAGATCTTGCGGTTGCTCACGGGAATGCGAACGGTACGGTGCTCGTTACTGGTTGGGGAAGCGTCCAGGGAAAAGCCACTGCGCAGCACTACAGAGGGAGTAATCTGGTAAGCGACACCTATCGCATGGGACCAGCTGTTTTCCCAGTTCAGCGGTTCAAGCGGGTCGGGCTTTGGGCCCTTATGAACCACTTCCAGCTCTTTCAGTCGGCTCCAGCGAGTCCAGGTCGAACCGGCATAGATAGTCCACTTGTCGTTAGCCTGGTAGGTAATGGATGTATCCACGGATTCGGGCATGGTGATGTCAACGGTGCCACTGTGCCGGCTGTCAGGGTAGCCAAAGCCATCAGGGAAGCCGGCGAAGGAGATGGAGCCTTCAAGCTCGTAATCAACTTTGGAGCGATAGCTCAGTCCCCAGCTCAGGCGCTCGGTTACGTCAACCAAAACACCCAGATTGTAGCCATAGCCAATATCATCACCCTTGATGCGCACATAAGAGTCAGGAAGGCCGAGGTTGGCTGTCGGATTGCTGGTCAGCTTGCCGTCAATCTTGTTGATGGTTGGGCCAAAGCCTACGGCCACACGATCGTTGATCCGGTAGCTGAAAGTGGGTTGCAGAGTGGTTACCTGTACCTTGCTATATAAGCCATGGTCACGACCCTGGAACGATTTCTCATAGTCGCTGATCACGCCAAAGGGCACATACAGGCCCAGACCAAAATGCCACTTGTCGTTCAGCGGGCGCACATAATAGGCGAAGGGAACCTGGGCATCAGGAGCGATATCGCCCTTGTTGGTGCCGGTAGCCATATTGCTGTCAGCTGCGTCGATATCGGTTTCTGGCCAGACGGCGGCAATACCACCGCTGATTTCAGCGCGCTTCAGACGAGACATGCCCGCAGGGTTACCGAATACAGTACTGGCGTCCTGAGCGGAGGAGGAGCGTCCAGCAAAAGAGGTTCCCATGCCGCTGGCGCTTTGTTCGTTGACCGCTAAACCATTTGCCATGAGCTGGCAGGAGGCGGTAGCGACGTAAGCGTTCATTCCACGACATAGTTGACCTACTTCACGTCACGCAGAGGCCTC
>CAYYUQ010000105.1:0-9867 GCA_964474945.1 uncultured Halopseudomonas sp. | reverse complement strand
CCTACCTGATGGCAGGCCGTTAAGAGCCCGAACACAAAAAACCTGACAGTCCCGGCTGGTACCGCAATCGTGCGCCACAAACGGTTACCGGGGGCTTACAACCCCTTTGACCCGGAACACGAGCTGAAATGGGAGGCACTCAGAATCCAACGGATGCAGCACAAACTGCGTTACCGGAAACAAGTTCTGTGGCTTTTCATCAGGCAACAAGGCAAGTGCGCCTTGTGCGGACACGCGATCAGCAAGGAAACGGGCTGGCACGACCACCACATTGTAAGACGTGTGGATGGCGGGTCAGACACGCTGGACAATCGCGCAGTGCTTCACCCCAACTGCCATGCGCAGCTGCATAGCCGGCATGGTTCAGTAACCCTGAGACACAGCGGAATAAGGGACATCCGCTCGTCACCGTAACCGGGTCAGTGTAGACTGGCCTTTTCATAGGCTTGAGCCGTATGCGAGGAAACTCGCACGTACGGTTCTTAGGGGGGATAGGCCAGTAATGGCCCGTCCCTACCCGACTTAACGCGCAGGCCAAGGGTCCCCTGAAAGCCTGCGCCAGACTCAGATAGTGATCGTTAATGTTTGGTTCCAAAGACAAGCCAGAACACCCCGAGCAGAATCCCGAACGCAGCGACGACGGCAAGAGCGGCAAGAAAGGCCTGTTTGGCTGGATGCGGCGCAAGGCCGATGAGCCCAAGGTGGCAACGCCCGCTGCAGAGCCGGCTGCGCCCACCGAGGCGCCAGTCGAGCCGGTACAACCTGTAGACACGCCCGTCACGGTCTCTGCCCCAGTGACAGAGCCCGCCGCACCCACAGAAAATCATGATCAAGCCGCCCGTCAGGCTGCTGCCGAGCTGTTTTCCGGGCTGGCGCAGACCGCTGACAAACAACCGCAGGCCGAAACACCCGCTGCCGAACCCAAGGGGTTCTTCGCGCGGATGCGCGCCGGGCTGTCCAAGACCAGCGCCAACCTTGGCGAGGGTATGGCCAACCTGTTCCTCGGCGAAAAGGAAATCGATGACGAGCTGCTGGAGGAGATGGAAACCCGTCTGCTGATGGCCGACGTGGGTATTGAAGCCACCACCCTGATCATGGAGTCGCTGCAGCAACGTGTGCGTCGCCGCGAGCTGTCCAACCGCAACGCCCTGTACCGCGCGCTGCAGAACGAGCTGGAAAGCCTGCTGACCCATGTGGCCAAGCCCATGCAGATCAATGCCGGCACCAAGCCCTATGTGATTCTGGTGGTGGGTGTGAACGGGGTGGGCAAGACCACCACCATCGGCAAGCTGGCCAAACGTCTGCAGGGCGAAGGCAAGCAGGTGATGCTGGCCGCTGGTGACACCTTCCGCGCCGCCGCGGTGGAGCAGCTGCAGGTGTGGGGGGAGCGTAACAATATTCCGGTGATTGCCCAGCACACCGGCGCCGATTCCGCCTCGGTGATCTTTGATGGCCTGCAGGCTGCCAAATCACGTGGCGTGGATGTGCTGATCGCTGACACCGCCGGTCGTCTGCATAACAAGGACAACCTCATGGATGAACTGAAGAAGGTCAAGCGGGTCATGGCCAAGCTCGATCCCGAGGCGCCCCATGAAGTGCTCCTTGTACTGGATGCGGGCACCGGTCAGAACGCCATCAGCCAGACCAAACTGTTTGATCAGGCGGTCGGCCTGACCGGTCTGGCTCTGACCAAACTGGATGGTACTGCCAAGGGGGGCGTGATTTTCGCGCTGGCCAAGCAGTTCGGCCTGCCGATCCGCTTTATCGGTGTGGGTGAGCAGATTGATGATCTGCGGCCTTTCACTGCCCCTGAATTCGTCAAGGCGTTGTTCGGCCGCGAGTAAACTGATGATCCGCTTCGATCAGGTCAGCAAGCGTTATTCCAATGGGCATCAGGGGCTCGACAGCCTGAGCTTTCATATACGCACCGGTGAGATGGTGTTTATTACCGGGCATTCCGGTGCGGGCAAGAGCACCTTGCTCAAACTGATCATGTGTATGGAGCGTCCCAGTTCCGGGCATGTACATGTGGGTGGGCAGAACCTGCGGGATCTGCGCAGCCATGACATTCCTTATCTGCGCCGCCAGGTGGGTGTGGTATTCCAGAACCACCAACTGCTGTTTGATCGTACTGTCTTTGATAACGTGGCCTTGCCTTTGATCATCAACGGCACCCCGCGTGACGAGATCGGCCGCCGTGTTCGCGCTGCACTGGACAAGGTCGGCCTGCTGAAGAAGGAAGGCATGTCGCCGATCGCCCTGTCCGGCGGTGAGCAACAGCGGGTGGGTATTGCCCGGGCGGTGGTACACAAACCCGCGCTATTGTTGGCGGATGAACCTACCGGGAACCTTGATCCGGCGCTGTCGGCAGAGATCATGGGCTTGTTTGAAGATTTCAACCGGGTTGGCGTGACGGTCATCATTGCCAGCCACGACCTGCCACTGATTGCCAAGCTGGATCATCGTATGTTGACCCTCAGTGAAGGTCGGCTGCTGGCGGATGGGAGCTGAGATGGCAACCAATCAGAGCAAACCAACCGATAAGCGCCCAGCGAAACCCACCAGCGGTGCGGCACGCTCGCGGCATAGCTGGCGCCATCCACTGCGCAGCTGGGCCAACAGCCACCGTGATAGTGCTCGGCTGGCGCTGCGTCGGGTGGCGGATTCGCCCTTCAGCACACTGATGATCGTGCTGGTCATGAGTATTGTGCTGGCGCTGCCGATGGGGCTGGCGGTACTGATCGATCAGGTTGAGCGTCTGGGTATCGACTGGCAGCGCGCGGCACAACTGTCGGTCTACCTGGACGACGAGGTCGAACTGGACGCGGCCCGGACTCTGCAGAAGAGCATCGAAGCGCTGCCTGAGGTTGCCTCAACACAATTGCTGGATCGTGAGCTGGCGCTGGCCGAGTTCCAGCAGCACTCAGGACTGGGTGATGCGCTGCAACAGCTGGCCTATAACCCCCTGCCGAACGTGATACTGGTCATGCCTGAAAGCATTGAGGGCGGGGCCGGAGCATTGCGTCCGCTACGCGATCAGTTGGCGCAATTGGCCGGGGTGGATGAGGTGCAGATTGATCTGCTCTGGGTCGAGCGGTTGACCTCAATTCTGAAGATGTTCGAGCGCTTTACCGGGGGGCTGGCAGTGCTGCTGATCGTGGCGTTGTTGTTGGTCATGACCAATACCATACGGCTGGCCATAGAAAGCCGGCGCGATGAGATTCTGGTGGTCAAGCTGGTGGGCGGGACGGATGCCTTCGTACGTCGGCCGTTCCTCTATCTCGGCGTGTATTACGGGGTGCTGGCAGGTGTATTTGCCTGGCTATTGGTAGGCGCAGGACTGATCTGGCTGAATGGCACTGTCCAGCAGGTGGCCGCGCTGTATGAAAGTGACTTCGCATTGGCCGGTATGCCGTTGACGGACGGACTGACGTTGATGGCCGGAGCCATGTTACTGGGTCTGGCTGGGGCGTGGCTGGCGGTGGGGCGGCATATTCGCGACATAGAACCGCAATAGTAATGTTGTAAAAAAGTGATAACGATATGATTAATAAGGGTTTTATTGGGTGTTTCGGAACTTGTCACGACATTCCATGTCAGAGTCTGGAATGATACACTCAGTGTCTGGCTCGTTTCTTTTAATAGTACGAGCTCGTCCTTACCGGACGTAAAGCCGGTACTTTCGATTATTTTGGAGTTCAAACATGAGCACTGCTCTGCAGCCCGTACATAACCTTACACCAGGTGCCAACCTGGAGGCCTATGTTCAGACCGTAAGCAACATCCCGATACTGAGTATCGAGGAAGAGCGCGAGCTGGCTGACCGTTTGTACTATCAAGAAGATCTGGATGCCGCTCGGCAGCTGGTCATGTCACATCTGCGCTTTGTCGTGCATATCGCCCGCAGTTATTCCGGCTACGGTCTGGCGCAGGCTGATCTGGTACAGGAAGGTAACGTTGGCCTGATGAAGGCGGTCAAGCGCTTCAATCCGGAAATGGGTGTGCGTCTGGTATCCTTTGCTGTGCACTGGATTCGTGCCGAGATCCATGAGTTTATTCTGCGCAACTGGCGCATCGTCAAGGTCGCTACCACCAAAGCCCAGCGCAAATTGTTCTTCAACCTGCGTAGTGCGAAGAAAAAGCTGGCCTGGTTGAATCACGATGAAGTCAATGCCGTCGCCGCTGATCTGGGTGTTGCGGCGCGGGAGGTGCGCGAGATGGAAAGCCGCCTGTATGGCCGGGACCTGGGCTTTGACGGCGCCGATGACGATGATGACGACGCGACCTACGCGCCGGTGCACTATCTGGAAGACAAGCGTTACGACCCCGCTGTGCAGATGGAAAATGCCGACTGGACAGACAGTTCTACCCAGCAGTTGCAACAGGGCCTCGCGCAACTGGATGAGCGTAGCCGCGATATTCTCTACCAGCGCTGGCTGGCTGAGGAAAAAGCTACCCTGCATGAGCTGGCGGCCAAGTACCAGGTCTCGGCGGAGCGTATCCGCCAGCTGGAAAAGAACGCGATGAACAAATTGAAAAAACAAATTGATATTGGCGACGCAGCCTGACATCAATAACGGTCAACAAAGGGCATCCATGGGATGCCCTTTTGTTTTTGGCAAAGGGGCATTGGATGAAGGCACGTTGGGCGGTACGGATTGGTACCCTGGTGGCCGTGGTGTTGCTTACTTTGGTGGCGCTGGACGATTGGCGGGAATCAGAGGAGGCCAGTACGCCCCTCGTATGGAAGCAACAATATCAGTCCAGCCTGTTCCTGCCGCTGCGTGAGCGGTCGCTGACGCTGGCCGAGGTCAGCCGCACCCTCGGTGAGGCTGGCTTATGGCTTGTCAGCGCCGACGGTGAGCCGCGGCTGGTCAGTCGTTACTCGCTGGACTCTGATGGGCAGCGCTGGCAGGTGCAGGCAGCGATCGAACTGGATCAGCAGCAGACCGCTGGTCTGGTTGACGCTCAAGGCTGGCAAGCAGATATGGCAGATCAGCCGATCTCACCCGCAGTCGGAGAAGCGCTGGCGCACCATTCGGTGGCCCGTCTGAGTCTGATGCCCGAACAGCCGCTCACATTGCTACGCATCGCCGCCACCTTTGGCAGCGCTGATTGGCAGATGCCGGTCGGGGGTGGTGAGGCCTGGATTTATGGGCGTGAAGGCGTAGTGGTCTCGGTTGCCAATGGGCAGGCGCATTCCATCATGTTTGGCCTGCGCCAGGATTGATCCGGCGAGAAATGGGCTGTCGCGCGCCCCGGTTCCCCATGATTCTACTGCGCCGCACCGCCGCAGCCTTGATTCGTCTCAATGCAAAGCCAGGCTGCTTGCCTTACACTTTCAGATTGTGAGCCGCCGGATATATAAGTCCCGGCAATGATGAGGTCGAGAAACCCATGACGCAGAAAATTACCTTCGACCGTACGCTGATCGAGAAATACGATCGCCCCGGTCCGCGCTACACGTCCTACCCCACGGCGCCGCAGTTCCATCAGGCGTTCGCCATGGATGATTACGTTGCTGCAGCCAAGGCCAGCAATGCGGCAGAGTCGCCAAAGTGTCTGTCGGTATATATCCACATCCCGTTCTGCAAGAGTCTGTGTTACTACTGCGCCTGCAACAAGATCATCACCCACAAGACCGAGCGGGCGGTCGAGTATCTGGAATACCTCAAGCGCGAGATCGCCATGCAGGCGGCGCTGTTCGACAAGTCGCGCAAGCTCACCCAATTGCACCTGGGTGGCGGTACGCCGACCTACCTGACCAGCGAGCAGCTGGAAGACCTGATGAACACGCTGCGTGCATCCTTCAATATGGATGACAGTGATGAGCATGAGTTTTCGCTGGAAGTGGATCCGCGCACAGTCGCGCCAGTGCAGATTCATCAGTTGCGTGCGCTGGGTTTCAACCGTCTGAGTTTCGGTGTTCAGGATTTTGACGAGGCTGTGCAGGCAGCGGTAAACCGCCTGCAAAGCGAAGAGCAGACCCGGGAATTGGTCGAGGCAGCACGCGAGGCCAGATTCAAATCGATCAGTGTTGATCTGATCTACGGCCTGCCGCTGCAAACCGTAGAGAGCTTCGATACCACGCTGAGCAAGATCATCGACATGCGGCCGGATCGGATTGCTGCCTACAGCTATGCACACCTGCCGGAGCTGGTGCGTGCGCAGAAGCTGATCCGCCCCCAGGATATGCCGCCGCCGGAGCGCAAGCTGGAGCTGCTGGAGCTGACTATCGCTCGGCTGACCGCCGCAGGCTATGTGTATATCGGCATGGATCACTTTGCATTGCCGGATGATGAGCTGGCACTGGCCCGGGAGCAGGGGACGTTACAGCGTAACTTCCAGGGTTACTCCACGCATGCTGACTGCGACCTGATTGGCATCGGCGTGTCGTCGATCGGCAAGGTGCACAACACCTACAGTCAGAGCGTCAAGGAGCTGTCCCAATACTATGCGCGGATCGACGCCAATATGCTGCCCATTCAACGGGGCTACACGTTGACCGAGGATGACCAGCTGCGGCGCGAAGTGATTCTGGATCTGATGTGTCAGGAGCGCATCGACTTTACCCGGTTCGAGCAGCGTTACGGCATCGATTTCAAGGCGTATTTCGCCGATGCATTGGGCAAGTTGGCCGAGCCGCTGGCTGACGGTCTGGTAGCGATCAACGAGAATGAGCTGGTGTTGTTGCCCGAGGGCAAGCTGATGTTGCGCAACGTGGCCATGGCCTTTGACGCTTACCTGGGCGGTGAGCAGAAAGGGCGTTTTTCTCGTACCGTGTAAGTCTTGAAGCTGCAGGGCGTCAGCTCAGCAGCTCCTTTTCAAACGCCTCGATAGACATGGGCCGGCCAAATAAATAACCCTGGAAGTGATGGCAGCCGCGCTCC
Source organism: uncultured Halopseudomonas sp. (assembly GCA_964474945.1). Taxonomy (GTDB): domain Bacteria; phylum Pseudomonadota; class Gammaproteobacteria; order Pseudomonadales; family Pseudomonadaceae; genus Halopseudomonas. The sequence goes on along the minus strand of CAYYUQ010000105.1, from coordinate 2,977 downwards.
TGCAGTGCAAGCTGCTGTTCACGGGTTTCTACTCCTTCGGCCAGTACTGACAAGCCCATCCGTTCGGCCAATAGCGTGATCATCTGAGCGATTTCACCACTGTTGGTATCTTGCAGAATGCCCTGTACAAAGCTCTGGTCAATCTTCAACTGATCCAGTGGCAGTCGGCTCAGATAGTTGAGTGATGAATAAGCGGTGCCGAAGTCATCCAGCGAGAAACAGACCCCATGGCTCTTCAACTCGCTCATCTTGCAAATGATGCTTTCTATCTCATGCACCAGCGCGCTTTCGGTCAATTCCAGTTTCAGCCTGGAGGCAGGTGCACCGCTTTGGGCCAGCGTAGCCAATACCCTGTCAACAAAGTCGCTCTGGCTCAGTTGGTTGGCGCTGACATTCACCGCCAGCGTCAGGTGCGCCAGGCGTGGATCCTTGGCCCAGCGTGCCAGCTGTTGGCAAGCTGTTTCCAGAACCCAATTGCCGAGGGGCAGGATCAAGCCATTTTCTTCGGCGATAGGGATAAAGCGGGCCGGTGAAATCATCCCCTGTTGCGGATGCATCCAGCGAATCAGCGCCTCCGCGCCGACGATATCACCCGCATCATTCACCTGCGCCTGGTAATGCAGCACAAATTGATTCTGCTCCAACGCAATACGCAGACCCGCGTCGATCTCGCTACGCTCCTTGACCTGCGCAGGCATGCGTGTGTCAAAGAAGCACATGTTATTACTGCCGCTGTTCTTAGCCTCGGACATCGCGAGGTGAGCATGACTCAGTACGGCTTCAGCAGGTTGTGCATCCCCGGCACCGAACAGGGCAATACCGACACTGGCGGATCCGCGATATTCGGAGCGGCTCAGCACGTAAGGGCGGGCCAGAGAACCAAGAATATCCTGGGCCAACTGCTCAGCCTTGCGAGCGGCCTCTACTTCATGGCTGCCCAGGTTATCCAGCAGGATAACGAACTCATCCCCGCCCAAACGAGCTACCGCTTCGTTATGCGGCGCACACTCAACCAGACGCCTGGCAACCTGTGCCAACAGCCGGTCACCAGCGGCGTGACCCTGGGTATCGTTCAGCGTCTTGAAGTCGTCCAGATCCACCACCAGAAGGGCACCAAAGGTCGATAATCGCTGTGCGGCAGCATGGGCATGGTCAAGGCGCTTGAGGAACAGGCGACGGTTGGGCAGCTTGGTCAATGAGTCATAGAAGGCAAGCGTATGCACCTGTTCTTCATTCGCCTTGTCCGCAGAAATATCTGATAGCGAAGCAACGTAATGGGTGGTTTCGCCCTTGTCATTACGAACCGTGCCGATGGACAGCAGTTGAGGATAGATTTCCCCATTCTTGCGCTTGTTCCAGATCTCGCCCTGCCAGGCACCTTTGGTGTTCAGTGTATGCCACATCCCTGCGTAGAATTCAGGCTCATGCCGACCGGACTGCAATAGTTTTGGCTGCCGGCCTATGACGTCCTGCAGGGCGTATCCAGTGATATGGGTGAAGGCTTCGTTGCAACGCAGAATGTGCATCCCTGAATCAGTAATGAACATGCCGAACTGAGACTCGAACGCGCGTGCGGCAATGCGCAGATCTTCCTCTGCCTTCTTGCGCATGGTGATGTCCCGAGCGGCACAGAACAGCAGCGGCTGGTCATCAATCTCAAGCGGTACGGTGGTGACCTCGACCGCGAAGGTGTGTCCGTCGCGGTGTTTGAATATGCTTTCAAAGGTATTGACGCGCTTGTAACGCAGTGCGCAGGCGATCAGAGAGAGCGCTTCCTGTGGGCTATGCTGAGCATCCCAATGCTTCAGCGGTGGGGTATGGTCAGTCCTCGGATAGCCAAGCATCTGGTAGAAGGAGTCGCTGGCTTCAATCAGGTGACCCTGTTCGTCGAGAATATGGATACCGTCGCTGGCGTGTTGCAGTATCATCCGGCTGCGCCGATCAGCACGATGGCTGGTTCTGATCTGTCGCCACAGCAGGTAACTGCCGATACTGGTAACCAGCAGGAACAACAACCCCAATCCGATTGCTTTGCTGCGGTCATGCCGCCAGATCGCGAGATAGTCATCTTCACCGAGGCCGGCGACGGCAAAGACCGGCAATTCGCTCAGGCGACGGAATGCATCGGTGCGAGGAATGCCGTCCGCGGTGCCTTCGCTGAAGAAGATGCCGGTGGGTGCGCCGGACGCCACAAGCTCGGTCAGCTCCGCAGAACCGCCAATTGAGCCGGTATGACCGGGCGGCGCGTCCAGCGGCGGATTGCGGGCGATCAGACGTTTATCCAGGTCACGAACCAGGGCGATGCCGTGGGGTCCCAGATCAAGTTCAGAAATCAGTCGACTGAAATAGCTGGCTGGAACCGATGCCGTGATGATCCCGGCAAAACGGCCATCGGCATGGTTGTAACGCCGGGCGAACAGCAGCATCCAATCACCGGTAAACGGGCCGCGAATGAGCGGGGTGATTATCAGGCCCGCCTCCGCCTCCTGCTCGAGTCGGTGAAAGAAGTCCTGGCCGTGATAGCTGAGTTGATGATTATCCTCGGGTGCAAAGCGCACCCGGCCCTCGGCATCGGTAATGCGGATACGAGCAATATGGTTGATCCATTGCTCGCGCGCTTGAATCAGTTCGTTGACTTCATCTTCATGCAGCGCTTCGCCGGCCTGCAGTTTTCGGCCGAGGTAGGATTGGACTTCCTGCACAACCAGCCGGATCTCGCGGGCAGCGCCGGTCATGCTGTGATCCATCATCAATGCCAGGTTGGCCACGTTGGTGCGAACTTCACTCAGCTTGCGTTCATGCGAGGCATCCAACGTATACGCCAGCAAAGCGGCCATGGACAGGTTCAGCGCTATGACGGTGACGAGCAGCATTGATGCCAGAGAGTTCAGATTTTGCCGCATCGTCCAATTCCACAAAAAAATGGGTATACGGATTTAATGGTTGATGGGGCACCTTCACCCCATCAATCTGATAC
>CAYYUQ010000104.1:0-10176 GCA_964474945.1 uncultured Halopseudomonas sp. | reverse complement strand
CCTAGGGGACGCCACTTCGGCGTCAGATTTGCGGGAATAGCTCAGTTGGTAGAGCACGACCTTGCCAAGGTCGGGGTCGCGAGTTCGAGTCTCGTTTCCCGCTCCAAATATCTTCAGGCAGCACGCTGCCACGAAGAACAGAAAAGAGCCGAAAGGCTCTTTTTTTGTGCCTGCCAGAAAAGCCGGCAGAATCCCCCGCCCGCGTCTCGCATCGCGAGGCCGGCATAGCCGGCCCGCATGCCTTAAAGAATGTGTTCTTGATCCTGCAACGGCACCGATACTGACCAATCCAGTTCCCGCAGGATGCGCTCACGCAGCGCCTCTGACGCATCCGGCTCGCCATGCACGATAAACACATGCTTGGGCGCCCTCTCGAAGCCGGAGAGCCATTTCATCAGCTCATCACAGTCGGCATGTGCCGAGAGCATCGGTAACTCGGTCACTTCGGCATTCACCGGCATCCAGTGGCCAAAGATCTTCACCTCCCGTGCGCCTTGCAGCAGCTTGCGACCACGGGTGCCCGCGGCCTGGAATCCGGAGAACAGCAGCGTGTTGCGGTGGTCACCACCAAAGGCGGCAATGTGATGCAGCACGCGGCCGCCGGTGGCCATGCCGCTGGCTGAAATGATTATCTTCGGGTAGCGGTTGGTGGTCAGCGCCTTGGACTCCTCAACATCGCGCACATAGGTCACGCTGTTGCAGGCGGCCGCGCACTCATCATAGGTCAGCTTGTGGTCTGGTTGATGCCGTTGCAGCAGTTCCGTTGCACTGGTGGCCATGGGGCTGTCGAGAAACACCGGTATGCCATTCAACCGGCCAGCTTGACGCAGCAGCCAGAGATCGTAGATCAGCGCCTGGGCGCGGCCCACGGCGAACGCGGGGATAACCAGCGTTCCTCCGCGCTGGACGGTGCGCTCAATCACGTCAGCAAGGGCATCCAGCGGGTCTGACCGATCATGCTGGCGGTTGCCGTAGGTTGATTCGATAACAATGTAATCCGCCTCGGTGACCGGCTCGGGATCATGCATGACCCGATCGCCATAACGCCCAAGATCGCCGGTGAATACGATGCGCTGACCGCCGATATCCACCTGCACGGTAGCCGCACCAAGAATATGTCCGGCGCGGCGCATCCGGATTTGCGCCCCACCAGGCAATTCCACGCTCTTGTGCCAGGACACAGTGCGGAAATGCTTGAGCGTACGCTCGGCATCTACCACCCGATACAGCGGGCGTGCCGGCTTGTGTTTGGTAAAGCCCTTGCGGTTGGCGTATTCGGCATCCTTTTCCTGCAGCCAGGCACTGTCCAGCAGGATCAACTCGGCCACATCGCGACTGGCTGCAGTGGCATATATCTCGCCGTCGAAACCATCCAATACCAACCGGGGCAGATAACCACAATGATCCAGGTGCGCGTGAGTGAGCACCACGGCATCTATGCTATCCGGGGCCACACTGAGTGGCTGCCAGTTGAGTTCGCGCAGATTCTTCATACCCTGGAACAGGCCACAATCAATCAGGATGCGGGTATTGTCATGGGTCAGCAGGTGTTTCGAGCCGGTAACGGTGCCAGCACCGCCGAGACAAGTCAGTTTCAGCATATTCATTCACTCCTCAGATGATCGTATGAAGGTAGCGCTTCCAGATCCCAACCGGTTACCTGCGCCGCAGCGCGGATGGCATCTACCCAGGTACAGCGGTTGGCGCGCAACATGCCGGGCACATCCAGTGTGCCACCGCGGCTGAGATACCCCAGCGCCTGTGTTCTTGCCGGGCCGCTGTCGATACGCCGCAACACACCGAGTATTAGCTCAGGACGAGTATGACTGAGAATGACCCTGGGCAGTCCCTGCGGGAACAGCCTGTGCAGCGCCTCATCATCCAGCACGAAATCGCGCTCCAGATCATCGCGGGGAACACGCAGCCGACCCGGTTCGATGATCACGGTAACGCATACCGCACGGCCCTGCTGCTGCAGCGCCGACTGCGCCTTGAGCGCCTCCTCCAACTGATAGGCACCGATGGCAATCAGTTGCAGATCGGCATTGGCCGGATCGCCTGTCACGTGGGCAGCACCCTGGGCCACCAGCGCCTCAGCCTCGGCGCCGCCCAGATACTGTTTCACCTCGCGTTTGGATACGACCACGCAGGCCAGCTGGCCGCGTCCGCTATAGATCGAGCGCATGGCGGCCACTGTGGTGTTGCCACCCACCGGGAATAACACCCGCACCGTATCGGACATCTCACCGAGCAGCGCTTCACCTATGGTTGGATCCTGATGGGATTGCTCATTCTTGGCATTCTCCCAGGTATGCGAGGTAACGATCAGCGGTACCGGCAGCCAGCCCGGCTTTTGTCCCAATTCCTTTTGCCGGCGCACAAAGATGGCTTCCTGGCGCATCAGCCCGAGCATCTTCACGGCAAAGGCTTCGTAGCTGACGATCAGGTTGAGACCGGCCTTGTTGGCCAGCGCAGCGGCGGCGACGGCTTCCTCGTTAAGGGCGGTGATGACCGCGCCGTGCAGATCCTCGGGCACACCTGCCTCGGGTTCGTTGACCCGGTGCTTGAGCAGCGCCAGCGTCTCACCCATCTTGTTGCTGGCCAGTTCATCCGGATTACCCACCCGCACCCGCAGATCGGGGTTGGCCTGAACCAGCTGCACAAACCAACGATCCAGTGCGATCATGGCGCTGCCTTCGAAGCCGGCCTCCTGCCACTTGGGCGGCGGCAGCACCGGGGACGGCGGCTGGCGGTCAACCAGCGGGTTATGGCTTTCCAGCGGACGCTGTTGCTGTTGATGGTTGGTCAGCGCGGCTAGCGCTTGTTGCAGCTCGTTACCGGGCACGAACAGAGCGCTGGCACTGGTGTTGAACAGTTCACGGGCAATCGCATCCGTGTGGGGATTGCCAATCAACGGCAGGTTATGTGCGGCATTGGTGCCTGCGCCGGGAAAGCCAAAGCCCTTCTCTGTTTCAGCAATGATGTAGGGCAGAGCAGCCGGGTAACGACGCTGAGGGTCGTTGGCAAAAGTCAGCAGTTTATCCTCAGCCATGACGATGGCCCAGGCAATCGCCGCCGGGTCACGGCCATCAACCATGACCGGATCAAAGCCGTTGTGCCGCTGATCCTCGGCCAGCCATTGGGCGCCGCCTTCCTGAATGATCTGGGTACGCTGCTCGATACGCCGACCATTAAGAATCATCACCGGTATGGCAACGCCGCAATCCTCGGCCCGCCACCAGCGCGGTGCCCAATCAGAACCACGCTGCTCCTCAAAGGCGCCATCACTGAGAAAGGCCACCAGGCTTTCACCTGGAAGCGGCATATGTACATATTGCAGCTCGGCAAATCCCAGGTAGCCACCCTCGGAAATGGCACCGGCGGTATTCGGCCCGGCATGGCTGCCCAGCGGTGCCGCAGGCAGTCCGGTGTCGTCTGTCTGGTAGGAGTAGAAGTCCTGGCATAACCGTGCCAGCCCCTCGGCGGATCGGTCATACCGCCCGCGCTGGGCATCCGACACATCGCCGGTCAGCGCGTTGACGGCCTCGATGGCCGCTACGCAATGGCCCTGCCCCATCAGCCAGGCCCGGGTTTTGCCGGTCAGCGCGTTGGCCAGCAGATAACCGACAAAGGCCGGCACCATGTTCAGGGAGCCGCCGGTATGGCCTTCAGGAGCAGCCTTGAAGTCCTCGGCTGCCAGCGGGGCTCCGGACAGATCAACGCGCCTGGCATAGGTCATGTGCGCGACCACATTCATCGCCATGCAGCTCAGCCGGTCGGCCGCAGCCAGCATGGCGTGAAACTGATCGGCATCCGCAACCCGACCATCCGCAATCAACTTTTCGCCCAGTGCAGCGATCCGCTCACGGGTTGCCTCGCTGTGCCGAATTGGTCCGTATCCCTGCAGCCACTGGCTGCGCGGGTCCATGGTATTGCCCATACTGATACTCCTTGTTCGGATTCGCCGGCGTCGGGTCAGGCCATGCGACAGATAGTCTTTCTGAAACGCAGCAACGAGCCAACAAACATCACGCCGCCAATCAGCACCAGTGCCAGAAAACTGCTCCAGACAGCTTCCAGCCCGGCGCCGCGATAGAGAATCGCCTGGCCAATTTCGACAAAATGGGTGGTCGGCGCAGCCAGCATGATGTTCTGCACCAGTTCCGGCATGCTTTCCCTCGGAGTCGAGCCGCCGGATAGCATCTGCAAGGGCATGATGGTCAGCATCATCAGCATGCCGAACTGCGGCATGTTGCGCGCCAGGGTCGCGAGAAAGATACCCATGGAGGTGGTGGCAAACAGACACAGCGCGGTGCCGACGAAGAACAATGGCAGTGAGCCTTCTACCGGCACGTTGAGCAGCCCACGTACCACCAGATTCAGTGACACCGCTGCCGCCACCAATACCACCAGCCCCATCGACCAGACCTTGGCCAGCATGATCTCGGTCGGCGTTACCGGCATCACCAGCAGATGTTCGATGGTGCCGTGTTCACGCTCACGGATCAGTGCCGCCCCGGTGAGCACGATGGACAGCATGGTGATGTAGTTGATCACCTGCATCAGGCTGCCGAACCAGGATTTCTCCAGCGCCGGATTGAAGCGCGCGCGCAACGCCAGATCCACTGGCGGCAATGCGGTAGCCCGCTCGCGCTGGAGGAACTCGTTGACCTCTCCCATGACAATCTGCTGCACCGCACCGCTACCGGTGAAGGCCTGACTCATGCGGGTGGCGTCCACGTTGAGCTGCAGGTCCGGACCGCGCCCGGCCAGCACATCACGCTGGAAGCCTTGGGGTATGTACAGGGCAAAGGTATATCTGCCCGAATCCATACCTGTGTCCATATCCGCCATGCTGATCATCTGCGGGATGGTGAAGTGCGGCGGGTAGAAAGCCGATATGACCTGCCGGGACAGCGCCGAGTCGTCCTCATCAACGATGGCGATAGGCGCGTGATTGAGGGTTTCCGGCATGGCTCTGGCGCCGGAGAACACGCCCACGGTAAATACGTAAACGATCAGCACCAGCATCATCGGATCGCGCCACAGGCTCCACAGCTCCTTGACCCCGAGCCGGTAGATATTGGCCAGACTGCGCAGCATCATCTCAGCGCTCCTGTTTCTTCAGCAGCAATACAGCCAGCCCCATGATCACCGGAACCGAGGCGAGCATGGCCCAGTAGGCATAGGCCAGATCTCCGAGCCCCAGCGCCTTGCTGAACACGCCGCGACTGATATTGACCATGTAGGTGGCTGGATACAATTGCCCGATTATCCGCCCTGCCCCTTCCAGCGACGAGACTGGGTCGATCAGACCGGAAAACGAGGTGGCCGGCACCATGGTACCGATCATGGCGAAGAACATCGCGGCGATCTGGCTACGGGTGACTGACGAGGCCAGCAAACCCATGCCGGTGGAAATAAAGCTGAATATAAGCGCCCCCAGCGTCAGGGCGAAAAAACTGCCGGTGACCGGCACACCGAATATCGTGACCGCTGCCAGCATCATCAGCAGGTAATTGACCATGGCCAGCACCACATAGGGCAATTGCTTACCGAGCAGGAATTCGCTGCGGGTCACCGGGGTGACGTAGAAGTTGGTGATCGAGCCGGTTTCCTTTTCCCGCACTACTGCCAGCGCAGTGAGCATCGCCGGGATCATCAACATCAACAATGGAATGACTGCCGGCACCATGGCCGGCAGGCTGCGCACGTCGGGGTTGTAACGAAAGCGCGTCTGGATATCCGCGCTCACCGGCAAGGCACCCAGCCGCTGACTGATCTGATTACTGACCCAGTGCTGGTGCATGCCCTGCACATACCCCTGCAGCGTCTCGGCCCGTTGCGGCATGGCACCATCTACCCAGGCGCCGATCTGCGCCTGGCGGCCGGCCAGCAGATCCCGGGCGAAGCCATGCGGGATCTCGATGGCCAGCGAGACCTCACCGCTGCGCATGCGCCGATCCAGATCCTCATAATCGCTGATCGGCGGCTGTTCGATAAAATAGCGTGAGCCAGACAGCTCCAGCGCATAGTCGCGGCTGAAGGTCGTCTGGTCACGGTCGAGTACCGCGTAACGCAGGTCTTCCACATCCAGGCTGATGCCGAAGCCGATAACAAACATCAGCAGAATCGAGCCGGCCAGTGCCAGCGTGGCGCGGATCGGGTCGCGTTGCAGCTCCAGCGCTTCACGCCACAGATAGCTGAGCATGCGCTGCATGTTGAAAGCCTTGCGCCGTACAGGTGTGGTTTCTTTCTGTGCCGGCGGCAATCCGGCGGCAGTCGCTGCCGGTGCCTCGTCCTGAGTACCGGCGCCCGCCTCCAGCAGGTAGCCGATAAAGGCCTCTTCGAGATTGGCCGCGCCGCGCTTTTCCACCAGCCTGGCGGGCACATCGCTGTCCAGCACCTTGCCCGCATGCATCATCGACATGCGATCGCAGCGCTCGGCCTCATTCATGAAGTGGGTCGAGAGGAAGATGGTCACCTTATCCCGACGGGACAATTCCACCAGCAGCCGCCAGAATGCGTCACGAGCAACCGGATCGACGCCGGAGGTCGGCTCATCCAGTATCAGCAGTTCCGGCTTGTGCACCATGGCCACCGCCAGCGACAGCCGCTGGCGCATTCCCAGCGGCAGGCTGGCCGGCAATGTGTCTGCCGCCTTGGTCAGGCCGAAGCGCGCCAGCATCTCCTCGACCCGGGCGGGAATCTCCGCCTCGGGGACGGCAAACAGCCGGGCATGCAATACCAGGTTCTGCTGCACGCTCAGTTCGCTGTACAGGGAAAAGGCCTGGGACATGTAACCGACCCGGCGCCGCGTATCGATATCCTTTGGGCTGACTTCGCTGCCGAACAGCCATGCCTGACCTTCACTGGCAGGTAGCAGACCGGTGAGCATCTTCATGGTGGTGCTCTTGCCGCAGCCATTGGAGCCGAGAAAGCCGAAGATCTCACCGCGCCGGATGCGGAAGCTGACATCGTTCACCGCCACGAAGTCACCAAAGCGCAAGGTCAGGTTCTGTGCCTCGATGGCGATGTCCTGCTCATCCACGTCCAGCGGCGGAATGATGACAGGGGCATGACCACGCTTGCGTTCTTCCGGCAACAGCGCGATAAAAGTTTCTTCCAGAGTAAGGGTGCCGGTCTGCTGCAGTAACTGCGCTGGCGTGCCCGTCGCCAGCACCCGGCCTGCATCCATTGCCACCAGCCAGTCGAAACCCTGCGCTTCATCCATGTAGGCAGTGGCAACCATGACGCTCATGCCGGGGCGTTGATGGCGAATACGCTGAATCAGATCCCAGAACTGCGCCCGAGCCAGCGGGTCGACGCCCGTGGTCGGCTCGTCGAGAATCAACAGATCAGGATCGTGGATCAGCGCGCAGCACAGCCCCAGCTTCTGCTTCATGCCGCCGGACAATTTGCCCGCCGGCCGATCAAGAAAGGCATGCAGACCGGTGGCCCTGGTCAACTCATCAATACGCCTGCGCCGCTCCGCCGCATCATGGCCGAACAGCCGGGCAAAGAACTGCAGGTTTTCCTCCACCGACAGGGTCGGATAGAGGTTACGTCCCAGCCCCTGGGGCATATAGGCAATGCGCGGGCATACGCGATTGCGATGCCCGCGCTCGGCCATATCCCCATCAAGTACCTGCACTGTCCCCTGCTGAATACGCCGGGAGCCGGAAACCAATGCCAGCAGGCTGGACTTGCCAACCCCATCCGGGCCAATCAGCCCGACCGTGCACCCAGCGGGCACGTCCAGCTCGATCCCGTCCAGCGCTCTGGTGTTGCCATAGCTCAGCTGCACGCCCTGCAGTCGGGCGACGTAATCAGCGCTCATCGGTCAGCAGCTTCTGCAGCTCGGCCGATACCTCCAGTTCTGCGGGCCAGGACGCATCGGCGTCCAGCTTCAACCAGGCCACCCCCGGCACCCCGGTCTTGACCTGCTCCAGGTAACGCTGCAACAACGCCGGATGGATCTGCGCCCGCACCCGGAACATCAGTTTCTGCCGTTCACTGGCGGTTTCCACCGTTTTGGGGGTGAATTGCGCCTGACTCGCGACGAAGGAAACCCGCGCAGGTATTACGTAATCCGGCGCAGTATCCACTACCAGTCTGGCCTCACTGCCCAGCGCCAGCCGCCCGGCAGCCACCTCAGGCACAAAGAAGGTCATGTATACATCGGACAGATCCAGCAGATTCAGTACCCGACCGCCTGCGCCCAGCACTTCGCCCGGCTGGGCTACCCGCACCTGTACGCGGCCATCACGGGGCGCCTTGAGTTCGCTGTCCAGCAGATCAGCATCGACACGGTTGATGGTCGCTTGCATGGCCGTGACGCGGGATTCTGCACCGGTCTGCTGCGCCTTTGCCGCCTCCACTGCGGCCTGTGCCGCCAATACCTGGGCCCTGGCTGCAGCCACCGCCGCTTCAGCGCCATGGGCTCTGGCCCGGTCATCATCCAGTTGCTGGCGGGAGACCGATCCGTCCCGCGCCAATATTTCAGTACGCGACAGCCGCTGTGAAACCGCATGCAACTCAGCTTCACGCTGCGCCACCACCGCCTGCGCGGCCGCGACGTCACTTTCCCGCAGGCTGATCTGCGCTCTGGCCGCCGCTACCGCGTGGACGGCTTCCTGGTAACCGGCCTGTGCTTCTTCATGTTGAGCTTCCAGGGTCTCGATCTGCATTCGCGCCAGCACTTGCCCGGCACGTACAAAGTCGCCTTCGCGCACCAGGATTTCCTCGACCCGACCCGGCAGCTTGGTAGCGATATCAATCTCGGTGGCCTCGACGCGACCATTACCACTGACAAAGCCTTCACCCGGCCCCTGCTGGGTATAGTGCGACCAACCGTACCAGACCAGCAGAGCCAGTATGCCGAGCACAACAGGAATCAGAACGCGCTTGTTGGATAAAACAGACGATGACATGAATGCAGCCTTTGCAATGAATAATGAAGCCTGGCGATAACAACCCGCCGCGCCTTTCATCATAAGCCAAACAGCATGACAATGTGATGCATCAAATCAACTGCGCCCGTCGTTCAGTTACAACCGGTGGGCAGAAACCAGTTTCAATGAATTGTCAGCCGGGCACCTGGAAATGTCTCAGACGCAGCGCGTTGCCCAATACAAACACGCTGGACAGCGCCATGGCGCCCGCTGCAAACATGGGCGACAACAGTATACCGAATGCCGGATAGAGCACACCTGCTGCCACCGGAATCAACGCCGTATTGTAGGCGAAAGCCCAGAACAGGTTCTGGCGGATATTGCTGATGGTGGCCCTGGACAGGGCAATGGCATTCGGTACGCCCTGCAGATCACCGGACATCAGCACCACGTCCGCTGCCTCCATGGCGACATCGGTACCGGTACCAATCGCCAACCCGACATCAGCCTCTGCCAGTGCCGGGGCATCGTTGATACCGTCGCCGACAAACGCCAGCCGCCCGTGTTCGGCCCTGAGTCTGCGTACCGCATCCACTTTTCCTTCTGGCAGCACCTCGGCAACCACTTCATCAATACCCAGACGATCCGCAATAGCACGGGCAGTGACCTGGTTATCACCGGTGATCATCGTCACCCTGAGCCCCAACTGATGCAGCGCCTGAATCGCCGCAGGTGTACTCGGCTTGATCGGGTCAGCCACCGCAACGATAGCCGCCAGTTTCCCACCTACAGCGGCATACAGTGGAGATTTTCCTTCACGGCCCAGACGCTCAGCTGTTTCGGCGAAGATCTGCACATCCAGACCCAGCTCGCGCATGTAACGGTCGGCCCCGACCTGAACGGCAACACCATCGGCCTGCGCATGCACACCCATTCCGGTAACCGAGTCGAACTCGCTGAGTAGGGGTATAGCCACGCCTTCCTGCTGCGCAGCAGCCACAATCGCCCGGGCAATCGGATGTTCCGAACGGGACTCCACCGCCGCGATCTGGCCCAGCACCCTGGCCCGCTCAAAGCCATCGGCCAGTTCCAGGTCAGTCAATACCGGATGGCCCTCGGTCAGGGTGCCGGTCTTGTCTACCGCCACGACAGCGGCATCCTTCAATAGTTGCAGGGCCTCACCCTTGCGAAACAACACACCCAGTTCAGCACCGCGCCCGGTGCCGACCATGATCGAGGTCGGCGTGGCCAGGCCCATGGCGCAGGGGCAGGCGATGATCAG
>CAYYUQ010000103.1:0-10328 GCA_964474945.1 uncultured Halopseudomonas sp. | reverse complement strand
GGGGAGCGCCTTCGGCCTCTCGGCCACCTCTCCGTAACACGCGCAGAATATTAACCGTGCCGCTGCGCTAATGCAATGAAAAATTTAAGAAAATTACGTATTTGATGCTTCATCCTTTTCCTTCTGGATGCGCTGGTAAATTTCTTCGCGATGAACAGCCACTTCTTTCGGAGCGTTGACGCCAATGCGCACCTGATTACCCTTGACACCCAACACCGTTACGGTTACTTCGTCACCTACCATCAGGGTTTCACCCACCCTGCGAGTCAGAATCAGCATTCCATTTCTCCTTACTCATTTTTAATCAGGACACAGTCTGCGATAACCCCGGCCCCTTCGTCTTGGCCGCCACGTTCGCTTATGTGTGACCACAACCTTGCCCGGGCGTTCGATTGGATATGTCATTTCGCCTACCCCGGCCTGCTGCGGACGCAAAAAAAACCTCTCACGTCCGCCCATATTACCCTTTACCGCATACCGCGTTTCTCAGCTGGGGCGACCAGCATCTTCCGCAGCGGTGTCCAGTTCGAATGCTGAATGCAGGCTACGTACCGCCAGTTCCAGGTACTTCTCATTGATTACCACGGAAATTTTTATTTCAGAGGTAGAGATCATCAGGATGTTGATGCCATGTTGAGCCAGCGCTTCAAACATCTTGCTCGCTACGCCGGCATGCGAACGCATGCCCACGCCCACGATGGACACCTTGGCAATGGCATTATCGCTAGCCACTTCACGGGCACCGATTTCGGCCGCCACCTTACGCAGAACCTCTTCGGTACGGCGTTGGTCGTTACGATTAACAGTAAAGGTGAAGTCGGTAGTCTGATCCTTCGACACGTTCTGCACAATCATATCGATTTCGATATTCGCAGCACTGACCGGCCCCAGAATCTTGTAAGCCACGCCGGGGGTATCCGGCACACCACGGATTGTCAGCTTGGCTTCATCACGATTAAAGGCAATGCCGGAAATGACGGGCTGTTCCATTGAAAGCTCTTCCTCAAGAGTAATCAGGGTCCCGGGACCCTCTTTGAAACTGTGCAACACACGCAGTGGCACGTTGTATTTACCAGCGAATTCCACGGCACGGATCTGCAGCACCTTGGAACCCAGGCTGGCCATTTCGAGCATTTCCTCGAAGGTAATCTTGTCCAGTCGGCGAGCACTGTCTACAACCCGTGGATCAGTCGTGTAGACGCCGTCCACATCGGTATAGATCTGACATTCGTCCGCCTTCAGGGCAGCTGCCAGTGCTACTGCCGTGGTGTCCGAGCCGCCACGCCCCAGCGTAGTGATATTGCCGGCATCATCCATACCCTGAAAACCGGCAACGATGACCACCTTGCCTGCAGCAATCTCGTCACGCAGCCGGGCTTCATCAATATGCTGGATACGCGCCTTACCGTAAACATTGTCGGTACCAATACGCACCTGTGCGCCGGTATAGGATACAGCCGGCACATCAATGGCTTTCAGCGCCATGGCCAGCAGCCCTATGGTTACCTGCTCACCGGTGGACAGGATGACGTCCATTTCCCGGGGATCTGGATCAGGACTGATTTCCCGTGCCAGCGAGATCAAGCGGTTGGTTTCACCACTCATGGCAGAAACCACGATGACCAGATCATGTCCCTGGGCTTTGCAAGCCTTGATTTTCTCGGCCACCTGGGCAATGCGTTCCACATTGCCCACCGAGGTACCGCCAAACTTCTGGACAATAAGTGCCATTTGTTGCACCAACCCCCATGCAGAAATCGGTCACCCGATCATTGCGTCAGGCCGTCGCTGGCCTGACCCCTTAACTACTCAGTGCTGTTTACTGTTGTGCAATCCAGTCGGTGGCGCTGTTCAGCGCTGCGTCCAGCGCGGCCACCTCGGTGCCACCACCCTGGGCCATGTCCGGACGACCGCCACCTTTGCCGCCTACCGCCTGAGCGATGTTGCGAATCAGGTCGCCGGCCTTGATACGGCCCGTCAAATCTTTGGTAACACCCGCTACCAGCACAACCTTGCCGTCCAGCTCGCCACCCAGCAGTACCACCGCCGAGCCCAGCTTGTTCTTCAACTGGTCAATCAACGCCAGCAGCCCTTTGCCGTCAACGCCATCAACGCGCTTGACCAGCACAGACATGCCATTGATCTGCTGCGCTTCACCAGCCAGGTCGTTGCCCGCAGCACTGGCCGCTTTGGCCTTGAGTTGCTGAACATCTTTTTCCAGTTGCTGACTGCGCTCAAGGGCAGCGGCCAGCTTGCTCAGCAGGTTATCACGGCTACCCTTGACCAGTTGCGCCGCCTGACGCAGCTGTTCTTCGCTGTCGTTAACCCAGTTCAGCGCCGCTTCACCGGTAATGGCTTCAATACGGCGGATGCCTGAAGCGATGCCGCCTTCGCTGACAATCTTGAACAGGCCGATATCACCGGTACGGCTGACGTGGGTACCACCGCACAGCTCGACAGAGAAACCGCCGCCCATGGTCAGTACCCGCACTTCGTTACCGTATTTTTCACCGAACAGCGCCATGGCGCCTCTGGTCTTGGCCGTTTCGATATCGGTAACTTCAATCTCTACCGTGGAGTTACCGCGGATCAGCTCGTTGACCATGCGCTCGAGTTCACGCAGCTGCTCCGGGCGAATCGCCTCGAAGTGGCTGAAGTCAAAGCGCAGGCGCTGGCTGTCCACCAGTGAGCCTTTCTGCTGTACATGCTCGCCCAGCACCCGGCGCAGAGCTGCATGCAGCAGGTGGGTAGCCGAGTGGTTGCCCTTGGTGGCTGCACGAATACTGTCGTCGACTACGGCCTTGATGGTGCTGCCTACCGCCAGGCTGCCGCTGGCCACCACACCATGGTGCAGGTGAGCGCCGCCGGCCTTGGTGGTGTCGCGCACATCAAAGCGCACTCCGGCACCGCCGAGGTAGCCGGTATCACCTACCTGGCCACCGGACTCAGCGTAGAACGGCGTGCGATCCAGCACCACCACACCGGCTTCGCCTTCGGCAAGCACATCGACCTGTTGGCCATCGCGGAACAGCGCGACGATCTGCGCCGCGCCGGAGGTGCTGGTGTAACCCTCAAATTCGGTGTCCGCGTCGATCTTCACCAGCTGGTTGTAGTCCAGACCAAACTGGCTGGCAGCACGTGCGCGCTCGCGCTGGGCCGCCATGGCAGTTTCAAAGCCGGCTTCATCAATGGTCAGATCGCGCTCACGGGCGATATCACCGGTCAGATCCATCGGGAAGCCATAGGTGTCGTACAGTTTGAAGACGATATCACCCGGTATTTCGCTGCCCTTGAGGTTGGCCAGATCCTGTTCAAGAATCCGCAGCCCCTGCTCCAGAGTGCGAGCAAACTGTTCTTCCTCGGTTTTCAACACGCGCTCGATGTGTGCCTGTTGCGCCTTCAGCTCAGGGAAGGCTTCGCCCATTTCGGCAACCAGTGCCGGAACAATTTTATGGAAGAAAGTATCTGTCGCGCCCAGCTTGTTGCCGTGACGGCACGCGCGGCGGATGATGCGACGCAGGACGTAGCCGCGGCCTTCGTTGGAAGGCAGCACGCCATCGGCGATCAGGAAGCTGCAGGAACGGATATGGTCAGCCACCACTTTCAGCGAAGCGGCATTGTCCTGGGCACAGCCGATGGCGTCGGCGGCACCTTCAAGCAGGTTCTGGAACAGGTCAATCTCGTAGTTGGAGTTGACGTGCTGCAGCACCGCACTGATGCGCTCCAGCCCCATGCCGGTATCCACGCTGGGCGCCGGCAGCGGATGCATTTTGCCGTCTGCGGTGCGGTTGAACTGCATGAAGACGTTATTCCAGATCTCGATGTAGCGATCGCCATCCTCTTCCGGGCTGCCCGGAGGGCCACCCCATATGTGCTCGCCGTGGTCGAAGAAGATCTCCGAGCAGGGACCACAGGGGCCAGTATCACCCATTGCCCAGAAGTTATCCGAGGCATAGGGCGCGCCCTTGTTATCACCGATGCGTACCATGCGCTCAGCAGGCACACCAATTTCCTTCGTCCAGATATCGTAGGCTTCATCGTCACTGGCATAGACGGTCACCCACAGTTTCTCTGCGGGCAGCTTGAGCCATTTTTCCGCGGTCAGGAATTCCCAGGCGTAATGGATGGCATCACGCTTGAAATAATCACCGAAGCTGAAGTTACCCAGCATCTCGAAGAAGGTATGGTGGCGGGCGGTATAGCCGACGTTTTCCAGGTCATTATGCTTGCCTCCTGCACGCACGCACTTCTGACTTGAAGTGGCGCGGGTATAGGCACGCTTTTCCAGACCGAGGAAGCAGTCCTTGAACTGGTTCATACCGGCGTTGGTAAACAGCAACGTTGGGTCGTCAGCCGGCACCAGTGAACTGGAGGCGACTCGGGTATGGCCTTTCTCTTCAAAGAATCGAAGGAAGGCTTCACGGATCTCAGCGCTTTTCAT
This sequence comes from uncultured Halopseudomonas sp., assembly GCA_964474945.1. Classification (GTDB taxonomy): domain Bacteria; phylum Pseudomonadota; class Gammaproteobacteria; order Pseudomonadales; family Pseudomonadaceae; genus Halopseudomonas. The sequence continues at coordinate 5,887 of CAYYUQ010000103.1, read as the reverse complement.
ATATCCCTTACCACGGATCAGGTCGGCCGGGCTCACGCCAGGCAAAGTTCGTCATTATATAGGTATACCGCGAAGGCATGCATCAGCTGCACGAACAGATATATCTATCGATACGATAGAAGAAGCTTGTGGGGCCGTCAGCGGAACTCAGCGAATGGAACCCGCATAAGGATCAGCATCGGTTGGCGCACCCACCAACGGAACAGCCCGCACCGGCGTGCCTGCACGCAACTGCAACCGTTCCGCCGTTCCCGCTGCCACCACCAGAGTACCGCTGGCCACCCGCGCGGGCGCTGCAGTAATGCGGCAGTTGGCACGGCCACGGTTGTGAACCAGCCAGCTCTGCGCGTCGTCGCCCGGCGTGCCGATAGCCAGCAACAGTGTCTGGCTATCACGAATGCTGCGGATCTGATTGAACTGCGCTTCGATGGTGATGCCGCCATCGAAAATATCAATATAGCCCTGATCCTGCATCCCTTCTTCCACCAGCATGGCCAGTGCAGGCTCCGAATCAGGATGTACCCCACCCATGGCAGCGCGCGCCTCGTCACTGAGGAAGCAGGCGTACAAGGGGAATTTCGGCATCATTTCCGCGATGAAGGATTTGCTGCCGGTGCCCGTCAGGTAGTCAGCTCTGGCAAAATCCATACGGAAGAAATGCTGGCCGAGGCTATCCCAGAATGGGGAGCGCCCCTGACTATCCGATAATCCACGCATCTCCGCAATCACCCGGGGCGCGAAATCCCCAGCGAATTCCGCCATATGCACAAAGCGCGCTCGGGACAGCAGCCGACCATACACACTGTGCCGGTACGGCAGACTGAGGAACAATGAGCACAGCGACGAAGCGCCGGTCAGATCGTTGGTCAGAAACAAGGTCGCCTGTTGACGGTAAACATCCAGTTCACGGCTAGCGGTGACGGTCAGGCCTCGACGGTAGCTGTACCAAGGCTCACGCAGACCGGCTGCGGCTAACACGCCACTGGTGCCGATGACCTGCCCCTGATCATCCTCGAGCACAAACAGATAGTCTGCGTCAGCAGCCGATAGCTCACCGGCAAAGCTCGCCGATACGCTCTGCAAGCGGCGCTCCAGGCGCTCCTCACTGGCCGGCAGACTGGTCAGACCGGAACCCGCCTCCAATGCCAGTTTCAGCAGTGCGGGTAGATCCTCGATGCGCGCCGCTCTTACCAGCATGTCAGGCCTCCCCCATCAATCTGATGCTATCGCCTTCGGCCACATTCAATAACTGCGCCAGCGTCTCGCTGAGGATAACCGGCTCGCCAGGCGTCCAGCTCAACTGGCACAGGCAAGCTCGAAAATCCCGCACGCGCTCATTGGCCACCAGCCAATGTTCCTCAGCGGGCAATGGCTGACCTATGCGCACCGTAGCAACCTGGCTACAGCGCACCGTGGTCAACTCCGCCGTACGGGCCTGCACTACCGGCCCGCCATCAAAAATATCGATGTAGTTATCACTCTCAAAACCTTCGTTCATGAGAATGTCGTACACCATCTGCGAGGCAGGACGTACCTGACCAATCACTTCCTGAGCCGAGTCCGGCAGCATGGGCACATACAGCGGGTAACCCGGCAACAGCTCGGCCAATACGCTGCGTCCCAGCGTACTGCCGAGACGCTCTGCCTCGGCGTAATCAACATCAAAGAAGTGTCGGCACACGCCATCCCAGAAGGGTGAGTTTCCTTCTTCATCACTGATACCCGACATCTCCACCGCAATCGCATCAGCAAATCGCTGGGGGTGCGATGCGGCAAACAGCAGGCGGCCACAGGCATTCAATTTCAATGCCTGATAGCTACGCCAGGTGGGATCCAGATAGAAACCGGTCAGCAGACTGTGGCCTGTCAGGTCATGGCACAGCGACAACACATGGATGCGGTTATGCAGCCCCAACTCGTGGCACGCGTGCACAAACATCTCATTGCGGAAGGTATAGAACGGCTGACTGAAGCCCGCAGCAGAAATGATACTGCTGCACCCCACCAGGCGGCCGCTGGCGACATCCTCGAGAACAAAAAAGTAACGCTCATCCCCGGTAAACACCACGTCCTCATCCATCGCCGCCTCGGTGCCTTCGATGATCGCCGACAGCCGCTCGCGATCCACCGGCAGGGAGGTGATCCCCACCGGACTGGCGATGGCCAGGCGCTCGATCTCGGGTAGATCGGCCAGGGTGCACAGACGCTGGATGAGCATGAGCGTTCTCCGATTACTCCGCGAGCTTCAGCAGCGCAGAGCGTAAACGCCCCAGCGCCTCACGAATGTCCGCTTCCGGGATGATCAGACTCGGCGCCAGACGTACCACGTCGGCCCCCGCCTGAAGCACCAACAGCCCTTCCTGTTGAGCCAGCTTCATCACTTGCCCAGCCTGCCCTTTCCAGCGCTCGGCCAGCACCGCGCCAATCAGCAGGCCCTGACCACGGATAGCTGAAAACACACCCAGCTCGTCACTCAGGGTGCGCAGGCCGCTGGTCAACAGGCCATTCCGCTCCACCACACCGTCCAGCAGCTGCGGGGTATTGATGATATCCAGCACCCGCTCCGCCACCGCGCAACCCAGCGGGTTGCCACCATAGGTGCTGCCGTGACTGCCGACGCTGAGCGCCGGAGCGATGCGGTCGGTGGTCAGCATGGCGGCAATCGGGAATCCACCACCGATGCCCTTGGCGCTGGTCATGATGTCCGGCGCCACGCCACTGTGCATATAGGCAAACAGCTTGCCGGTACGACCCATGCCGCTCTGCACTTCATCAAAAATCAGCAGCGCATTGTGCTTGTCACAGAGTTCCCGAACCGCCTGCAGGTATTCGCTGGTAGCCGGAATCACCCCGCCCTCACCCTGCACCGGTTCGAGCACCACGGCACAGGTGCGCTCGGAGATCTGCGCTTCCAGAGCAGCGATATCGTTGTACACCACATGACTGATGCCGGTAATAGCCGGACCAAAGCCCTGGGAATATTTCGGCTGACCACCAACGCTGACGGTGAACAGCGTGCGTCCGTGGAAGCTGTTACTGCAGGCAATGATCTCATGCTTGTCCGGGCCGAACTTGTCATGCGCCCAGCGCCGAGCCAATTTGAAAGCCGCCTCGTTCGCTTCCGCGCCTGAGTTGACGAACAGCACCCGATCAGCAAAAGTCGCCGCCACCAGTTTGGCGGCCAACCGCAGGGCGGGCTCGTTGGTCATGATATTGGATACATGCCAGAGCTTCTGCGCCTGCTGGGTGAGCACTTCGACCAGCTCCGGATGGGCATGACCCAACGAGTTGACGGCGATGCCACCGGCCAGATCAATATATTCGCGACCCTGTTGATCCCACAGGCGCGAGCCCTGCCCTCGCACCGGCACCATATCGACGGGGGCGTAATTGGGCACCATGTACCGATCGAAGTCGGCGCGGCTGACCTGCATGGACTGCGACATCTATTCAACTCTCCTGTGTTCGCCCTGGGGCGGATAACAAATATGGCAATGCCGGACTTACATACTCACCCGACCATCCTGTGCCTGCTGAGCGCGGTACTGGTTTCGATCTTCACGGGGCGTGACACCAAAACAGTTACGGTAGGCACTGGAAAAGTGCGGGCCAGAGGAAAAACCGCAGGACAGACCAATCTGAATAATGGACTTGCTGGTCTGTTGCAGCATCTGCCGCGCCCGGTTCAGGCGCAGTTCAAGATAATACTGTGACGGTACGCTGTTCAGATACTGCTTGAATATCCGCTCCAACTGCCGTCTGGAGACACACACATGCCGAGCAATTTCATCGGTAGTGAGCGGCTCCTCGATATTCGATTCCATCAGAATCACTGCCTGAGTCAGTTTTGGATGAGTGCTGCCCAGCCGGTTACGCAGGGGCACCCGTTGCTGCTCGCTACCGGCGCGGACGCGCTCGACATTGAGATCCTCAGCAACCAGCGCCGACAGATCCGGCCCATGGTGCTCGGATACCAGCGTCAAGAACAGATCGGTAATCGCATAACCGCTGCTGCTCAAACGCCCTTCATCCTGCTCGAACAGGCGTGTACCCGACAGCACCGCAGGAAAACGCTCACGAAACTCTTCCAACATCCGCCAATGCACGGCGCAACGGCGGCCATCCAGCAAACCGGTCATGGCCAGAGGAAATACACCCTCTTCCAGACCGCCCAGCAACACATCGTCCCGCGCCAGCGAACGCAGCTGCAGGGTCAGCGCTGGACTGACCGACGTTGGCAATTGCGCCGCATCGGCTACCAGCCACAGGTGAGACAGCGGCTCAGGCGGACTCACCCAAGGCCGCGCCGGCAACTGCCACCCCTCCGGCGAGCGTATAGGCTCATCGTCCAGAGTGAAGCAGTCGATCTGATACAGCAAAGCCTCAGCCATGCGGTTGGCCGAGCGCAGTACCGCCAGGGCTGGCATCAGAATCGCTGGATGGCAGCCCGGCCATAGCAGAAACGCCATGTGACGCGTTTCAGCTGTCATCCTGAGTTCCACCTGTGACTACAAGTGATGCCATGCTTACGCCTGATTCCGGGGTTCGAATTCAATGCTGTATTGTGCCACAGGCCGCAACGTATGACACCGGAGCGCAAGTCATGGGGATACAAAAAATCAGCGGGGAGCTGGCAAGGGCAGGAAAACCCCGCCCCTGCATACCATCAGACTATGCTGCAAGAATGAATGGATGAAAAAGGCCGTTCAGCGAGTGCTGCCGGCCATCTTCTTCACCGCCAGCCGCACCATCTCATCATGAATGAGCTGCGGGTTGGCCTGCTTCAATACCCAGGCTTCCCGGCCCTTGTCATGGGGCAGGATCATGAACTTGCCGGCTTCGGTTTCCCGGTAAATGGTGTCGGCAATGTCGGCCGCTGAAATAGGCGAGCTTTCCAGTAGTTTGGCGATATCGTCCTTTGATTCTGAATCCGGGCCCCGGTAGGAGTTCATCAGGTTGGTCTGGAAGAAGGACGGACAGACTACGTGCACCTGCACACCGCGGGGCTTGAGTTCGCACAGCAGACTTTCCGACAGCGCGACAACACCGGCCTTGGCGACGTTGTAGTTACTCATGGCCGGCGCCTGCATCAGTGCCGCCATGGAGGCGATGTTGATGATGCGACCACCTTCCTGCGCCAGCAACAGAGGCATGAACGCCTTGCAACCCTTGACCACGCCCATCAGGTTGATGCTGATCTGCCAGTCCCAATCTTCCAACGACAGGTCTTCGAACCAGCCCCCGGATGCGACACCGGCATTGTTGATCAGCACATCGATGCCCTGCATGCTTTCTTCACAACTCTGCGCCAGGGCCGCCAGCTGGCTGTAATCGCGCACATCACAGCGGCGGGTAAAGCCACTGCCGCCGGCTTCCTCTACCAGCTGCAGGGTTTCCTTGAGTCCCTCTTCCTGGATGTCCGCCAGCGCCAGCCAGGCACCCTCTTTCGCATAGCGCAGCGCCAGCTCACGACCCAGCCCGCTCCCCGCTCCAGTCACCACCACTCGCCTTGTTTTCATACCGTCTCCCGCCTCCGCTCACCGCCCTGATGTCGAGTCAATTTTTCTTTTTGTCTCATTCGGACTCGATATGGGCAGTCTAGCGGTGGACTGAATCAGCGAGGAGCAGAAAACAGCAATATCACTGTCACGAATGTGACCAACTCACCGGGACGGGGGCTGGTGGTTGCGCTGATAAACCGCCTGCCCCATCGCGGCTATCTGCCCTTCGATCAGCGCATCGAAGGGTATGAGCAAAGGATTGAAATCCACGTCCGGCTCGATTATCCGCAACGCATGCACGCCCGCTTCAATGGTCGATAACGCCCCGGCCTGTAGTGGTCTAATGAAACCGGACACCCACTTAGGCGACAATGCTCGCCATTGAG
>CAYYUQ010000102.1:0-10337 GCA_964474945.1 uncultured Halopseudomonas sp. | reverse complement strand
AACCTGCTGGTCAACGGCTCCAGCGGTATTGCTGTGGGCATGGCCACCAATATTCCGCCGCACAACCTGACCGAAGTGATCAACGGTTGTCTGGCGATGATCGCCAACCCGGATATCACCATCGATGAACTGATGGAATATATTCCCGGCCCGGATTTCCCGACCGCTGGCATCATCAATGGCCGTGCCGGCATCGTTGAAGCCTATCGCACCGGCCGTGGTCGTATTTATGTGCGGGCACGCTGCACCATCGAAGATATCGATAAGGTCGGTGGTCGCCAGCAGATCCTGATCCATGAATTGCCCTATCAGGTGAACAAGGCCAAGCTGATCGAGCGTATCGCCGAGCTGGTCAAGGAAAAGAAACTCGAAGGCATCAGCGAGCTGCGTGACGAGTCCGACAAGGACGGTATGCGCGTGGTCATTGAGCTGCGCCGCGGCGAGGTGGCCGAGGTTATCCTCAATAACCTGTACGCCCAGACCCAGATGCAGAACGTGTTCGGTATCAACGTGGTGGGCCTGCTGGACGGTCAGCCACGCATTCTGAACCTGAAGGAACTGCTCGACGCCTTTATCCGTCACCGTCGTGAAGTGGTTACCCGGCGTACTGTATACGAACTGCGCAAGGCGCGTGAGCGCGGTCATATCCTCGAAGGTCAGGCGGTCGCGCTGTCGAATATTGACCCGGTTATCGAGATGATCAAGGCCTCGTCGTCTCCGGCAGAGGCGCGCGAGCGCTTGCTGGCTCAGGCGTGGGAGCCGGGCACGGTCATGGAAATGGTCGAGCGCGCCGGTGCTGAATCCTGTCGCCCGGATGAACTGCCCGAGGAATACGGTCTGCGCGAAGGCAAATATTACCTGTCGCCGGAACAGGCTCAGGCGATTCTGGATCTGCGTCTGCACCGTCTGACCGGGCTGGAGCACGAGAAGCTGCTGACCGAATACCAGGAAATTCTGGTTCAGGTAGCAGAGCTGCTGCGTATCCTCAACAGCGAAGCGCGCTTGATGGAAGTGATCGTCGAAGAGCTGGAGCACATCAAGGACAACTTTGGTGACGAGCGTCGCACAGAGATCATTGCCTCGCGCATGGACTTGAGCATTGCCGACCTGATCACCGAAGAAGATCGCGTCGTGACCATTTCCCATGGCGGCTACGCCAAGAGCCAGCCGCTGGCCGACTATAATGCGCAGCGTCGCGGTGGTCGTGGCAAGGCGGCAACCGGCGTCAAGGACGAGGATTACGTATCCCATCTGCTGGTTGCCAACAGCCATACCACGCTCATGCTGTTCTCCAGCAAGGGTAAGGTGTACTGGCTGAAGACCTATGAAATTCCGGAAGCCTCGCGCACCGCGCGTGGTCGCCCGCTGGTCAACCTGCTGCCGCTGGATGAGGGTGAGTACATCACCACCATGCTGCCAATCGAGGAATACACCGAAGGCTGGTTCATCTTCATGGCCACGGCTAACGGCACCGTGAAGAAGACGCCGCTCCCGCAATTCAGCCGTCAGCGTACGGTTGGTTTGATCGCACTGGATCTGGACGAGGGCGATACCCTCATCAGTGCCGCGCTGACCGACGGCAACAAGCAGGTCATGCTGTTCTCCGACGGCGGCAAGGTGACGCGCTTCAACGAAACCGATGTGCGTGCCATGGGCCGTACTGCCCGCGGTGTTCGCGGTATGCGCCTGGCCGAAGGGCAGCGTCTGGTGTCGATGCTGATTGCTGAAGAGGGCATGCAGATTCTGACCGCCTCGCAGAACGGCTTCGGTAAGCGTACGCCGGTCGAAGATTTCCCTCAGTACAAGCGCGGCGGGCAGGGCGTTATCGCCATGGTCAGCAACGAGCGCAATGGGCCGCTGGTCGGCGCTGTACAGGTGGATGATGCGGAAGAAATCATGTTGATTTCGGATCAGGGTACGCTGGTACGTACGCGCGTATCCGAAGTGTCCAGCCTGTCCCGTAATACCCAGGGCGTGACCCTGATCAAGCTGTCCAACGGTGAAAAACTGGTGGGGCTGGAGCGGGTGCAGGAGCCTTCCGATGAAGAAATCGAAGAAGGCGACGAAGCCGAAGACGAAATGGGCAATACCGATGCCGGTGCAGCTGACGACAGCGCCGGAACCACTGACATAGAAGAGTAGAGGTCAAGGTGAGCAAACGCGTGTTCAACTTCTGTGCTGGCCCGGCGGCGTTACCGGAGACGGTATTGCAACAAGCCCAGGCTGAGCTGTTGGATTGGCAAGGCAAGGGTTTGTCGGTCATGGAGATGAGCCATCGCAGCGATGAGTTCATCAGCATCGCTGAGCGGGCCGAGCAGGATCTGCGTGATCTGCTGAATATACCCTCGAACTATCGGGTGTTGTTCCTGCAGGGCGGCGCCAGCCAACAGTTTGCTCAGGTGCCATTGAACTTGATGGGGGAAGATGGCAGCGCAGACTATATCGACACCGGTATCTGGTCGCGCAAGGCCATTGAGGAAGCGTCCCGTTACGGTCACGTTAACGTCGCCGCATCAGCCAAGGGTTATGACTACTTCGCCATCCCCGGGCAGAACGAATGGCAATTGTCCGACACAGCGGCCTACGTTCATTACGCCAGCAATGAAACCATCGGCGGCGTCCAGTTCAACTGGATTCCCGACGTGGGTGACACGCCGCTGGTGGTGGATATGTCTTCCGACATTCTGTCCCGCCCGTTGGATGTGTCGCGTTTCGGCCTGATCTATGCCGGCGCACAGAAGAACATTGGCCCCAGTGGTCTGGTAGTGGCTATTGTGCGCGAAGACCTGCTGGGCAAGGCACACAGCAGATGCCCGACCATGCTCGACTACAGCGTTGCGGCGAAGAATGGCTCGATGTATAACACGCCGCCAACCTTTGCCTGGTATCTCTCCGGACTGGTCTTCCAGTGGCTGAAAGAACAGGGTGGTCTGGATGCCATGCAGCGCGCTAACGACGCAAAACAGCGCAAGCTGTACGCGGCTATCGATGCCAGCGAGCTGTACAGCAATCCGATCAATGTTGCCGATCGTTCGTGGATGAATATTCCTTTCCGTCTGGCAGACGATCGTCTGGATAAGCCGTTTCTGGTCGGTGCCGAGGAGCGCGGTCTGCTCAATCTGAAAGGTCACCGTTCGGTGGGTGGTATGCGCGCCTCCATCTATAACGCGGTACCGCAAGCTGCGGTGGATGCGCTGGTGGCCTATATGGCTGAATTCGAGAAACAGCACGGTTAATCAGACATGTCAGAAGAAGCCCAACTCACGGCCCTGCGTAACCGTATCGACTCGCTGGACGAGAAGATTCTGGAGCTGATCAGCGAGCGTGCTCGCTGTGCCCAGACGGTTGCCGAGGTCAAGCAGAAGACCCTGCCCGCAGGCGAGCAGCCGGTATTCTATCGTCCCGAGCGGGAAGCCTGGGTACTCAAGCACATCATGGAGCTGAACAAGGGGCCCTTGGACAACGAGGAAGTGGCGCGTCTGTTCCGTGAGATCATGTCCGCTTGTCTGGCCTTGGAAGAGCCGCTGCGAGTAGCCTATCTGGGCCCTGAAGGCACCTTTACCCAAGCCGCTGCGCTCAAGCATTTCGGTCACTCGGTTTCCAGTATTCCGATGGCGGCGATTGATGAGATCTTCCGGGAAGTGGCCGCAGGTGCCGTGCATTTCGGCGTGGTGCCGGTGGAGAATTCCACCGAGGGCGCCATCAACCATACGCTGGACAGCTTCCTTGAGCATGACCTGGTGATCTGTGGCGAAGTTGAGCTGCGTATCCACCATCATCTGCTGGTCGGCGAAAATACCCGGATGGACAAGATCTCCCGGGTCTATTCCCATGCCCAGTCGCTGGCTCAGTGCCGCAAATGGCTGGACGCGCATTACCCGAACATCGAGCGGGTGCCGGTGGCCAGTAATGCTGACGCCGCTCGCAGGGTCAAGGGTGAATGGAACTCCGCCGCTATCGCCGGCGATATGGCCTGTGAGCTTTACGGTCTGACCCGGATCGCCGAGAAGATCGAAGACCGTCCGGATAACTCGACGCGTTTTCTGATAATCGGTAATCAGGAAGTCCCGCCGACTGGCGACGACAAGACCTCCATTATTGTCTCGATGAACAACCGTCCCGGTGTGCTGCATCATCTGCTGCAGCCTTTCCACGATAATGGCATCGATCTGACGCGTATCGAAACTCGACCGTCGCGCAGTGGCAAGTGGACCTATGTGTTCTTTATCGACTTCTTAGGCCACCAGCATGATCCGCTGATCAAGGATGCGCTGGAGAAAATTCGTGGGGAGTCGGTAGGGCTGAAAGTGCTTGGTTCCTATCCCAAAGCGGTACTCTGAGCGTTGCGTGAGGTTTGACATGAGTTGCGATTTTTTGAGCCTGGCGGTGCCGGGTGTGCAAAAGTTGTCCCCCTATGTTCCCGGTAAGCCAGTGGAAGAGCTGGCCCGTGAGTTCGGTCTGAACGCTGCGGATATCGTCAAACTGGCAAGCAATGAGAATCCGCTGGGCCCTTCGCCTGCGGTACTCAAGGCCGTGCAGCAGGCATTGCCTGACCTGACCCGCTACCCGGACGGTAATGGCTTTGCGCTGAAGCAGGTGCTATCCGAGCGGTTCGGTTTTGATCTGTCGATGATCACTCTGGGTAATGGCTCCAACGATATTCTCGAATTGCTGGGTCGTGCCTTCGCCATGCCGGGTACCGAAGTAATATTCAGTCAGCATGCCTTTGCCGTCTATCCGATTGTTACCCAGGCCGTGGGTGCAACCCCGGTGCAGGTGCCAGCGCGTGACTGGGGGCATGATCTGGACGCCATGGCAGCGGCTATCACTCCGGCTACAAGGCTGGTCTTCATTGCCAACCCGAATAACCCCACCGGCACCTGGTTCGAGCCCGCCGAGTTTGACGTCTTCATGGCGCGTGTGCCGGAGAATGTGCTGGTTGTCCTTGATGAGGCCTATACCGAGTACGTGGTCGCGGATGACGCGCTGAATGGTTTCGACTATATCGAACAATACCCGAATCTGATTGTCTGCCGCACCTTGTCCAAGGCCTATGGTCTGGCTGCATTGCGGGTCGGTTATTGCATCAGCCATCCGCAAGTAGCGGATGTGCTCAATCGCGTGCGCCAACCCTTCAACGTCAATAGCCTGGCTCTGGCGGCGGCAGTAGCCGCTCTGGCCGATGAGGCCTATCTGGCGGAAAGTCGTCAGCTCAACCGTGAAGGCATGCTGCAACTGGAGCGCGGGTTTACCGAGCTGGGTTTGCAGTGGATACCTTCCCGGGGCAACTTCGTTGCCGTGGATCTGCAACAGGACGCTGCGCCGATTTATCAGGGGCTGCTTCGGGCGGGGGTCATTGTGCGCCCGGTAGCGGGTTATGAAATGCCTGACCATCTGCGTATATCTATCGGTCTGGCGCAGGAAAACCAGGGCTTCCTCGACGCTCTGGCTGGAGTGTTGGGTCGGTGAGTCGACTGGTCATCGGATCGTCATCTGCAGCGCCAATAATTGACCGCCTGGCGGTCATCGGGCTGGGTCTGATTGGCGGCTCTTTCGCTCAGGGGCTGCGTCTTTCCGGTCTGTGCCGCGAAGTGGTTGGTTACGATCCGGATCCGCTTACCCAGAAGCAGGCGGTATCGCTGGGTGTAGTCGACAGCATGGCCGCGGATCTGCCGAGTGCAGTGCACGGTGCCGATTTCATCCTGTTGGCGGTGCCCGTGCTGGCCATGCGTCGGGTGCTGCAACAATTGGCTGCGCTCGATCTGGGGCAGGCGGTCATTACTGACACCGGCAGCACCAAAACGGCGGTGGTTGAGGCTGTACGCGAGGCGTATGGCGACATTCCGCCGCGGTTCGTGCCGGGCCACCCGATAGCGGGTTCTGAGCGCAGTGGTGTGGAAGCAGCCGATGGCACGCTGTTTCGCCGGCATAAGGTAATCCTGACGCCGCTGGACAATACTGACGTAGCTGCGCTGGAAAAGGTGCGGATTGCGTGGGAAGCGCTGGGCGCAGATGTTGAAAGTATGCCGCTGGCAGACCACGATGAAGTGTTGGCGGCGACCAGTCATTTGCCGCACCTGCTGGCCTTTTCGCTGGTGGATACGCTGGCGTCGCGCAGCGAAAATCTGGAAATATTCCGCTATGCTGCCGGTGGCTTTCGAGATTTTACCCGGATCGCTGCCAGCGATCCGGTGATGTGGCGTGATGTGTTTCTGGCTAACCGTGAAGCCGTATTACGTAGCCTGGATACCTTCACCCGAGATTTAAGCCGCTTGCGTGCGGCGATCGAGGAGGGCGACGCCAACACCCTGTTGGGTGTGTTCACCCGGGCCCGATCTGCACGCGAGCATTTCAGCAAGATTCTGGCCCGCAGGGCATATATGGAACCCATGCAGACTCAATCAATCAATTTCATTGCCAGTCCCGGTGGCGCAGTACAGGGTCGTATCCGTGTTCCGGGCGACAAGTCCATCTCCCATCGCTCGATCATGCTTGGCTCACTGGCCGAAGGCGTGACCGAAGTTGAGGGTTTTCTCGAGGGCGAGGACAGTCTGGCCACCCTGCAGGCATTCCGCGATATGGGTGTGGTTATTGAAGGCCCACAGCGCGGCCGCGTGACCATCAGTGGCGTGGGTCTGCATGGTTTGCAGGCGCCTCCCGGGCCCATTTATGTGGGTAACTCAGGTACCTCCATGCGCCTGTTGGCGGGGCTGCTGGCAGGGCAGAACTTTACTACCGAACTGACCGGTGATGCGTCGCTGGGCAAGCGTCCCATGGGCCGTGTGGCCAATCCCCTGCGGGAAATGGGTGCCCATATCGACACCGCCGAAGGCGGTCGTCCGCCCCTGGTGATCAATGGCGCTCAGAGCCGGCTCAAGGGGATGGATTACGTCATGCCCATGGCCAGTGCCCAGGTGAAATCCTGCCTGCTATTGGCTGGGTTGTACGCCGAAGGGGCGACCTCGGTCACCGAGCCTGCACCGACGCGGGATCATACCGAGCGCATGCTCAAGGGCTTCGGCTACCCGGTGCAGGTTGATGGCGCCAAGGTAACCATCGAGCCGGGTCATAAGCTGACCGCGTGCCGAATTGACGTGCCGGCAGATATTTCCTCGGCGGGATTCTTCATGGTGGCCGCCAGTATTACCGAAGGCTCGGATCTGACCCTGGAGCATGTGGGCATCAACCCGACGCGCGTGGGCGTCATCAATATCCTGCGAGCCATGGGCGCAGACATCAGCCTGAGCAACGAGCGTGAAGTCGGCGGTGAGCCGGTGGCGGACATCCGTGTGCGTTACGCGCCGCTCAAGGGTATCGAAATTCCGGAAGATCAGGTGCCGCTGGCAATTGATGAATTCCCCGCGCTGTTCATTGCTGCGGCCTGCGCCGAAGGCCGTACCGTATTGCGCGGTGCGGAAGAGTTGAGGGTCAAGGAATCCGATCGCATCCAGGTCATGGCTGACGGCTTGCAACTGTTGGGCATCAAGGCGGAGCCGACCCCCGACGGTATCATCATCGAAGGCGGTGTGATGGGTGGCGGCACAATCGATAGTCATATGGATCATCGTATCGCCATGTCCTTTGCGATCGCCTCTCTGCGCGCAACAGCGGAGATTCGCATCACCGACTGCGTGCATGTGGCGACCTCCTTCCCCGGTTTTATCGAACTGGCCAGCTCGGTAGGTCTGCGGATCCGTCAGGAGGATAACGCGTGAGCGAACAAGCAGCACCGGTCATCACCGTTGACGGCCCGGGTGGCTCGGGCAAGGGTACCTTGTCCGGTATGCTGGCGGCGCGATTGGGTTGGCATCTGCTGGATTCCGGTGCCCTGTACAGGCTGTTGGCGTTTGCCGCGTACACCCACGGCGCAGACCTGACCAATGAGGAAATACTGGCCAATCTGGCGGCGCATCTGGACGTGCAGTTTATTCCGGCCGCCGGCAACGCCGAGCAGCGCACCATTCTCGAAGGTGAGGATGTGACTCGCAGTATCCGCACCGAAACCATGGGTGCAGGTGCCTCCAAGGTCGCGGCATTGCCTGCCGTTCGTCAGGCATTGTTGGCGCGCCAGCAGGCGTTCCGCGAAGCGCCCGGTCTGGTGGCGGACGGGCGGGATATGGGCACGGTGGTCTTTCCCGATGCTCAGCTGAAGATATTTTTGACCGCAAGCCCGGAGATTCGTGCCGAACGGCGCTATCGGCAGTTGCTGGAAAAGGGCGAAACTGCTAGTCTTGCGGGTCTTCTTGATGAGATCAATGCCAGGGACGAAAGGGACATGAACCGCAGCATAGCGCCACTACGGCCAGCTGAGGATGCAATCCTGATCGATTCCTCGCACATGAGTATCGAAGATGTACTTGAGACAGTGCAGGCGGAAGCGCGCAAGCGCAGCCTTCTGGGCTGATCAGGCGAATCCTTTATCGGGTAACCAGCAACACCGGTAAGGGGATTATTTTAATCAACCCACGCAAGCTGGTGGCGTGGCGGGTACGTAGCTGCAGGGCGCGCGATGTTGGCGGCCAGGCGGTAGCGGCCTTTATACATATCTACAGGAATCCAAATGAGCGAAAGCTTTGCCGAACTTTTTGAAGAAAGCCTGAAAACCCTTGATATGGAGCCGGGCTCCATCATCACCGGTATCGTTGTGGACATCGACTCCGACTGGGTCACCGTTCACGCCGGCCTGAAATCCGAGGGTGTCATTCCGCGCGAGCAGTTCCTGAACGATCAGGGCGAACTGACCATCAGCGTGGGTGATGAGGTACACGTTGCACTGGACGCCGTTGAAGACGGTTTCGGTGAGACCAAACTGTCCCGCGAGAAGGCCAAGCGTGCCGAATCCTGGAAAGTCCTCGAAGCAGCTTTCGCCGCAGAAGAAATCGTCAAGGGTGTCATCAACGGCAAGGTCAAAGGTGGCTTTACCGTCGACGTCAACACCATCCGTGCGTTCCTGCCGGGTTCCCTGGTCGATGTCCGTCCGGTTCGCGACACCGCGCACCTGGAAGGCAAGGAACTGGAATTCAAGGTCATCAAGCTGGACCAGAAGCGCAACAACGTTGTCGTTTCCCGCCGTGCCGTACTCGAAGCCGAGAACAGCGCCGAGCGCGAAGCCCTGCTGGAAACCCTGCAGGAAGGCCAGGTTGTCAAAGGTATCGTCAAGAACCTCACCGACTACGGTGCGTTCGTTGACCTGGGCGGCGTAGATGGTCTGCTGCACATCACCGACATGGCCTGGAAGCGCATCAAGCATCCTTCCGAGATCGTCAACGTTGGCGACGAGATCGACGTCAAGGTGCTGAAATTCGACCGCGAGCGCAACCGCGTTTCCCTGGGTCTGAAACAGCTGGGCGAAGATCCATGGGTTGCCATCACTGGTCGTTACCCAGAAGGTACGCGTGTTAACGCCAAGGTCACCAACCTCACCGACTACGGCTGCTTCGCCGAGCTGGAAGAAGGCGTGGAAGGTCTGGTACACGTATCCGAAATGGATTGGACCAACAAGAACATCCATCCTTCCAAAGTCGTTCAGGTTGGCGACGAAGTGGAAGTCATGGTTCTGGACATCGACGAAGACCGTCGTCGTATCTCCCTGGGCATCAAGCAGTGCAAGATGAACCCGTGGGAAGAGTTCTCCAGCAAGTTCAACAAGGGCGACAAGATCTCCGGTTCCATCAAGTCCATCACCGACTTCGGTATCTTCATCGGTCTGGACGGCGGCATCGATGGTCTGGTTCACCTGTCCGACATCTCCTGGAACGAAGTCGGCGAAGAAGCCGTACGTCGCTTCAAGAAAGGTGACGAACTGGAAACTGTCATCCTGTCTGTTGATCCCGAGCGTGAGCGCATCTCCCTGGGTATCAAGCAGCTGGAAGACGATCCGTTCTCCAACTTCGCTTCCCTGAATGAGAAAGGCACCATCGTTACCGGTACCGTCAAGGAAGTTGACGCCAAGGGCGCTGTAATCACCTTGGCCGAAGAGATCGAAGGCACTCTGAAAGCCTCCGAGATCAGCCGTGACCGCGTTGAAGATGCGCGCAACGTACTGAACGTCGGTGACGAAGTTGAAGCCAAGATCATCAGCGTTGACCGCAAGACTCGCGTTATCAGCCTGTCGATCAAGGCCAAGGACGTAGAAGACGAGAAAGAAGCCATGCAGGATCTGCGTAAGCAGGAAATGCTGGCTGCTGGTCCGACCACCATCGGTGATCTGATCAAGCAACAAATGGAAAACAAGGGCAACTGATGTAGCCTTTGCAGTCCAAAAAAAGGGCGACTTCGGTCGCCCTTTTTTTTTGTTTGCCCGGCGAAGCCGGCAAACCCGTCCACCTGAAAGAAGG
>CAYYUQ010000101.1:0-10454 GCA_964474945.1 uncultured Halopseudomonas sp. | reverse complement strand
TTACCGCCGTGAAAGGGCGGTGTCCTAGGCCACTAGACGAAGGGGACGTATCCGGACTTCACAGTGCCGTGGTGATTAACCCTGGCTGCTTGCGGCTAACTTCGCGTTGCGTTGTTCGCTGCAAGTGGCGCGCATTTTAGGCATGGGACCGGGGGTCGTCAAGCCCTCAAGCTAATATTTTTTCAGGTTTTTTTCACTGCCCGCGAAATCCGTGGCCTGGCGGCCGATACAGTAGTGAGCTGTCTGGCACGGCCATCGGGATACAGTCTGGCGCAGACGGTGATTGTTGCAAGCGAGGCGCCTGTGACAGGTGTCATTGAGTTGGCCCGTCGGATATGGCATAACGACGCATACATTACAGGCGGAGAAAGTTACGTGTCCACCATGCTGATTGTGGCTCTTGTTGTTGGTGGTCTGGTGGTGGTTGTCAGTATTGGCTTCTTCAGTCAGGCAGTGGAGCGCGCACGCTTGGAAAAGGCGCGGGCAATAGCAGAGCTACAGGCTCGCTGGAGCCACTGCAACAGCATCAATGCCAGTCTGCCTGGTCAATTCATGACCGTCGAGTTGAAGCAACTGCTGCTGAACATCGAAGCCAGCCTGCTTGAGAAGCTGCTCAAGCTTGATCCGCGAAATAATCGTCACGCCACTCAGTTGGCCGATGTGCGTCAGCAGTTGGCACAGGGGGAGCCACAGATTGGTAATGTGCCTGTGGTCACCAACAATGAAACCGCGGCGCAGGCGGCGAATAGGCAGTTGTCTGACCTTCTGCAGCTGCTTGATCTGGCCCGAACCTCAGGTGTGCTGGATGACCAGGGATTCATGCGTTGGAGTCAGCAGGTAAAGCGACACCAGTTGGAAACGGGGCTGGGCATGTATCGCGCATTGGCTGAAGCAGCCATGCGTGAAGGCAAGCCACGTATTGCCAAGCTGCAATATGAACGGGCCGTGGCTTATCTGGGGAAACAGCGCACTGGTGCCTCCGAGCAAATGGCAGTGTTCCGCCATCTACTGCTTCAGGCCGAACAAGCCGTTATCCAGATGGAACAAGGGCTGACCGGGACGGCATTGTCTGAAGGGGTGCAGGCTCTGGAAGAGGATGATCAGGCGTGGCGCAAGAAGGCGCTGTATGATGACTGATGCTTTGCGTCACACCTTTCTGACTTGATGGAGCTTCCGCATGTCCCTGATTTTATACGGGGCGATACTTTCGCCCTATGTTCGCAAGATACGTATTCAGCTGGCCGAACAACGGATTCCCCATGATTTTGTGCCTCAGGCGCCTTTCAATCAGCCTGACTGGTTTCTTGAGATCAGCCCGCTGGGACGGATACCAGCGATCAAGGACGGTGATCTCGGATTGGCTGACTCCTCGGTGATCGGCCAGTATCTGCAGGATACTCGCGGCGGTGCGCCGCTGTACGGCGACACGCCGGAGCAGGCCGCGCGGGTGCGTTGGCTGGAAAAGTATGCGGATTACGAATTGGGCGCGCAGGCTACCCAGGGCGTCTTCGTCAATCGTTTGATCAAACCGGTATCCGGTGCCAGCTGTGATGATGCTGCGGTGCAGCAGGCATTGGATAACCTTCCGCCGTTGTTTGACTATCTGGAAGCACAGCTGGGCGATCAGCATTATTTTCTGGGTGAGCAATTCAGCATGGCAGACATCGCTGTGTGCAGTCAGTTGATCAACCTGGCCCATGCCGGCGAGCTGATTGATGATCTGCTCTGGCCGAACCTGTCCTCGCTGCTGAGTCGAGTGACGGCACGCAGTAGCGTCAGCAGCCTGTTGCCGGATGAGCATCAGTTGGTGGCCAAACTGCGGATGTAAGTATTTGGCTGGGTAGGCCCGCTGCGTGCCCAGTCAATCTCGCTTCTTTGCCGCCGGGCAAGTCAGATCCTGACAATCGACAGCCTTGCTTTGCTGCTCGCTGCATTGCCTTGCCCTGGTTGCCTCGGCAATACAGCCCTGCAACTCCAGGCCGGTAGCCAGGTTATTCCAGCCCGGTTCGAAGTCCGGAAATGCATTGACCAACTGCTGAAACTGGGCAATGGCGGCTTGCCGTTCATTCATCGCCCATTGCGTATTAGCCAGCCCGAAGCGTGCGGTGGGTTGCTCAGGCCATTGCTGCACAGCACTCTCATAAGCCTGCCTGGCGCTTGCCAGTCGGCCTGTTTGCTCAAGTTCGCTGGCAGCTCGCAAATAGGTCAGCGGCTGTGCGGTAGCCGGCAGTCGTCCTGGAGGTAACATGACTCTGGCCCAGTAGTCGGCACGACTCCAGGTACGCATGAAGACATGGAATGGTTCACGCTGGGCCTCATTCAACCCGCTGTGTACGATCATCTGTTGGGCGGGCAGGTCGTAACCTATCACCACTGCGTAGTGCCATTGCGGGTACCAGTTGAATGCCAGGTTCTGCATGACCAGAACCGGATTGCCCGCGTCAATTTCTGCCAGCACGGCTTCCAGTTTCTTTTCCAGCGGATAAACCAGTAGATCACGCTCCCGAGCTGCGGAAACCATCTCTACTTGCAGAGTGCCCTTGCGCTCGGGGAGATAGACGCGGTCTTTCAGGCCGTCCGGGGTCGCTGTGACATCCCGGTGGTTCAGCACCATGGCCAGTGACGCGGGGCCGCACTGGTAGGCATCCTGGGCGTGGAAGGGAACATCCTGCAGCAGCACCTGATCGGGAAGGTGGCTGAGGCTGCTGGACTCGGGAAGGATGGGTGCGCGCCCTGCGCAGGCTGACAACAGAGCTGTCAGACCCAGCAGGGCGGCCAGTCGGAGCAGATTGCTCACCGCTCAGCGGTTAATACAGTTGACGAAACGGAAGATATTGGTGGCGCAGAGCATGTCAGTGATGATGAAAATCACCAGGAACAGCACGATCACACCCACAACACCAGCCGCCGCAGGCGCTTCATCCAGCTGGGCGTTGAAATGGGCCAGTTCTTCAGCTGTCAGGCTATTGATGCGTTGCTCAACCTGCTCGGGAGATACTCCCATGCTGGCCAGCTTATCTTGTACGGCCTCATCATCCAGCATGGCTTTGAGCTGGGCTCGGTCAACGCTGATCTGCTCCTGCGCAATGACTTCATGAGTCGCAGTCATTGCAGCCTGAGAAGCCTGGGCATGCAGGCTCACCATGCTGGTGAACATGAATAGCGCAGCCATGAAAAGGGACAGGTAGCGGCGAACGGTGGATGTATGGTTCATGAGCGGTACTCCAGGTTTTAGAATCGAGGTTGGTCTTGTTGTCTATCTACGAAACTGACATCGAGTATGACCACATGCTACCGAGCCGGTTCCGAAGATTACCAGCCGAGGCGGTCACGCAACTGGTAATACCAGGCACCCAATGCGGTTAAAGGGATGCGTAACAGGCGGCCTCCGGGGAAGGGGTAATGGGGTAGGGCGGCGAACGCATCGAAGCGTTCGGCCTGGCCACGAATGGCTTCAGCTAACACCTTGCCGGCAACATGGGTGTAAGTGACGCCATGACCGCTGCAGCCCTGCGAATAGTAGATGTTGCTGCCCAGTCGGCCGACCTGAGGCAGACGTGACAGGGTCAACAGGAAGTTACCCGTCCAGGCGTAATCGATCTTCACATCACGCAGTTGGGGAAAGGTCTTTACCAGGTTCGGGCGAATCAACGCTTCTATATTGGCCGGGTCGCGCGCGCCGTAAACCACGCCGCCGCCAAAGATCATTCGCTTATCGGCAGACAGGCGATAGTAATCCAGCAGGTAGTTACAGTCCTCCACGCAATAATCCTGCGGCAGCAGAGAGTGAGCCAGCTCATCGCCCAACGGCGCGGTGGCCACCACCTGAGTACCGCAGGGCATGGCCTTGGCTGCCAGTGAAGGCAGCAGGTTGCCCAGATAGGCATTGCCGGCTACCACCACAAACCGTGCGGTGACCTGTCCCTGTTCGGTATAAACAACAGGGCGTTCGCCCTGCTGCACCCGAATGGCTGCCGATTGTTCATGAATGATGCCGCCGAGGGACTCCACCGCTGCGGCTTCACCCAGCGCCAGATTCAATGGATGGATATGCCCACCACCCTTATCCAGCATGCCGCCAACATATCGCTCGGTATTGACTACCCCGCGGATGTCCTGTCCATCCAGCAGCTCAAGTTCGCTGTAGCCGTAGCGCTCCCAGAGCGCCTTCTGTTCTTCCAGTTGGCGCTGTTGTCTGGCATTCATCGCACCGAATACACCGCCATTCCTGAGGTCGCAATCAATCGCATAGCGTTGGACTCTATCGCGGATGATACGGCCACCTTCAAAGGCCATGTCACCCAGCAACCGAGCCTGTTCGGTACGAGCCTGCCGCTCGACCACATCCAGATCGCGGCTGTAACTGTTGACGATCTGGCCGCCGTTGCGCCCTGACGCACCAAAGCCCACCTTGGCCGCTTCCAGGACGGTTACCCTGAAGCCATGCTCCAGTAGGAACAACGCAGTGGACAGGCCGGTGTAGCCTGCTCCAATCACACATACATCCGTTTCATGACTAGCCTGGCACGGGGGGCGAGGAGGCACAGAATTAGCTGTGGCGGCGTAATAGGAGAGGGGGTAGGGCGTATGGCTCATGCTTCACACCTCGTGTGACATTTTTTACATTACCGGCATGCTACTCCGTGGCACCCGGGAGTGCCAGCGAGGACGTGTCGGGCTCCCTGCCGCCCCGGATCATGGCGGCAGGCTCTGCCATGGCCGGGATGAAGATCGGGCGGACCACGATCGGCCCGCCAGGGGGTCAGCTTTTGCTCGGCGTTTGGGGTAATCCCCGGGTCAGCATGATGCATAGCATGGAAAAGCCGAGCATGATGGCAATCATGTGGAAGGCATCGTTGTAGGCCATGATTTGCGCCTGTTGGCGCACCTGGTTATCGAGCAACCGCAGAGCACCTTCGGAGCTGCCCAATTGCTCGGTGAGCATGGCGATGCGCTCTGTTGCGGCAGGGTTGCCGATACTGACATGGGTACGCAGGATGTCGAAGTAATAGGCCGCTCGGCTATCCAGAATGGTTGCCAGAATGGCAATGCCAATGGCTCCGCCGAGGTTGCGCAGGATGTTGTACAGACTGGATGCTGACCCCGCCTGCGAAGGAGGAATCATCGCCGTGGCGATGATCGACAGGGGCACCAGCACCATGGGCTGCCCCATGGCGCGAATGACCTGCAGGGCAATGAATTGATCCCCGGCGAAGTCCGGATTCAACCCACCGCTGAGATAACTGCCAAGGCCGAACAACATGAACCCGGTGGCACAGATGAAGCGTGGCTCGACGTACCGCATCAATAACGGAATCATCGGAATCAGCAGCAGTTGCGGCAAGCCCAGCCACATGATGACCTGGCCGATTTGCAGCGCGTTATAGCCCTGAATCTGTGCCAGATACACCGGCAACACGAAGACCGTGCCGTACAAACCCACGCCCAGACCGATATTGGCCAGGCTACCCAGCAGGAAATTGCGTTCCTTGAGCAGCCGCAGGTTGACCAGATGGTTGTCCCGGGATAACTGCAGGATCACGAAACACACCAGACTGATCAGCGCGATACTGCCCAGCGTGACGATGTAGGATGATTCCAGCCAGTCCTCGCGGTGACCCTCTTCGAGAAAGATCTGCAGGCAACCCAGGCCTATTGCCATGGTAACGATGCCGGCATAATCCCCTTTGGCCAGCAGCTCCCAGCGCGGCGGGCTCTTGTCCAGCCCGTACAGCAGTCCGAGCGTCATCAGTATGCCGGGGATCACGTTGATGTAGAAGATCCACTCCCAGCCGAAGTTTTCCGTCAGCCAGCCGCCGATAGTGGGCCCGATGGAGGGCGCGAAGGTGGCGGTGATGGCAAATAGCGCCATGCCCTTGGGGCGCACATTCAGCGGCAGTTTAGTCAGCACCAGCGAGAAGGCGAAAGGGATCAGCGCGCCGCCGGCCAGCCCCTGCAGCACACGGAACACGATCATGCTTTGCAGGCTCCAGGCCATGGAGCACAGCAGCGAAGCGATCACAAACAGGATGGAGATACTGACCGCAAAGCGCCGCGCCGAGAGCACCATGCCTAGCCAGGCGGCCAGCGGAATGATGATGATCTCCGCCACCAGATAGGACGTGGAGATCCACGAACCTTCCTCGATAGTGGCTGACAGGGCACCCTGAATATCCTTCAACGACGAGTTGATGATCTGGATATCCAGAATGGCCATGAACGCACCGAGAATGGCGCTGAGAATGGCAATCCAGTCGCGGCGGGTGGGTGGCGGTATGTAACCGGGTGGATGATGTGTATCAGTCACGCAGGTCGACCTTGACGCTGACCGACATGCCGGGCCGTACCACTCGGCTCAGCGGGTGCTCATTATCAATCGCGACCTTGATCGGGATGCGCTGGACTACCTTGGTGAAGTTGCCGGTGGCGTTATCCGGCGGTAACAGGCTGAACTGCGCACCGGAAGCCGGGAACAGGCTATCGATATGACCCTGTACCGGCTGATCATCGAAGGCATCGAATACTAGGGTCACGGCCTGACCCTTATGCATTCGCTTGATCTGGGTTTCCTTGAAATTGGCCTGCACCCATAAATCCTTGCCGGGTACGATTGCCAGCAGGTGGTCGCCCGGTTGAACGTTCAGCCCGATGCGCACGCTGCGCTGGCCAACGCGGCCGGGCACAGGGGCACGGATTTCAGTACGGGATAGATCAATCTCGGCACCGGCAACCTCGCTCTGCGCCGCCTGTATCAACGCCGCCAGGCGATCGATTTCCGCGCGCAGCGTGTCCTTGCTCAAGGTCTGGGTCTGGAGCTCGGCTTCGGCGCCCCGTACCTGGGCCTTGGCTACATCCAGTTGGGCGCGGAAATTACTGATCTGCTCTTCAGAGGCATAACCGGATTGGCGCAGCGGCAGAATCCGCTGGATATCCAGTTCAATCCTCCGTTGTTCCGCCTTGCGCGCATCCACCGCGGCCCGGGCGGCTTCAATCATGCTGTCCTGGCGGTTGAGTTGGGCCTTGGCCTGCAGATGTTCGGCTTCCCGCATGGCGAGGTTGGCTCTGGCCTTGGCCAGTGCTGTGGTGAAGTCCCGGTCATCCAGCCGCACCAGCAGGTCGCCAGCGTCGACAGTCTGGTTGTCCGTCACCATGACCTCGGTAACCTGAGCGGCCAACTGGCTGCTGACCCGGGTAATGTCACCATGTACATAGGCATTGTCGGTGGTCTGATAGTGCCGGCCAATCAGCCACCAATGGGCGAACAGGGATGCACCAATGATAATGACGAGCAGTAAAAAGATGAACAGGCGGTTACGAACCTGAGCCGGCATGTTTCTTATCCTTGTTTGTTATGCGCTTCTATGAGCTCAACAACTCTACCACTGTTCCTTCGTGACCTAATGGCGTTAGAATCTGGAAACTTTGTTGCATGAGAGGAACAGTGGGATGGGATTGGATGACGCCCTTATTTTTACCCGCGTGGTCGAATGCCATAGCTTTACCAGCGCTGCGGCCACGTTGGGGATGCAGAAGTCGACGGTCAGCCGTCGCCTTGTTCAGTTGGAAGAAAGGCTGGGTGTCAGGCTGCTCAATCGCACCACGCGCAAGCTGAGATTGACCGAAGTTGGTCAGGCCTATTACGAACGCTGCCGGCAGATCATGCAGGAGTTTGCGGAAGCCGAAGAGGCGATCATGCAGCTGCAGAGCGAGCCTACCGGGCTGCTGCGCATTACCTCACCGATTGAATTTGGCCAACTCTTTCTGGGAAACGTGATCGGCGATTTTGTACGGCGATACCCTGCGTTACAGGTGGAAGTTGAGCTGACCACAAGGGTAGTTGATCCGGTGGAAGAGGGCGTGGACATCGCCATACAGCTCGGCCGTCCGCAGGATTCCAGTCTGGTGGCGCGCCCCATGCTGCTCAGTCCGCGCCAGTTGTTTGCCAGCCCTGTCTACCTGAAAGAGTTTGGCGTACCGGAGCGTCCAGAAGATCTGATGCAGCACCGCTGTATTCATACTCTGGCTGATGAAGGGCGTCGCTGGCATTTTCAGGAGCCGTCAGTCAGCATAGCGGTGCCCCAGACCATCACCGTGAACAACATCACTTTCGCGCGGGAAGCGGCAGTGGCCGGGGCGGGGATTATCAACGTTCCTTCGTTTATTGCCCAATCCCAGGTCGAAGAAGGCGGGCTGTGTCGCGTGTTGGAAGAGTGCGTGCTGCCCTCCACCGAGCTCTATGCGCTGTATCCATCCCGGCGCTTCCAGGTGATGAAGGTCAAGACCTTTATTGACTGTATGATGGAGCAGCTTGAGCTGCGCCTGAACCTCGGGGTAGAGCTCGAGGATGATCCGCTGGTAAAATTGCCCACTACCTGAATTACCCATCCGGCCCGTCAAGGGCCGCTGTGATCGAGATATTCCATGACCGTGCGTACCCGTATTGCTCCGTCACCGACCGGAGATCCCCACGTAGGCACTGCCTACATCGCCCTGTTCAATCAATGCTTTGCTCGCCAGCATGGCGGGCAGTTCATTCTGCGCATCGAAGATACCGATCAGGTGCGCTCCTCCGCCGAGTCAGAGCAACAGATTCTCGATTCGCTGCGCTGGCTGGGCCTGGAATGGGATGAAGGTCCGGATGTGGGGGGCCCTCACGGCCCGTACCGTCAGAGCGAACGCAGTGCTATTTATCATGAGCACAGCGAGCAGCTGATCAATAAAGGTCATGCCTTCCGCTGCTTCTGTACTCCCGAGCGGCTTGATGCGCTGCGCGCTGAACAGATGGCAAACAAGCAGACCCCCGGCTACGATGGCCATTGTCTGCAGTTGTTTGACGACGAAGTAGCCCGCCGCGTCGCTGCCGGCGAGCCTCACGTGGTGCGCATGAAAGTACCCCATCAGGGTGTATGCGTGGTGCAGGATATGCTCCGCGGCGAGATAGAAATCCCGTGGGAGCAGGTCGACATGCAGGTGCTGATGAAGGCTGACGGCCTGCCGACCTATCACCTGGCCAACGTGGTCGATGATCATCTGATGCAGATCACCCACGTACTACGTGGTGAAGAATGGATCAACTCGGCACCCAAGCACATCCTGCTGTACCGCTACTTCGGCTGGGATATGCCGCAGCTGTGCCATATGCCGTTGCTGCGCAACCCGGACAAGAGCAAGCTGTCCAAACGCAAGAATCCGACCAGCATCATCTTCTATCAGCGCATGGGTTATCTGCCGCAAGCGCTGCTCAACTATCTGGGCCGTATGGGTTGGTCCATGCCGGATGAGCGTGAAAAGTTCTCGTTGGAAGAAATGGTCGAGCATTTCGACATCCAGCGTGTTTCCCTTGGCGGGCCGATCTTCGATGTGGAAAAGCTCGCCTGGCTGAACGGTCAATGGATTCGCGATCTATCCGAGCAGGACTTTGTCGACGCGGTGCAGACCTGGGCGTTCAATAGCGACTATCTGCGCCCGATGGTGCCGCTGGTGCAGAGTCGGGTAGAAACCTTCAGTGAGTTGCTGCCGTTGGCCGGCTTCTTCCTGACCGGCAAGCTGGATCTGCAGGCGGAGCAGTTCGCCCACAAGAAGCTGTCGCAGGATGAGGTACGCAAGGTGCTGCAATTGCTCCTGTGGAAGCTGGAAGCGCTGCGCCATTGGGACAAGGACGGCATCACTGCCAACATTCAGCAAGTGGCCGAAGGCATGGAGCTGAAATTGCGAGATCTGATGCCACTGCTGTTCGTGGCTATCACCGGTCAGGCCAGCTCGGTTTCGGTGTTGGATGCCATGGCCCATCTCGGCCCGGATCTGACCCGTTACCGTTTGCGCCAGGCGCTGGAATTACTCGGCGGCGCTTCGAAGAAGGAAGTGAAGGCCTGGGAAAAGCTGATTTAACGGCGCCACAGAGCGTCCATCCATCCACTTGGTTCCTTCGCCATTCCCGCGAACGCGGGAATCCATAGGCCCGAGCATACCAAGCCCATGGATCCCCGGCGTTTGCCGGGGATGACGGAGCAGGGGGTCGCTCCTGATGTTTCCTCTTAAGTCGCTGTTTTATTGAATTTATTTGTTGACAGTTGTTGGGCAGAGCCCTAATATGCGCCCCGTCCAGACCGAGGGGCTATAGCTCAGCTGGGAGAGCGCCTGCATGGCATGCAGGAGGTCTGCGGTTCGATCCCGCATAGCTCCACCAATTTTTTGGTCATCGCTTGTCGGTGACCTGTTTTACACTAGCCGATATGCTTTACTGCATATCAGGTGATGAAACGATACCAGCATCGTTTCGAGAAGGGTTTGCGTCCCCTTCGTCTAGTGGCCTAGGACACCGCCCTTTCACGGCGGTAACAGGGGTTCGAGTCCCCTAGGGGACGCCATTTTTTACCGGCACTTAGGTGTCGGGGTCGTAAGACCACGGGGCTATAGCTCAGCTGGGAGAGCGCCTGCATGGCATGCAGGAGGTC
>CAYYUQ010000100.1:0-10498 GCA_964474945.1 uncultured Halopseudomonas sp. | reverse complement strand
AAAAAAAGTAGCTCAGTACGCTTAGGGCAAGTGGGTCGATTTAACGGCGCTTACACTTGTAGGTGGGGTTTATGGAGCGCTTACTTTCTACGCACAGGTCTCTCCGTAAAGGGCATGGCGTTGTGATGCTGGGCTATAACCATACCCTTTACTGGAAATAGAAAATGTGACCTGACTCACTGACTACCAAACGATAAACAACATCCGCACGACACATATCACGCGATATTACTTAGTAGCCATCGCCGTCATCATAGTAGTCACGGTAGATAGGGTGTTGCTCTTCGAACAAACGTGTAGCCAGTTTTTTTTCAGCATCCGTCATGCACTTATCCAGCATGGCATGCATTTGCTGAAAGCTTTTTTGCACGGAGGCAAAGCTCTCCATCATCTCTCGAAGTTGGTCACTCGCATTGTCAGCGGCCCCCGTTCCAGCGATATCGGCTGATGTCCACGGATGCTCCGACATCTGCTCTACCGCATCGTTTGCAACCGGCCATTGTGATTTCAACATCAGCTCAAGATACCGGCTCGGAGAGATGCTGTTACTTTGGAATAGACGCTCAGCTTCCCGCCAGAATACATCGGGACGATCTTCACTTGCTTTCAAGGTTTCATAGTGCAGCTGCCAGTTGCAATGCCCTTCAAAAGAAGCGACTTCAGTAGAAGCCGCCGGGTACTGCTTATCCAGCTCGCCAAAAGCACCCT
Organism: uncultured Halopseudomonas sp.; assembly: GCA_964474945.1. Classification (GTDB taxonomy): domain Bacteria; phylum Pseudomonadota; class Gammaproteobacteria; order Pseudomonadales; family Pseudomonadaceae; genus Halopseudomonas. Next base: position 9,790 of record CAYYUQ010000100.1, on the reverse strand, counting down.
GTACCTCCGCAAAGCGGTTCAGGCTGGCCTCTGAAAACCCCTGCGCTTGGGCAGTAACTGCCACCAACAAAGAACCACCTATAGCTACTCAAAACTTGTGCATACTTTTACACCTTCTTACGCCGCTTCGCTTTTACAGCATTTTTTTTGGCCTATAAAAAAACCCCGCAATTGCGGGGCTCTCCGACATAAACTTTACATTTATATCTAAGGGGCTGTCTAAAAAGGAATGTCATCATCAAAGCTGTCGTAGTCCGGCATCTGCTGCGCCTGCGGCTGTTGCGCGGGCTGCTGTTGTTGCTGGGCAGGCTGCTGGGCGTATTGTTGCTGCTGCGGGGCCGGACGCGATTGCGGTTGGCGCTGTGGAGCCATGCCTTCGCCCTGACCGCGGCTATCCAGCAGTTGCATCTGCCCACCGATGTCCACGACGATTTCAGTGGTATAGCGTTTGACGCCGTCCTTTTCCCACTCGCGGGTCTGCAGGCGACCTTCAATGTACAGCTTGGAACCCTTGCGTACATACTCGCCGACAATCTCTGCCAGACGACCGAAGAACACCACGCGGTGCCATTCAGTGCGTTCCTGCTGCTGACCGGTCTGCTTGTCTTTCCAGCTGTCGGTTGTGGCCAGGGTGATGTTGGCCACTGCATTGCCGTTAGGCATGTAGCGCACTTCAGGATCACCGCCCACGTTACCGATCAAAATTACCTTGTTTACGCCTCTGGCCATGTTCACTCTCCTCCGGTGTCTGGTGTATTCAAGCCGGGTGCAATACCCGGTCCAGTTGCTCGCGATCCAGCACCTGTGTATCGACTTTGATATAAGCGGCTGCTTCTTCAGCCACGATGATTGCCTCAGCCACTCCTGGTACATCCAGTACTCTGCGAAGCAATGCTTCATCCCCGACCAGTGTTGGATCCACTGCCAAACGATAGCTCGTCACGTAAGGAGGCTCGGCCATGGTAGCACCAATCGCAAACCATGAGAGGGCGAGAAGCGCACAACAGACGAATACCCCGCCCAGACCGAAACTGCCATAAACCGCACCACCCAACACACCGCCAATGGCCGCGCCAGCGAACTGGCTGGTGGAGTAGATACCCATCGCCGTGCCCTTGCTGCCTGCGGGGGCGATCTTGCTGAGCATGGACGGCATGGTCGCTTCCAGCACGTTAAAAGCGGTAAAGAACAGGACAACCGCCGCCACCAGCCCGGCCAGCGAGTTCATGAACAGCCACATGATCGGCTGGGTCAGCGCCAGCAGCAGAATGGCGCCCAGCACAACCCGCTTGATCTGCCGCTGGCGTTCGGCATAGATGATCAGCGGCACCATGGCAACAAAGGACAGCAGCAGCGCGGTGAGATACACCCACCAGTGACTTTCCCGCGGCAGCCCGGCCTGTTCCTGCAGTGCCAGTGGCAGGGCGACAAAACAGGCCATGAGCAGCGCATGGAGTATCGCGATGCCATAGTTCAGGCGTAGCAGATCACGGTTACGCAGCGCCGGTAAAAAAGCTCCCTTGGCCACCCCGGCATCCCGGTGATGCTGCACTTCCCTGGGGGTTGGCACGACCAGCGCGACCAGCGCGATACCCACCAGCGCCAGCACCGAGGTGGTATAGAACACGCCGGCCAGCCCGGCCATACCGGCAATCAGCGGTCCGGCGACCATGGCGATGGCAAAGGACAGTCCGATGCTCATACCGATCATGGCCATGGCCTTGGTACGGTGCTGATCCCGGGTCAGGTCAGCGACCAGTGCCATGATCGCCGCCGCGATGGCACCGGCACCCTGCAGGATGCGCCCGGCCAGCACGCCGTAAATGCTGTCGGCCTGGGCGGCCAGCAAACCGCCAAGGGCAAAGACCAGCAGGCCGGCAATAATGACCGGCTTGCGCCCGATACGATCGGACAGCATGCCGAACGGAATCTGCAGAAAAGCCTGAGTCAGGCCATAGGCACCGATCGCCATGCCGATCAACAGGGGCGTTGCACCCTCCAGTTCCTGGCCATAGGTCGCCAGCACCGGCAACACCATGAACAGACCGAGCATACGGAAGGCGAACACGCTGGCCAGAGAGGTGGCCGCGCGACGCTCATCGGATGACATGACGTCTGCCTGATGCATGGATTCTCCACTGTCATTAAACAAAAGGCGGCATTTTAGCATGCCTGAGAGGGCAACACCGAGTTCCTGCCGAAGGGCGGCAAGAAGTAGTAGAAAGCGTGACCAGCGCGCCGCCTGGCTGACTACTTTTTGTCCGGTGTTTTTGCCGGGGCAACGGCGGAGCACGTATACTACCCGGCTTTGCTGTCTACCGGGTGGGTCTACTTTGGATACAATCTCGATACGTGGGGCGCGCACCCACAACCTGAAGAATATTGATCTGGATCTGCCCCGGGACAAGCTTATCGTCATTACCGGCCTGTCCGGTTCCGGCAAATCTTCTCTGGCTTTCGATACGCTCTACGCCGAAGGCCAGCGCCGCTATGTGGAGTCGCTGTCGGCCTATGCCCGGCAGTTCCTGTCGATGATGGAAAAGCCCGATGTGGATCACATCGAAGGCCTGTCGCCGGCGATTTCCATCGAGCAGAAGTCCACCTCGCACAACCCGCGCTCCACCGTGGGCACCATCACCGAAATCTACGATTACCTGCGTCTGCTGTTTGCCCGGGCCGGCGAGCCCCGCTGTCCCGATCATGACCTGCCACTGGCCGCCCAGACCGTCAGTCAGATGGTTGACCAGGTGCTGGCCATGCCCGAGGGCAGCAAGCTGATGCTGCTGGCCCCGGTGATGCGCGAGCGCAAGGGCGAGCACCTGGCGTTACTCGACGAGCTGCGCGCCCAGGGCTTTGTGCGGGCACGGATTGATGGCCGCATCCATGAACTGGATGAAGCCCCGGCACTGGAAAAGAACCGCAAGCACACCATCGAAGTGGTGGTGGATCGCTTCAAGGTCCGCGAAGACCTGCAGTTACGGCTGGCCGAATCCTTCGAGACCGCCCTGCACCTGGCCGACGGCATTGCCATTGTCGCCCCCATGGAAGGTGAAGACGGCAACGAAGTCACCTTCAGCGCACGTTTTGCCTGCCCCCAGTGCGGCCACTCGATCAGCGAGCTGGAGCCGCGACTGTTCTCGTTCAATAACCCGGCCGGCGCCTGCAGCGGTTGTGATGGCCTGGGGGTTAAGCAGTTTTTCGATACCCGCCGCCTGGTCAACGGCGAGCTGACACTGGCCGAGGGTGCCATCCGTGGCTGGGACAGGCGCAACGTCTATTACTTCCAGATGCTGAGCTCGCTGGCCGAGCACTTCGGAATCGACCTTGATCAGCCCTTTGATAACATTGCCGAGAAGCATCGCGCCCTGATTCTGCAGGGTACCGGCAGCGACAAGGTGCCCTTCCGCTACCTGAACGACCGTGGCGATATCGTCAAGCGCGAGCACCCGTTCGAGGGCATTGTGCCGAACCTCGAACGGCGCTACCGGGAAACCGAATCACAGAGCGTGCGCGAGGAGCTGAGCAAATACCTCAGTACCCAGCCCTGCCCGGACTGCCGCGGCACCCGCCTGCGCCGTGAGGCGCGCCATGTGTTCATCGACGGCCGTAACCTGCCCGGCATCACCACCCTGCCGGTCGGTGCCGCAGCGGAATATTTCGAACAACTGACTCTGCCGGGTAACCGCGGCGAGATCGCCGAGAAGATCCTCAAGGAAATCCGCGCGCGCCTGCAGTTTCTGGTCAACGTCGGACTGGATTATCTGGCGCTGGATCGCAGTGCCGACACCCTGTCCGGCGGCGAAGCCCAGCGTATCCGCCTGGCCAGCCAGATCGGTGCCGGACTGGTCGGCGTCATGTATATCCTCGACGAGCCGTCCATCGGCCTGCACCAGCGCGACAATGAGCGACTGCTCAGCACCCTTATTCATCTGCGCGACCTGGGCAACACGGTGATCGTGGTCGAGCATGATGAGGACGCCATCCGGCTGGCTGACTACGTGGTGGATATCGGCCCCGGCGCCGGTGTGCACGGCGGCCAGATCGTTTCCCACGGCACGGCGCAGCAGGTGATGGATGATCCGAACTCGCTGACCGGCCAGTATCTGTCGGGCGCGAAGAAGATCCCGGTGCCGGCCAAGCGCAATCCGCCGACCAAGGACAAGTGGCTGCGCCTCAAGGGCGCCTGCGGCAACAACCTGCAGAAGGTCAATCTGGAGATTCCGGTCGGCCTGTTCACCTGCGTCACCGGGGTTTCCGGTTCCGGCAAGTCGACGCTGATCAACAACACCCTGTACCCGATCACCGCTACCGCGCTGAACGGTGCCACCACGCTGGATGCTGCCCCCTACGCCAGCTTTGATGGCCTGCAACACCTGGACAAGGTGGTGGATATCGACCAGAGCCCGATCGGCCGCACGCCACGCTCGAATCCGGCGACCTATACCGGGCTGTTCACGCCGATCCGCGACCTGTTTGCCGGCACCCAGGAAGCCCGCTCCCGGGGCTACAAGGCGGGTCGCTTCTCCTTCAACGTCAAGGGCGGCCGTTGCGAGGCCTGCCAGGGCGACGGTCTGATCAAGGTGGAAATGCACTTTCTGCCGGATATCTATGTGCCCTGCGATGTGTGCAAGAGCAAGCGTTACAACCGCGAGACGCTGGAGATCAAGTACAAGGGCAAGAACATCCACGAGGTGCTGGAAATGACCATCGAGGAAGCCCGCGAGTTCTTCGATGCGGTACCCGCACTGGCGCGCAAGCTGCAGACGCTGATCGACGTGGGCCTGTCCTACGTGCGCCTCGGCCAGTCCGCCACCACCCTGTCCGGCGGTGAAGCCCAGCGCGTGAAGCTGGCCCGGGAACTGTCCAAACGCGACACCGGCAAGACCCTGTACATCCTCGACGAGCCCACCACCGGCCTGCACTTTGCCGATATCCAGCAACTGCTGGATGTGCTGCACCGGCTGCGCGACCACGGTAATACCCTGGTGGTGATCGAGCACAACTTGGACGTGATCAAGACTGCGGACTGGATTGTCGACATCGGCCCCGAGGGTGGCTCCAGAGGCGGCAAGATCATTGCTACCGGCACACCTGAGCAGGTTGCCGAGGCACCTCAATCCTATACAGGACACTTTCTCGGTCCCCTGCTGGAAAGGGACAGATGACCGGCGGTCATCGCCACCATCCAACCGACCATGTGTAACGAGAACAGCTGTGATTGAATTTCAGCAGGTAAGCAAAGCTTATGAGGTCGCCGGTCGGGACATACCCGCTCTGCATGCGACTGACCTGAGCATCGAAGCCGGACAGATATACGGCATCATCGGCCACTCCGGCGCAGGCAAGAGCACCCTGCTGCGCCTGATCAACCGCTTGGAAGAACCCAGCAGCGGCAGCATCCTGGTCAATGGCGAGGATGTCACCGCATTGGATGCCCCGGGACTGCGGCGCTTCCGTCGGCGGGTCGGCATGATCTTCCAGCACTTCAATCTGTTGTCCTCAGCAACGGTGGCCGATAATGTCGCAATGCCCCTGCGGCTGGCCGCAGAACTGGATCGCAAACAGATCAACGAACGGGTCAAATCGCTGCTGGCACGGGTAGGTCTGAGTGAGCACGCCAACAAGTACCCAGCGCAGCTGTCCGGCGGCCAGAAACAGCGGGTCGGCATTGCCCGGGCGCTGGCCACCGAGCCCACCATCCTGCTGTGCGACGAGGCGACCAGCGCGCTGGATCCACACACCACCCGCCAGGTGCTGCAATTGTTGGCGGAGATCAATCAGGAACTGAAGCTGACCATCGTATTGATTACCCATGAGATGGATGTGATCCGTCGGGTATGCGATCAGGTGGCGGTGATGGATGGTGGACACATCGTCGAACAGGGCAAGGTCACCGATGTATTTCTGCACCCACAACATCCCACCACCCGCAGCTTTGTGTTCGATGACGAAAGCGACGATGCCCAGGCTGTCGATTTTGCCCATGTGCCGGGTCGCATCCTGCGTCTGACCTTCCTCGGCGAAGCGACCTTCGCCCCGCTGCTCGGCCAGGTGGCACGTGCCACGGGCGTGGATTACAGCATTCTGGCCGGACGCATCGACCGCATCCGCGATTTGCCCTGCGGTCAGCTCACCCTGGCGCTGATTGGTGGTGATGTGGATGCAGCCATGGAGCAACTGGCCAAGGCCGATGTGCATGTTGAGGTATTACGCGGATGAGCGAACTGTTCAGCAATATCGATTGGTATGACATCTGGATCGCCACCCTGGATACCCTGCTGATGCTCGGTGGCTCGCTGTTCTTCACTGTGCTGCTGGGTCTGCCGCTGGGCATCCTGCTGTTTCTCACCGGCCCCAAACAGATGTTCCAGCGCAACGGCCTGTACGCGGTGCTGTCGCTGATCGTCAACGCCCTGCGCTCACTGCCCTTCATCATCCTGCTGATTGTGATGATTCCCTTTACCAAGCTAATTACCGGCACCTCGCTGGGTGTCGCCGGGGCCATTCCGCCGCTGGTGGTGGGAGCCACGCCCTTCTTCGCCCGGCTGGTGGAGACTGCCCTGCGGGAGGTAGATCGCGGCATCATCGAAGCCACCCAGGCCATGGGTGCCACTACGCAGCAAATCATTACCCGCGCACTGCTGCCTGAAGCCCGCCCCGGCATCATCGCCGCCGTTACCGTGATCGCCATTACCCTGGTGTCCTATACGGCCATGGCTGGCGTGGTTGGCGGTGGCGGTCTGGGCGACCTGGCCATACGCTACGGCTATCAGCGATTCCAGACTGATGTCATGGTGGTTACCGTTGTATTACTGTTGATATTGGTGCAGATTCTGCAAAGTATCGGCGACCGTCTGGTTGTCCACTATTCACGTAAATAACAGCCACTAACCTCATCTTCGGAGCTCCCCATGAAAAAGATTGTTGCTGTTCTGGCCCTGGCTACTGCCTTTGGCGCCCATGCCGCCGATAAACTGAGCGTCGCCGCCACCGCCGTGCCGCACGCCGAGCTGCTGGAATTCGTTAAACCAGGCCTGGCTGAGCAGGGCGTGGAGCTGGATATCAAGGTATTTACTGATTACGTGCAGCCCAACCTGCAGGTAACCGAAGGCCGTCTGGACGCCAATTTCTTCCAGCACAAGCCGTATCTGGACGAGTTCAACAAGGGCCGTGGCACTGACCTGGTCAGCGTTGCCAACATCCACGTTGAGCCTTTCGGCATCTACTCCAGCAAGCTGACCTCACTGGACAACCTGCCCAAGCGCGCTACCGTTGCCATCCCCAACGACGCCACCAATGGCGGCCGCGCCCTGTTGCTGCTGGCCAAAGCCGGTGTGATCAGCCTGAAGGACGACAACAACATCCTGTCCACGCCGCGCGACATTGAAGACAATCCACACAATATCCGCATCCGCGAACTGGAAGCCGCCACCCTGCCCCGCGTACTGGATCAGGTAGACCTTGCGCTGATCAACACCAACTACGCACTGGAAGCCGGCCTGAACCCCACCGAAGATGCCCTGGCCATCGAGGGTGAGGATTCCCCCTACGCCAATATCCTGGTGACCCGCTCCGATAACAAGGACGACGAAGCCGTCGGCAAGCTGGTGAACGCGCTGCAGAGCGACGAAGTGAAGACCTTCATCGAAGAGAAGTACAAGGGCGCGGTGGTTCCGGCGTTCTGATTGTCGGTCTGACGTGAAGCCCGCGTGTCCTTTGGGCGGCGGGCTTTTTTGTGGCTTCAGATTGGGGGTCTGCCTCTGCCTTGCTGCCCGCACGTGCAAAGCCATGCTGGGGTGCGGGGCCGTGCCGACACGCTGCAAGTACTTCCCTGTAAGCTCGCGGTTTTCATCCCTGAAAACCGACGGTCGGCACAGCCCTGCACCCCAGCCCGCCGGTTAACTCCGAGCTGCTGCCAGTAAAACCCACAACACCTCGGAGTCTCTGCTGTTGCGCTGGGACGACCCAGCTACGACCGTTTGATGTCAGGGATGACATCAACGAGCCCACAGGGATGTGTTCACGGCGTGTCGTAGCAGGGTCGTAGCAGCGCAGAAGCTAGCGGAAGATTCGCCGCCATGACCAACACCACGCAGACACAAAAAAGCCCGCGACCAGACTGCATCGCGGGCTCCAACCACCGGTGTTATCAGACCGGTACTTCAGACATCGGTATATCCAGCGCGGCCGCTATGCCCTTGCCGTAGGCCGGATCAGCCTTGTAGCAGTGAGTGATATGGCGAGTCATGATGTGGCGATCCACACCCTTCATGGCCCTCGCTGTGTTCTGGAACAGACGTTGTTGCTCATCTGCTGACATCAGACGGAACAGATTACCGGGCTGAGTGAAGTAGTCAGCATCATCCGCACGGAAATCGTAACGTGCAGCGGCACCTTCCAGAGCCAACGGCGGCTCGCTGAAGTCGGGCTGCTCCTGCCACTCACCGTAGGTATTCGGCTCGTAATGCAGACGGCTGCCCTGATTGCCATCCACGCGCATGGCACCATCGCGGTGGTAACTGTTTACCGGGCAACGGGGCGCGTTTACCGGAATCTGGTGGTGGTTCACGCCCAGACGGTAGCGCTGTGCGTCGCCATAGGAGAACAAACGCCCCTGCAGCATACGATCCGGAGAGAAGCTGATACCGGGCACCACGTTGGCCGGAGTAAAGGCCGCCTGCTCCACATCCTGGAAGTAGTTATCCGGATTGCGATTCAGCTCAACGTAACCCACCTCAATCAGCGGATAATCCTGCTTGGACCAGACCTTGGTCAGGTCAAAGGAATGGAAGCGATAGTCGGCTGCTTCTGCTTCCGGCATGATCTGCACATACATCGTCCATCGGGGAAAATCGCCGTTCTCGATTGCCTCGTAAAGATCACGCTGTGAACTCTCGCGGTCATTGGCGACGATTGCGGCCGCCTCTTCATCGGTCAGGTTCTTGATGCCCTGCTGGGTCTTGAAGTGGAACTTGACCCAGTAACGCTGATTATCCCCACTGATGAAGCTGTAGGTATGCGAACCAAACAGGTGCATATGCCGATAGCCGGCGGGGATGCCTCGGTCGCCCATGACATAGGTCACCTGGTGCAGGGATTCCGGCAGGCCCGTCCAGAAGTCCCAGTTATTGTTCGCGCTACGCATGTTGGTGCGCGGATCACGCTTTACTGCGTGGTTCAGGTCAGGGAATTTCAGTGGGTCACGGAAGAAAAACACTGGGGTGTTGTTGCCCACCATGTCCCAGTTGCCCTGCTCGGTATAGAACTTCAAAGCGGCACCACGGATATCACGCTCGGCATCCGCTGCGCCACGCTCACCGGCGACGGTGGAAAAACGCGCAAACATGGGGGTTTTCTTGCCGACTTCCGCGAACAGGCGAGCCTTGGTGTACTGGGTGATGTCGTGCGTAACCACGAATTCCCCGAAGGCTCCCGAGCCTTTGGCGTGCATACGGCGCTCAGGAATAACTTCACGATCGAAATGCGCAAGTTTTTCCAGGAACCATACGTCTTGCAATAACATTGGCCCGCGCGGCCCTGCGGTTTCAACATTCTGGTTATCGCCGACCGGGGCTCCGGCCACTGTGGTAAGTTTTGGCTTGTCAGTCATCTCGTTCTCTCCTGGTCAATTCGTATCCAGCGGCAACGAACCGGTGGTATACAACAGATCATATGAGAACGCACCGAATAGACATAATGATTAACATCAAGCGGGGCGATAGAAATTACAAATAGAATATCGAGTAGGGTGAGGCGTCGCCGCCTCATCCCTCTCACAGAACCGTACGTA
>CAYYUQ010000099.1:0-10709 GCA_964474945.1 uncultured Halopseudomonas sp. | reverse complement strand
CGGTGGAGTGCAGGTAACGCAGCAGCCAGCCGTACTCCACATCACGCATGATGTATTCAACGGAAGCAAAGGCGCCTGCGCCGGATGGCTCGTAGCTCATGGTCAGCCAGACACCGGTAACCAACTGGTTAACCAATACCAGCATCGCCAGCGAGCCGAAGAAGTAGAAGAAGTTGAAGTTCTTGGGGGCGTAATACTTACTCAGGTGATCTTCCCACACCTGAGTAACGGCCATACGTTCGTTGACCCAGTTAAGTAGCTTGCTCATCAGGCTGTCTCCTCCTGATCCACACCAATGATGATGACGTCAGCAGATTCGTAGCTATGCGGCGGCACTGGGAGGTTCTTCGGAGCAGGGTTGCTCTTGAACACGCGACCGGACATGTCGTAGAACGAGCCGTGACAAGGACAGAAGTAACCGCCCTTCCAGTCTGCACCCATATCCACTGCACCAACCTGCGGCTTGAACAGCGGCGAACAGCCCAGATGAGTACAGATACCCAAGACTACCAGTATTTCAGGTTTGATAGACCGGGTCTTGCCTTCAATATAACCAGGCTGGTCTGCAGAAGTGGACTCAGGATCGGCGAGGACGCTGTCCATTTCATCCAGCAGGGCCAGCGCCTCGGGTGTCCGGCGCGAGATGAAAATCGGCTGACCACGCCATTCAGCAACAATTTGCTGGCCTGGCTCGATCTTGCTGATATTCACTTTAACCGGCGCACCTGCCGCCTTGGCTCTTGCGCTTGGGAACCATGACCCTACGAAGGGCACAGCTACCCCCACTACACCAGCAGCACCCACCACACTCGTGGCTGCTACCAGGAAGCGACGCCGGCCGTTATTTACGCCGTCATTACTCATCCAGTCGTCTCCCATCAGCTAATCAGACCTTTGAACAAGGCCTTTTCAAGTTTTGAACTGCCTGCACAAAATGAAACAGATGGTAATGAAAAACCCCTATCATGACAAGGTGATCTCCATTATCCGGGAACTTGTAAAGTGTACCTGAAGCTGCGTATTTCAGGGGCTTGCGCACAGCATCTGTTTACGCGACACCTTGTCGCAGACACAAAAACGCCCGGCTTCCTGAATAAGGAACCGGGCGTTTTTGAAACGCTGAAGCCTGACGGCTTAACGCTTGGAGTATTGCGGACGCTTACGCGCTTTACGCAGACCCACTTTCTTACGCTCAACTTCACGAGCATCGCGAGTAACGAAACCAGCTTTACGCAATTCGCTACGCAGTGTCTCGTCATACTCCATCAGTGCACGGGTAATACCGTGACGGATGGCGCCTGCCTGACCGGAGATACCGCCGCCCTGAACAGTGACGTAAACGTCAAACTTTTCAGTGCTATCGGTCAGTTCCAGCGGCTGACGAACAACCATGCGAGCAGTTTCGCGACCAAAGAAGGTTTCGATGCTGCGGTTGTTGATGGAAATATTACCAGTACCCGGACGCAGGAACACCCGAGCGGTGGCGGTTTTACGACGGCCAGTACCGTAGTTTTGTGTCACCGACATAGTGAGCTCCTGTTAGACCTTGAGTTCTTGGGGCTGCTGAGCAGCATGCGGATGAGAGGCACCTGCGTACACTTTCATCTTACGGTACATTGCCCGACCCAGAGGGTTCTTGGGCAGCATGCCTTTAACGGCGATCTCGATGATACGCTCAGGAGCACGCTGATTGAGCTTCTCAAAGTTGATGCTCTTGAGACCGCCCGGAAAGCCGGTGTGGCTGTAGTACATCTTGTCCTGAACCTTGTTTCCGGTTACATGGATTTTTTCGGCATTTACGATCACGATGTAATCGCCGGTATCCACGTGCGGAGTATACTCAGGCTTGTGCTTGCCACGCAGGCGTGAAGCAACTTCGGTAGCCAGACGACCAAGGGTCAGACCAGTGGCATCTACTACGTACCAGTCGCGTTTTACTGTTTCCGGTTTGGCGCTGAAGGTTTTCATTAAATCCTAGCCTCAGAGGCCGCTCTATGATTTCAAAGAGGGCGAATCTTACAGAATGATATGTGTTTTTACAACCAGTGAGCCTGGGCAGACACTCAGTGGGGGCTGTGGGGTCTGGGTGGCATTCCGGGCTGTAACAACAACGACAGGCTAGGCTTCCTGTCGAGAGTGGGCGGCATTATGCCAATGGGGTGAAAAATTACAACCTTTATTTCATGATTGATCGATAATACCCCTTCATTCTCTGATCGGAGCCCGACATGCTATATCGCCCTCTCGGCAACAGCTCACTGAAAGTCAGCGCCCTGTGCCTTGGCACCATGACCTGGGGTGAGCAGAACACCCAGCGGGATGCCTTTGGCCAGATCGACCGGGCCCAGGCCGCAGGTGTCAATTTCATGGATTGTGCAGAGATGTACCCCGTGCCGCCGCGCGGCGATACCTACGGCGCGACCGAGAACATCATTGGCGAGTACTTCCGCCAGCACGGCAATCGCGAGCGCTGGATTCTTGCCAGCAAGGTAGCTGGCCCCAGCCGCGACATGCAGCATATTCGTGGAGGCAAAACGCGCTTCACCAGAGAGCATATCACCGCCGCCCTGGAAGGGAGCCTCAAGCGCCTGAAAACCGATTACATCGACCTGTATCAGTTACATTGGCCGGATCGCCACACCAACTTTTTCGGCCAACTGGGCTATCAGCACAGCATGGAAGAGCAGATGACGCCAATCGAGGACACGCTGGAAGTACTCGATGACCTGGTACGCGCCGGCAAGGTTCGCCATATCGGGCTGTCCAACGAAACACCCTGGGGCGCCAGCCGCTTTCTGCAACTGGCTGAAGCTCGAGGCTGGCCGCGCATTGTCAGCATTCAAAACCCGTACAACCTGTTGAACCGCAGTTACGAAATCGGTATGGCCGAAATATCCATTCGCGAGCAGGCCGGCCTGCTGGCTTATTCACCATTGGCGTTTGGCACACTGACCGGCAAATATCTGAATGGCCTGCGTCCCGACAAGGCACGACTGACCTTGTTCAGTCGCTTCAGCCGTTATACCAACCCGCAAGCGCAAAAGGCCTGCGCCCGCTATGTTCAGCTGGCCCGGGATCACGGCATGGATCCTGCACAAATGGCACTGGCCTTCGTTACCCGGCAGCCTTTTGTTACCAGCAACATTATTGGCGCGACCAATATGGATCAGCTGAACCGCAACCTCAGCAGTATCAATATGGGGCTGACCGACAAGGTTCTCGAAAACATCGAGGAAATCCATCGCAGCCAACCCAACCCCGCACCCTGAGCCCGGGTTATACCGATGCAGCGCAGCTGCGCTGCATCGGTACAGGTGGGTAGCGGATCGGAGAGGCAGCAGGCCTACGGTTTGTGTGGGCGTGCCAGATATTCGTGGGATTGCATTTCCAGCAGGCGACTCAGCGTGCGCTGAAACTCAAAATCCAGCCGACCACCAACATACAGATCCTTCAGCGGCACTTCTGCGGATATGATCAGCTTGACGTTACGGTCGTAGAATTCATCCACCAGATTGATGAAACGCCGCGCCATGTCGTCCTTGGCTACATTCATCTGCTCAACATTGGCCAGCAGTACTGCCTGAAAAATCTTCGCCAGCGCAATATAGTCATTCTGACTACGCGGGCCGTCGCACAGCTCACGGAATTCGAACCAGGCAACGTTCTCGTACAGGCGCACCGCCTTGACCATTCGGTTTTCGATATTCAGCTCGGCGCCGATCTGCACGTGCTCAGGCTCCATCACCAGACTGCGGAAGCTACGATCCAGACTTGCTTCAGCATCCGCACCCAGGGGGTAGTGATAGAGGTCAGCTTGCTCCAACGCACGCAGACGATAATCCACGCCGTTGTCCACATTGACCACTTCGGTGTGCTCATTCAGCAGCGCAATAGCCGGCAGGAAGCGCGCCCGTTGCAGGCCATCCTTGTATAGCCCATCCGGTACGATATTCGAGGTCGCCACGAGGATGACGCCATTATCGAACAGCTCTTCCATCAGGGTGCCAAGAATCATCGCGTCGGTAATATCAGAAACGAAGAATTCATCGAAGCAGATTACCCGCGCTTCATCAGCGAACTTGCGGGCAATCAACTTCAGCGGGTTCTTTTCACCCTTGAGCTCACGTAACTCCTGATGTACACGCTGCATGAAACGGTGGAAGTGCGTACGCATCTTGCGCTGGATCGGCAAAGCATCGAAGAAGGTATCGACCAGATAGGTCTTGCCGCGCCCTACTCCGCCCCAGAAATACAGACCCTTGACCGGCAGACTGCGCTTTGGACGGAAACGACCAAGCAAGCCGACACTGCGTGGCGGGCCCGCCTTGAGAATATCGTCATACAGCCGTTGCAAATGCCTTACTGCATTTTCTTGCGCGGGATCGTGGAAAAAATCCGGGCGCTTGAGATCCGCCTGGTAGCGTTCAAGGGGCGTCATACTGGGGAGTCCAGGGTAAAACAGGGGCCGATACTCTACCCGCCATGCCGCCAATTGGCAATCAACGCAATACGTCCTCGGTCGCCGCCTTCAACTCCACCAGCTTGCCATGGAAGAAATGGCCGGTCTCGGGAAAGCGCACCAGGGTTACTCCGGGCTGACCTTCCAGCAGATCAAACACGTCCTGAGATGCTACCACCTCATCAGCTTCGCCCATCATGACATCCACCTGACCGGGCAACGGCATCAAATCAGCGAAAGGCAGCCGCTCAACGGAAGGCGCCACCAGAACCACCGCGGCGGGCCAGGCTGGTTGGGCGCGCGCGGTTGCCGCTGCGACATAACCGCCGAAGGAAAACCCCATCAACCACAACGGCAGCCCCGCAAACTCGCTGGCAGCCCAATCGATCACCGCCTGGCAATCATCAATTTCGCCTATCCCATCTGCATGCTCGCCTGCGCTTTGCCCTACACTGCGGAAGTTGAAACGGATAGTGCTGGCTCCCTGATCCCGGGCAGCACGCATGAGGGTAGAAACCACCTTGTTATGCATGGTACCGCCATGCAGCGGATGGGGATGGCAGATCACCGCTACCGCTCTGGCGTTCTCAGCACGGGTTACTAGAATTTCAAGCGATCCGATGGGACCATCGATGAGATGGCGTTGTTCAGCGTTGCGATTCATTCATTTTTCTCCGTGACTGCGGCCAGAGCGTCTGCGTCGGATACTCTGAGCCAGGGCCTGAAACATCAACAGACCCTAGCCTTGTTTGTAAAATGCCGCTACCGTAACAACAGACCAGTGCGGCGCAAGAGCGTCGTGTTATAGATTCAACGAGGGACCCAAGGTGGATACAAGCGAAAACCTGTGGATTGCAGTTGTCATTGCCCTGGCCGTGGGCTTCATTGTGGGCATTATTGTAGCGCGATTGGCGCCACGCTTGAGCGGTGGACACAGCTCCAGCACCCAGGCACAACTGGAAAGCCTGCAATTGCGTTTTGAGGAATACCAGCAGGAAGTCGCCAGCCATTTCAACACCACTGCCAGTCTGGTAACCCGACTGAACCGCAGCTATCAGGACATTCAAGAGCATCTGGGCCAGGCCGCAGTGGAACTCGCGCCTGACGATGTGACTCGTCAACGCCTGCTCGCTGCCCTGGAACAGGAAGTCGAACCAGAATCGCGCGAGCGCATCGAGCCGGTATTCGATACGCTGGAGCCGCCCCGTGATTACGCCGACAAGATCACTGATGGCCCCGGCACCCTCTCTGAAGAGTTCGGAGTGAAACGCACCTGAGCCTCGCCCACCGGAACTCAACGGAGCACCCCATGCCGGATGCCCCTGACGACCGTTTCATCAGCCATTCCCCTGATAACCCAGCGCACCTGATCATTCAGGGTGACTGGGTATTGGAGCATTACGCTGAGCTACGCCAGCAGGTGCAGCAGCTGCAAAAGAACGGCAGCCAGTTCGCTCAGGCTGATCTGCATCAGATTGGTCGTCTGGATACCGCAGGCGGCCAGCTGCTCACCGAGCTGCTCGGTAGTGAGCTTGTTCACGCGTTGACCACGGATGCCCAGGCCCTGCCGGAAGAGCGCCGCGTGTTACTGGCACGTATTGCTACCGGTTTGCAGAGCAGCGAAGAACCGCCCCCACGACAGAACGCCGTCATTGAAATGCTCGGCAACGTTGGGCAATACACTGTGACGCTCTATGATCACCTGAAGGTGCTGCTGGGCTTCAGTGGCATGACCCTGGCGGGACTGGCTGGTGGACTGTTGCGCCCATCCCAATGGCGAGTCACCTCCATCGTCGCCCAGATCGAGCAGATCGCCCTGAATGCCGTGGCCATTGTCGCGCTACTGACCTTCATGGTTGGCGCGGTTATCGCATTCCTTGGCGCGACTGTATTGGCCGACTTCGGCGCTACCATTTACACCGTTGACCTGATTGCCTTTTCCTTTCTACGGGAATTTGCCGTACTGCTGACGGCGATCCTGATGGCCGGCCGTACCGCCAGCGCTTTTACCGCGCAAATCGGCTCAATGAAGGCCAACGAGGAAATCGACGCGATCCGCACGCTGGGCCTTAACCCACTGCATATTCTGGTCATCCCCCGGGTCATCGCGATGATCATTTCGCTACCTGCCCTGACCTTTATCGGCATGCTCTCGGGTATGCTCGGCGGTGCAGTAGTTTGCGCTCTAGCGCTGGATATTTCTCCAACCATGTTCCTCAATATCCTGCAGCAGAACGTGGCAGCCCAGCATTTTTACCTCGGCATGTCCAAGGCCCCGCTGTTTGCATTTCTGATCGCCGTCATCGGTTGCATGGAAGGCTTCAAGGTTACCGGCAGCGCCGAGTCAGTCGGTGAACATACGACGTCCGCGGTGGTGCAGTCGATCTTCGTTGTGATTCTGCTCGATGCGGTAGCCGCACTGTTTTTCATGGAGATGGGCTGGTGAACCGGGCCGAAAAAGCACCACTGGTGGAGATACGCGGACTGGTCAATCGGTTCGGCAGCCAGGTCGTGCATGAAAACCTGGACCTGAGTATTCAGCCGGGAGAAATTCTCGGTGTGGTCGGCGGTTCGGGAACCGGGAAATCCGTATTGCTCCGCTCGATTGTCGGCCTGCGGCGACCCAACGCCGGAAGCGTCAAGGTGTTCGGCGAAGAACTGGGCAACCTCGATGAGCATCATCGCTCGCTGGTGGAACGGCGTTTCGGCGTCCTGTTTCAACGCGGCGCATTGTTCTCTTCTCTGACCGTTACCGAGAACATCGCTCTGCCCTTGATAGAGCATGCCGGCCTGAGCCGGAACGATGCGGAACATCTGGCCAGCATGAAGCTCGCGATCGCTGGCCTGCCGCATAATGCCGGCGACAAATTTCCCTCGGAACTGTCCGGCGGCATGGTCAAGCGCGCCGCACTGGCCCGCGCACTGGCGCTGGATCCGGACATCCTGTTTCTCGATGAACCCACCGCAGGCCTGGATCCAATCGGCGCCGCGGCTTTCGATCAACTGATTCTGACCCTGCGGGATGCGCTGGGACTCAGTGTATTTCTGGTTACCCACGATCTGGACACCCTGTATGCCATTTGCGACCGTATTGCCGTGCTGGCAGAGAAGCGCGTGCTGGTAGCAGACACCCTGGAGCGTGTCGCTGCCACGGACAACGAGTGGATTCAGGACTACTTTCATGGCCCCCGTGGGCGCGCCGCTGCCGCAGCCGCCCGCCAGGCCCATCAGCCGGAGCAAGACCGCTAATGGAAACCCGTGCTCACCATGTCGTCATCGGACTGTTTACCCTGCTGGCCGGCGCCGGCTCAGTACTGTTTGCCATCTGGATCAGCAACGCCAATACCAGCTCGGACTACCGCTACTACACCGTTGTCTTTCGCGAAGCGGTCACTGGCCTATCCCGCGGCAGCGCGGTGCAGTACCGGGGCATTCCCATCGGCGACATAACCGAATTGACTCTCGATCCAGCAGACCCAGCGCAGGTGCTCGCCGGCATCCGCATCACCGGTACTGCTCCAGTCACGCAGGACACCAAAGCCCGCCTGACCTTTACCGGCATTACCGGCAATACCGTAATCGAACTGGTGCCCGGCCGTACGGATAGCCCATTGCTGGAGGGTGACGGTAGTCAGAACGCGCGCATCCATGCCACGCCCTCGCCGATTTCCAGCCTGCTGGCCAACGGCGAAGACCTGATGACCAACATCAATCAACTGGTCACCAATGCGCGAGACATGTTATCCGAAGAGAACGCCGAGCGGGTTGCCAGCACCCTGGCTTCCGTCGAACAGGCCGCCGGCAGCCTCTCCAGTCAAAGCGAGGACGTGAAGGTACTGGTCAGCGAGCTGACCGCTGCCAGCCAACAGGCCACCGAACTCATCAGCAACGTCAATACACTGCTCAACGAACAGGGCACCCGTACCCTGAACAATGTTGAACAGACGCTGAACTCCATCGCCAGCACCAGCGAAACGCTTGAGAAGATGTTGAGTGATAACAGCGAAAGCTTCTCCAGTGGTATGCAGGGGTTGGGACAACTGGAGCCTGCCATTGCCGAACTGCGCGGCAGCCTGACCGCGCTGCGCTCAATTACCCGCCGTCTGGAAGATAACCCTGCCCGCTTCCTGCTTGGCCGGGACACATTCGAGGAGTATGAGCCGTGATTCGATTGATTCTGGCCACCGGCCTGTTTACCGGTTTGCTCAGCTTGAGCGCCTGCACGCTGTTACCTGAGTCGGAAGCCCTTGCTGTGTATCAGTTCCCGCAGCCGCCGCAGATCAGCCAGGCTAACGATCAGCGTCTATCCCTGTCGCTGCGTATCGACACCCCTCAGGCTGGCTATGCCCACAGCGGCCCACGCCTCGTGGTTCAGGCAACCGACAATCAACTTCTCAGTTACAAGGGCATACGCTGGAGCGACCCAACCCCTACGCTACTACGAGGATATCTGGCTCGCGCCTTCCAGACCCAGGGTGCACTCAGCACCGTGACCACCGATGAAAACGCCCTGCATGCGGATGTACACATGGGTAGCGACCTGCGTCGTTTCCAGGTCGTCGCCAGCAATGATCCCCACATCCTGATTGAGCTGCAGGCGCGCCTGATCAATCCGGAAAGCCGACGCATCTATATCAGTCATGATTTCACCGTACGACAGCCGATCGACGGCACCAGCGTGCCACATGTCATCGAAGGCTATGACCAAGCCAGCGCCGCGCTGGCGATACAGCTGCTGGAGTGGGCTGTGCCGCAGCTGGCCACCATCGCGCAAAACTGATCAGCTTCCCGCAGATACCTTCGTTTGCGGAGCCGGTGTCACGCCCGGCTCCCCTACTGCCAATTCCTTGGGGAAACGGCGAATCAGCAAGGCCAAACCAAAGCCCACCGTCAATACCAGCAGCGTGAAGCCAAAGGCCGCGGTAAAGCCGCCTGTAGTTTCGATCAACCAGCCGGCTATCGCCGGCCCGAGAAACTGGCCGACGGCGAAGAACAGCGTCGCAAAGCTGAACGCTATCGGAATATAGCGGGGCGCCACCTGATCCGTAGCACTGGTCTGGATCATGGCGAACAATCCATTAATCGACACCCCCATCACCAGAAAATGAAGAAAGAAATACGGCAGCGTCTGCTCAATCAGCGGCAGCGACATGGATATCATCACTAGAAATATCGACAACACCAGCGCGTTGCCCCTGCCCCACAGATCAGACACCCAGCCCCATAGCGGGCCGGCAATGATGGATAACAACCCCATCATGGCGACATAACGCCCGGCGATGGCTTCGCTGTAGCCCGTCTCGACCATGAAACTGACCATGAATACGGTCTGCACGATATAGCCGAGACCGATAATGCCGTAGGTAGCAGCCACAATGAGTACCCGTGGGTTGCGATAAATCAGCCATTTCTCGCCCGAAGGTAATTGCCCGGCCGCATTGGCGGTCATCTGAGGCGGGTTGCGCACGAACAACCCAATCATGAGCACGACCAGCAGCGAAATCCCGGCAAACACACCCCAGCTCACCCGCCACCCCTGTTCTCCGAACACGCTGAACAGAAACGGCACCAGCATGCCCGCTACCAAAATGCCAATACCGACGCCGCTGCTCATGCAGCCGATGACCAGCCCGCGCTTATCCGGAAACCAGGTAGCCAACAGCGCCACCATCGGGGCGAATGCAAAGGCGGTTCCGAAGCCCAACAGCCCCATCAACAGGGTTATCAACCAGAACTCAGCAGCAAAGGCCAGCCCGACAAACCCCGCCGACACAATCAACATGCCGAACAGGATGGAAGCTCTGGGCCCCCAACGAGCCGCCGCCAGCCCACCAGCGAGGACAAAACAGACATAACACAGGGCAGTGACCGTCCCGAGAATGCCCGCTTGCTGATAGGACAAACCAAGGTCTGCACGCATTGACGGGAGAATGACACCATAAGCCAGACGGCCTAATCCAATCACCACCAGGGAAGTAAGGGTGCCGCACAACACAGTAAGTACCATGTTCGGACGGATCGCACTCTGGGACATCGTGGCTCTCTTATTATCCAGATCTTCGCAACGGCACAGGTTACCAGTTTCGCGCTGCAGTGTTAGGAACACCCTGTTGAACGAATCAACAGGTATCACCCACCCGTGTAGTCGGATAGCCCGATGCGCCCCCGGCTGACCCGCCAATGTGACAACCCAGACACATCGAGTAGGGTGAGGCGTCGCCGCCTCATCCCTCTCACAGAACCGTACGTA
>CAYYUQ010000098.1:0-10852 GCA_964474945.1 uncultured Halopseudomonas sp. | reverse complement strand
GGTAGTGGCAGAAGAAAAACTTAAAACAGTGTCCGGGATCAGTTGACCACTACATCCCGCAGTCAGCAATGCTACCGGCCCAAGTGGTGTCAACATCATCACGGCTCCCAGAACAGCAGCGCCAGCTTTCACGGTTACGGTTGCAGCCGTCGCACTTGCAGCAAAACTTGCCGACTGGACAAACATTTCCCGGGGCCAGTCATCACCTGCTGTAGAAGCATTTCTGATGTGGCCTACTCGACCGGTGAAATCAATGACAGCTATGCCATTGGTAAGAAACTTCGTGTGCTTGGTGAAACGTACTAACTGATGAGCATTCGTTTGATTCTGGACATACAGCTTGTTCGGACACCGACTACTGCCCGCGATATTGAGACCTCGCTGCGGATCTCTTAGCACCAACCCCCTCCGTGACTTCACGTCCGCCGTGATAAGCTGAATCGCATTATGGAAGACTCCCTGCAGCTTATTGAAAGCTGTTCTAACGGCCTTCTCACTCGAAGCGATTTGAAGCGGCGACCCGGTGAGCCTCGTTTGTCGGTATGCGATCAAAGCCTGCTCGTATCCTCCCACCTGCTTTTCAGCAAGTGCATACGCTCACCATATACACCTGCACCCGCGCTAAAGGTCGCAGCCATATGATCTTGCAAGCTTGCCAATATCTGTACGCCGTCGCTACCGAACTCTTCAGTCATCTGGGATAAGTCTGAAGTTGCATTTGATGCGGACAGGATACTGAGAACATCAAGATCTCCGGGCCGGACTTGATTGCCTACCATGTAGGGAGTGTTGGCCTGCAACATTATCGGTTGCCGATTCAGACTGTCGCGCAAAATAATATCAGGAGCGGAACAGATCAGCCCAGTCTCACGGGCGCTGATCGGGTAGCGGGGCAAGAGAACTTCGGGCATCGGATTTCCTTTTGAGCTTGTTCGTTTGAGATTGCTCTGCCAAACCGAACCTCGTCGATTTCCTTTGGCGCACCAGTCGGGGAATATAAACATGGTAGCAGTTGAGTGGCCGCATACTGCAGCAGCTGGCCAAGCTGGGCAATTACCTGCATCTGACGATGTGACGAGACTCACAAAGAGTAGCGCGTCCGCTATCAAAAGCCTGATCAGCTTCCGCGTCACCCTATCCCCCAGACGCTCTAGCGCGCCCTTTCAGGTACAATCACCCCCGCCGTAGTGTCGGATTCCCCGGTTCTCCATTGCTATAAGTCGTTCAATGTTCAGATCCTGTCGTCGTACCGTACTGGCTATTATTGCCTGTGTTTTCTATCTACCCGTGGTACTGGCCGCGCCCAGCAGTTTCGAGGCGGCCAAGGCGCTGGCTCGCCAGCAGGTGTATCACGACCGCACCCAGCAGGGCACCTTCTACTGTGGATGCCAATGGCAATGGGCGGGCCGTTCCGGCGGTGTGGTCAATCATGCAAGCTGCGGCTACCAGACCCGCGCGCAACCCAACCGGGCGGCGCGGATCGAGTGGGAGCATATTGTTCCGGCCTCCCTGTTCGGCCAGCAACGCCAGTGCTGGCAACAGGGCGGACGCAGCAACTGCAAGAACAGCGACCCGGTGTTCAATGTCATGGAAGCCAACCTGCATAACCTGGCGCCCAGCGTCGGCGAGATCAATGCCGACCGCAGTAACTACCGTTTTGGCATGCTACCGGCCACGCCCTACCGGCACGGCCAGTGCGATTTCAAGGTGGAATTCAAGGAGCGCGTGGCAGAGCCGCGTGATGCGGTGAAAGGGCAAATCGCGCGCGTCTGGTTCTATATGCATGACCATTACGACCTGCGCATGTCCGCCCAGCAACAACGTCTGCTGATGGCCTGGGACAAACAGTTCCCGGTCAGTGGTTGGGAGCAGGAGCGCGATAAACGTATCAGCCGCCTGATGGGCCATGGCAATCCCTTTGTCAGCGGGGCACGGCAATGGACATTGAATCACCGTAACAGCGCTGCGGGCCTGGTCAGCGCCCTACCCGCCCGCGCCCAGCCGCAGATGACGAAAAACCGCATCAAGGGCAACCAACGCAGCAAGGTCTATCACCTGCCGCAGGGCTGCCCGGGCTACAGCCAGGTAGGAGACAATAACGTCCACTGGTTTGACAGCGAAGCTCAGGCCCGACAGCAGGGTTATCGCAAGGCGGGCAACTGCCGCTGAACCGGCCGATCAGGGCGGCCTCAATCTTCCATTTCCCTGTCGCCCACATCCTTGCCCTCAACAGAGGCATGTTCGATGGTCGCGTTCAACTGCGCCCCCAGGAGCAATACGGCCGCTGAGATATAGAAGTACAGCAGCAGCACAATAATCGCCCCGATACTGCCGTAGGTGGCGTTGTAGTTGGCGAAATTCTGCACATAGATACCGAAGCCGACCGAGGCCGCCAGCCAGACAATGACCGCCACCACGGAGCCGGGAGTGATAAAGCGAAACTCCTGCTTCACATCCGGCGTGGCGTAGTAGATCAGCGCCACCGCCAGCATCAGCAGCAGGATTGCCAGCGGCCAGCGTATCCATGCCCAGAGCGTGACCAGTACCTGCTCCAAACCGATCTGCGCTGCCAGCCAACTCATGATCTGCGGCCCCAGCGTCATGAACCCTGCCGCCAACAGCATCATGATCGCCAGGCCTATGGTGTACGCCACCGAGAGGATGAACAGCTTCCAGGTTGGACGGCTATCTTCCACCTGATACACCTTGTTCATGGCATTCATCAGCGAGCGCACGCCGATGGAGGCAGTCCAGAGCGCCAGCACGATACCGACCGACATCAAGCCACCCTGACTCTGCTGCAACTGATCCAGCACCGGATCGACCTGCTGCATGGCTATCGGCGGTAACAGCAGCACAGCCTGCGCCCGCAGCCAGTCGAAGAAATCGGGCAGGTGCAGAAACCCCAGCAGTGCCATGAGAAAGAGTATGAAAGGAAAAACGGAGAATAACGCGCGATAAGCCAGGGCGGCGGCGTAGGTCGAGAGATCGTGCTCGCTGAATCCTCGAGCAGTCCGCTTGAGTACCTCCCAGACTCCGGCATTGCGCAATTGCATAAACGACATGGTATTCCTCACCCAATGCATCCATTGGGTGAGACGGCGCGCCCGGCTGAAAGTTTGACATTTCCAGCCTGGCAGAAATGCGCCGGTATTATCAGCGACTCACCAACCTGAGCGCTTCAAACCTCGCCACGAATGTATTGTTCCAGCTGACGGATCAGCGCTTCCTGCTCGGAAATGGTTTCCTTGACCAGGTCACCAATGGAAATCAGACCCACCAGCTGGCTTTCTTCCAGCACCGGCAAATGGCGCAGGTGACGGTCGGTAATCAGCGACAGGCATTCCTGCACACTCATCTTCGAATTCACGGTAATCGCCGGACTGCTCATGATTTCTCGCACCATGGTGCCCACCGATGCCCGGCCCTTGAGTACACATTTGCGCGCGTAGTCCCGCTCACTGACCACACCAACGACCTTGCCATTTTCGATAACCGGCAACGCACCGATGTTGAAATCCGCCATCATCTGCAACGCGTTAAGCACGGTGTCTTCCGCTTCCACTGTGTGTACCTGTTTGATCTGCTTGGTCTGGATTACCTGGGCCACGGTTCTCATTGAGCGCTCCTTTGTTTTATTAGGTCCGTAAATTTGATCAGCAATATCAATTAAAAGCATCCAGCAAAGCAAAGCAATAAGATTCATCGAATCTGATAACACATTCAGCGCTGCCAATAAACGCGCTTCTGACAGCTCAGCGGTCCGAACATATCAGTGCTGCTGTAGGTAGCATATTCCACACAGGATACCGGGAGCGCAACGCCATCGGTATGCGGCACATCAGCCAACCGCTGCCGCAGCTCTGCCGCTGGCACAGTCCGCCGATATAAGCCCAGTGTGAGGTGCGGTACATAAGCTGCCTGACGCACCTCACTGCAGCCCGCTGCCAAGGCCTGACGCCAGCGGGCCAGATACCCCTCAGGGTCTGCCACGGTCAATAACGCCGCACTGGCAAAGCTATCCACCGCACCTATCTGCAGCGTACAGGGCGATTGCTCCAGTGCTTCCAGCGCGACCATCTGCTGCTGCAACTGCGCAGTTGTGAAGTCGTCATTATACTGCCTGCACGGCTGTTCGAAGCCGCAGACAAACAGGGTGATGTGTGGCTGGCGGCGGCTGGGATGCAGCAGATCAGCCAACTCGCTGGCCACCCGCTCAATATGTGCCAGCAGATCCGGACACTGAATCGGCAGCATCCAGACCCCATAGCGCATCCGACCACGGTGCCACTCGGCATAGTCGCGCGGCTCTGCGACGAGGGTTTCATGGAAAGAACAAGGGGAAGTGGACAGCAGCATAGCAAGCACCATCTGGGGGTAACGGGCGGGCCGGCAGATGGCAACCCTGCTTGTGTTTGACGGCCTGTAAGCATACCATCGCCCCGCTATTTCATGCTGGTGCGCCTGTTGACTGCAGGCGTGAAACGGAAAGTCGGTGCGTTCCAGTCTTGCTGAACAATCCCGACACTGCCCCCGCAACGGTAATCGACCCCGATCATGGATCGGCGTCCGCTCAATGACCACTGTGCTACTCGCATGGGAAGGTGAGCGGATGGGCGTCGAGAGTCCGGAGGCCGGCCCGCATGCAATGTCGACTGGTGTTGCGGAGGGCATCACCGTCAAGTGCCGTGCCGGTTTGTCTCTTTTCGCCCCCGTCCGCACTTGCTTACCTGCCCTCCTCGAAAGTCTTACTGACCTTTTGAGGATTCAAAATGAAATTGTCCCGTCTTGCCCTGAGTATTGCCCTGCTGCCTGGATTGGCACTGGCTGACCAGCCTGCCTCCCAAGAGCAAGCGCTGAAACTCTCGAATACCCTTATAACTGCCAGCCGAGCGGTAGAACAACGCAGCGACAGCAGCGCAGCCAGCACCGTGTTTACCCGTGCCGACATCGAACGATTGCGCCCCGCCAGCGTGCCGCAATTATTGACTCAGGTACCTGGCGTGCAAGTCGCCAACTACGGTGGCCGCGGCGCTGTTTACGGCTTGTTTCTACGTGGCACCAGCACTGCACAGACATTGGTATTGATTGACGGCGTACGAGTGGATCTGGCGACCGGGGCCGGAGCCGTACTCCAGTTCCTGGATGTCAATCAGATCGAGCGGATCGAGGTTCTACGTGGCTCCCGTTCTGCGATTCACGGTGCCGATGCCATGGGCGGAGTCATCCAGATTTTCACGCGCCGTGGAGACAGCGACGGCCTGCGCCCCTACCTGCGCCTGGCCGGCGGGAGCAATAGCACGTTCGAGCGTACACTCGGCCTGTCCGGTGGCAACGAGCGCACCCGTTTCAACCTCTCTGCCGGGCTGGTCGAAACCGCCGGCATCGATCGTACTCGCACCTCTTATAACAGCGACGCGGATGACGATGCCTACCGCAACCGCTCCCTTGCACTGAGCCTCAGCCACAGATTCACGGACACCATCGAAGCCGGCTTTACCCTACTGGATCAGCGTGGCAAGACCGAAGTTGATAACCCCTTCGGCCACGAAGACCCGCCCGGTTCCTGGATCTACAATCCGGCCAAGCCTTATGACCATTACAGTCTGAGCAGCACCAGCACCTGGATTGCAGGCCGTATCAGCGATACCTGGAGTAGCCGCCTCGAGCTGGGCCACAGCGAGAACAAGCAAGAGAACCTCGACAAGTTATTCCCAGTAAGCACTGTCAACAATACTTTCCGTGACTCCGTCAACTGGCTCAACAGCCTGACCTTGAACGACGAGCATACGGTACGACTGGGCGCTGAGTACCTGAACGAAAAGGTGCGCAGCAGCAATGCGTTTGACGTTCGCAACAGGGATAACAAGGCGGTTTTCGCCCAGCACAATTATCAGGGCCAGCGCTTCGGCACTGAACTGGGCGTGCGCCGCGACGACAATCAGCAGTTTGGCGGCGAGACTACCTTCAACGGAGCGCTGAGCTACCGCGTCAATCCAGGCAACCAATTGATTTTGTCCTATTCCGAGGGGTTCCGCGTACCCACCTTCGCGGATCTGTACTGGCCGCTGTTCGACGGCTATCAAGGCAATCCGGACCTCGAACCAGAAAAATCACGCAGCTATGAGTTGCAATGGCGTAGTCAGATCAAACCGGGTACTGAGCTGGAAGCATCGCTGTATCGTACTGACATCCATGATCTGATCGCCACCGTCACCACCAACGACTTCCCTTGGGCCGGGACCTCGGCAAATATCAACCGCACGCGAGTCAACGGTTTTGAAACCTCGCTGAAGCACCAATTCCTGGGCTGGTACGGCGAACTGGGTGTCAGCATCACCGATCCGCGGGATCGTCAGA
Organism: uncultured Halopseudomonas sp.; assembly: GCA_964474945.1. Taxonomy (GTDB): domain Bacteria; phylum Pseudomonadota; class Gammaproteobacteria; order Pseudomonadales; family Pseudomonadaceae; genus Halopseudomonas. Next base: position 4,492 of record CAYYUQ010000098.1, on the reverse strand, counting down.
CCGGACGTACCCTGCCCAACCGCGCCCGTCGAACCATGACCATGAACCTGGATCGCCAGTTTGGTGATATCGGCGTCGGTGCCACCTTCACCGCCGTCAGCAACAGCTACGCCAATGCCGCCAACACTTCCGAGCTGCCAGGTTACGGCTTGCTTGATCTACGCGCCAGCTGGCACGCCAGTGAGGAGCTGGCCTTCGACCTGAAGTTAGCCAACGTGCTGGACAAGGATTACAGTCGTCTGGTGTATACCTTCAGTGAGGACTGGCAAGAATACGGCTATCAGGAGTCGCCTTTCACTGCCATGATCGGGGTGACCTGGACACCTGGCCTGAAATAACGTGACCGCCTCCCCACGACGCCCACCTGCAACCCATCGCCGCGGCAGCGCCAGCGGGAGGGCCGTCGTGCTGCTCAACCTCATACTCGGTCTGGCCGCACTTCTGCTGCCAGCCTTTTCAGTGGCCATGAGCAGCAAAGAGGCGCCCAAGCGCATCGTCTCCCTCGACCTCTGCATGGACTGGATGCTGGCTCAGCATGCCGATCCGGCGCAGGTGGCGAGTCTTTCCCAGATGGTCAAGCTCTACCCAGTAGACTGGATTACCGGGCAATGGCCGCATCACGATGGCTCGCTGGAGCAGATAGTCCGATTGCAGCCCGACCTGGTACTGGCCGGTGAATACAGCGCCCTGATGCTACGTGAACGCCTGCGCACCCTCGGCTACCGCGTGGCGGTCATGTCCTTACCGACCACACTGAATGAAGTGGAAGCCCATGAACGCGAACTACTGACGCTGATTGGCCAAGACCCCGCGCAAGCCCGGTCGGCACCGGCTCATCGTTCCCCCGCGGCAAACGCAAAACGCCTGCTACTGCTGGATGCCAACGCCATCGGCACCGGCCGGGGCACCTTCGAACACCAGATCCTCGAGCAGGCTGGCTGGCGCAACTACCTGACCAGCTCCGGACTGGTACAACTGGATCTGGAACAGATCGTCCGCGACCCACCGGATGCGATCCTGTTCGCCGCACCCGAACATCAGGCGCTGGCCAATCGCTTTGCCGAGCATCCAGTATTGCGTCGCAGCATCCCCGCTGATGATTGGCTCAGCAGTGACTACTGGCGTTGGCAATGTCCCGGCCCGTGGACGTGGGATCTGATAAGGCAACTCAACCAATGGCTCGATTGATTACCCCCGCCCTGCTGGTTCTGCTACTGGCGACCTTGCTGCTGTCGCTGGCAGTCGGCTCGACCTCGGTAGCAGTGCTGCCAGGGCTTTACGATTTTTTCACCGGTAGCAGCAGCCTGAACGCCATGGTCATCGGTGAAATACGCCTGCCCCGCACCCTGCTGGCTCTCACTGTTGGCGCAGCATTGGGGCTGAGCGGCGCGGCATTGCAGGGGCTGTTACGTAACCCGCTGGCCGAGCCCAGCCTGACCGGCGCCAGCCAGGGTGCCGCATTGGGCGCAGCCTCCGTCTTCTATTTCGGGCTGTTCCCCAGCCTTGGTGCCGCTGCGCCTGGCGTAGCCGGTCTGATCGGCGCAGCAAGCGCACTGCTATTGATGCTGATGCTGGCCGGCTCGGCCCACTCGCACATGGTGATCATGGCTGGCCTGGCCATCTCCACCATCAGCGGTGCGGCATTGGCCACGGTTCTCAACTTCGCGCCCAACCCCTACGCCATGCAGGAACTGGTGTTCTGGTTACTCGGTTCAGTCTCTGAACGCGGCCTGGAACACCTGTGGTTACTGTTGCCGGCACTGGTGATTGGCGGCGCGCTGATCATCAGTCAGCGGCGGCTACTCAGCGGCCTGAGCCTCGGAGACCAGGTTGCCCGCAGCATGGGCCTCAACTATCGCTATGGCAGTATCATGCTGGTACTGGGTGCCTCTATCCTGGTCGGTTCCTCGGTCGCGGTCGCCGGCAGTATCGGTTTTGTCGGCCTACTGGTGCCGCACCTGCTGCGCCCGCTGGTACGCCACCGGCCTGATCGTTTGTTGATCCCCGCCGCATTGGCCGGTGCCATTCTGGTCTGTGTCGCTGATATCGGAGTACGTCTGCTACCCGCCGGACGCGAACTGAAACTCGGCGTACTGACCTCGCTGCTGGGCGCACCGCTGTTCATCTGGCTGGTCTGGAAGGAGCGCAAACGGTGGATCTGATCAATATCCAGCAGCTCAACGTCGACCAGCGGCTGATGGACATCAACCTGAATCTCGCTCCCAGTGAAATGCTCGGCATTATCGGCGCCAACGGCGCGGGCAAATCCACGCTGCTTCAATGCCTGGCCGGCATTCTCAGCTGCAAGGGCAACATACAGCTGAAAGGCAGGTCGCTGACGGCCCTGCCTGAACGCGAACGAGCCAGGCAGATCGGCTTCCTACCGCAGAGCAGCCAGAGCGCATGGGCCTTATCGGTGGCAGATGTCATCTCCCTGGGCCGCCTGCCCTGGGGCGATACCGATGCCCAGGCCATACAGCAGGCCGCCGAAGATGCTCAGGTGAGCGAATGGTTGCAGCGCAACGTGGATCAATTATCCGGTGGGCAACAGGCCAGGGTCTGGCTGGCCCGCGTACTGGCAGGTCGCCCCCAGGTGCTGCTGGCTGACGAGCCGGTAGCCAGTCTCGATCTGTTTCATCAGCAGCACGTACTGGGCCTGCTACGACGTTACGCCCAGGACGGGCGCGGTGTCATGCTATCGATCCATGACCTGTCGCTGGCGGCGCGCTATTGCGACCGCCTGTGCCTGCTGCATGAAGGCCGTCTGATTGCCCTTGGCACTCCCGCAGAGGTACTCACTCAGGCAAACCTCCGAACAGCCTTTCATATTGAGGCGCATATCGACCTCGGCAGCTATCCGCCGATTATCGTGCCAAAATAAGCCAGTCAGATGAATTTGAAGGGTTATCGATGCAAGCAACGATCAAGACGCTCCTGCTGCTGCTTTTCCTATCCGTGATAGCGGGATGCAGCACCGCGCCCAAATCCACCTCCACCGGCAAATGGGCGGGGCATACCGAAACAGGCAAGGCGTCCTACTATGCGGATAAATTCCAGAATAGAAAGACCGCCAGCGGAGAGCCCTATAAAGCCAGCCAGAAAACCGCAGCCCACCGCACCCTGCCCTTCGGCTCGAAGGTAAAAGTAACCAATGTACGCAACGGCAAAAGCGTTGTGGTGCGGATCAACGACCGGGGCCCCTTCGTTCGCGGCCGGGTCATCGACCTGTCCCGCTCGGCCTTCGCGAGTATCGGCAATACAGCCGATGGCTTGTTGAATGTACGCATCGAAGTTCTCAGGTAAAGTCCACGGCAGCTTTCACAGACAGTTTCATAAAGAACATTAAGCGGAGTAACCGTATGCGTATTTGTGGTATCGAATTGACCGGCAGTGACGCGGTAGTGTGTCTGCTCAACAAGGAGCAGGGCCTGTTCAGCCTGCCGGAAACCAGGGTTCGCAAGCTGTCATTGAAGAAGGATCACACCCGCGCAGACCTGCAGCGGTTTCAGGCGGAGCTGGTGGATTTTCTGCGTGAGCATGGCGTGGAGAAGGTGATCATCAAGGAGCGCCTACAGAAGGGCAAGTTTGCCGGAGGCGCGATCAGCTTCAAGCTGGAGGCAACCATTCAACTGATTGCCGAGCCGGGTATCGAGGTCGAGCTGCTATCAGCCACACAGATCAAGGCGATCCTGTCAAACAACCCGTTGCCGATTGCCTTTGCCGATACCGGTCTTAAGCAGTTCCAGGAGGCTGCGTTTACTGCGGCGTATGCGGGGCACTGTGCGAACAACCGGCTGGCATAAGGTTAATGTAACCCGTGGTGTTAAAGCCACCCAACCACACTTATTGATAACTGAGGGTGTAGGTAATCTGGCCGGTGATGCTGCCCGCCGTCACCGCGCTGTCGTTCTGGTAGTACTGGACGCTCAGCGGGATACCAGCGGGTGACTCGCCAACCGGGAACTGGTTGGTGTTACCTTGAACCGGGCTGTCCGGCCCGTACTGGACCACCTGCGGGCTGGCCCCGCGGGTGTGCAGGCGTAGCACCACACCACTGGCAGTGCTGCCAGATCCCGGTTCCAGATAGCCCTTGCTGGTGTCAGCGCTGTTGGTATCGGTCACCGTCACGTGAACATCTACACCCGACGGGCAGTCCAGGTCGATGTCGAACGGGGTATCTCCGGCGCTGCTGCCCATGCCATTCAAGGCGCCGGTGGCGATGGTCGGCAAGGTGACCTGCAGCCCGCGGGTGGTGACCGAACAGGTGAGCGGGCTGATAGTCGGGTGGGCCACGGTCGGCTGAATATAAACAGTCTCCAGGGGTGATACGCAGCTAAGGCCGCCTTCGCCGCCGCCGACGACGCTCAAATTGAAATCGCCTAGGGTCAGGGTACCGTTAACGAGTTATGGTGATTTCTGGTGTATGAAAGCAGGCTAAAGGGGTGGCGTATCCTGTTGGTTGATCACCGCGACGATCACAACCAACAGAGGA
>CAYYUQ010000097.1:0-11106 GCA_964474945.1 uncultured Halopseudomonas sp. | reverse complement strand
AGCACTTACGTACGCCCCCATACGGTCATCTCATCCCGTTATCCCACCTCATCAGCCCGTCCCCACCCCGTCATCCCCGCCCCCCCCACATCGTCATCCTCGCCCCCACTTCGTCATCCTCGCCCCCACCTCGTCATCCTCGGCGAACGCCGGGGATCCATGGGGGGAGCGGAGTGCTCGGACGGATGGATTCCCGCGTTCGCGGGAATGACGGGAAAGGGCGGGAATGACGAACAATGACCTCGCCATCCTCGGCCACTAGCCCGTCATCCTCGCCCCCACCTCGTCATCCTCGGCGAACGCCGGGGATCCATGGGCGGGCGGAGTGCTCGGGTGGATGGATTCCCGCGTTCGCGGGATTGACCGGATGATGGACGGGAATGACGGGGAATGACGGGGGAGGATTTGCCAGACTCTTCGCCACTACGGATAATTGACCACGTCCGTGCTCAAGCCTGTGCGGATTTTCTCAAGCCGACAACAGAGAGTGTTTATGGAGCATTTCCGCAGTATCGGGCTGATTGGCCGTCTGGGCAGTGCCCGAGTAGTGGATACTCTGCGCCGCCTGAAGCGCTTCCTGCTGGACAGGGGGCATACGGTCATTCTGGAGGACGCCGTGGCCGGATTGCTGCCGGGTCATCAATTGCAGGTGTGCTCGCGTCATAACATGGGCGAACTGTGCGATCTGGTGATAGTGGTCGGTGGCGACGGTAGTCTGTTGGGCGCAGCGCGGGCCCTGGGCGAGTCGAATGTGCCGGTGCTGGGTGTTAACCGGGGCGGATTGGGTTTTCTGACCGATATCGCGCCGGATGATCTGGAACAGGGCGTGGGCGATGTGCTGGAAGGCAAGTACATGGCCGAGTCGCGCTTTCTGCTGGACGCCACTGTCTGGCGTGATAATGAGCAGCTGGGCTCCATCTCCGCGCTGAACGAGGTAGTATTGCACCCCGGCAAGTCGGCGCGCATGATCGAGTTCGAGCTGTTTGTGGATGATCAGTTTGTCTACAGTCTCAAGTCCGACGGCATGATCGTGGCCACGCCTACCGGCTCCACGGCCTATTCGTTGTCCGCAGGCGGCCCGATCATGCATCCCAAACTGGACGCTGTGGTGCTGGTGCCGATGTACCCGCATACGCTGTCCAGCCGCCCGATCGTGGTGGAGGGCAACAGTGATATCCGCATCATCATTTCTCGGAACAACGAGATCTATCCGCAGGTCAGTTGCGATGGGCAGGAGCATATCGCCTGTGCTCCGGGTGACACCCTGATGATCCGCAAGAAACCGCAGAAACTGCGGCTGATTCATCCGCTGGATCATAATTTCTATGCGATTTGCCGCAGCAAACTGGGCTGGAGCAGCCGACTGACGAAATGACCGACATGACCCACATCGAGCGCTGGCAAGGCTTCGACATCATCGGCGATGTGCACGGATGTGCACGTACGCTCGAAGCCCTGTTGGAGCAGATGGGGTATGCCCGCGTGGGCGGCGTCTGGCGTCATCCGCGGCGTCAGGCATTATTTCTCGGTGACATCATTGACCGCGGCCCGCGCATCCGTGAGGCGCTGTGGTTGGTACGCGATATGGTCGAGGCGGGCACCGCCCGCTGCATCATGGGTAATCACGAGTTCAATGCGCTGGGCTGGATGACGCCGGCACCGCCGGGCAGCGGCCGCAACCATGTGCGTGAGCATACCGAGCGTAATCATCGGCAGCTGCAGGAGACCTTCGCGCAGTTCGAGGGGCGGGCGGCGGAGTGGGATGAGTTTGTCGACTGGTTCTGGACGCTGCCGTTGTTCATGGATATGGGCCCATTCCGGTTGGTGCACGCCTGCTGGGATGATCAGTTGATTCAGACGTTTTCTGCGCAATACCCCGATGGTACGCCGGATGTGGATTTCCTGCAGGCATCGGTGGAGCGGGACAGCTTCGCCGATCAGGTGTTTGACCGGCTGCTACGCGGCATCGGCATGCACCTGCCCCATGGTTTGACCATGAGAGGCGGCGACGGTATTACCCGGGGGATGTTCCGCACCAAGTTCTGGGAAGAGGCGCCCGAGACCTACGGGGATCTGGTGTTTCAGCCGGATAACTTGCCGGAACACGTGGCTATCCGCCCGTTGACCTATCGACAGAAGCGCGAGCTGTTGGTGTACGGGATGGATGAGCCGTTGTTGTTTGTCGGGCATTACTGGCAGAAGGGCACGCCACAGGCGCTGCGGCCGAATCTGGCGTGTCTGGATTATAGTGCTGTGAAGTACGGGAAGTTGGCGGGCTATCGCTGGAGTGGCGAAGCGCGCGCGTTGCCTGAAAATTTTGTCTGGGTGGATGTAAGATGAGCAAGTATCGGGCAATGCATTGCCGGTTGGATGAGGATCTGAGCCAGCTGACGCTGTTTCTGCATCGCCAGGGTGTACCGCACCGGATTACCGAGGAGCGGGGCGAGCAGGTGATCTGGACGCGGGACGAAACCGATGCCGAGTTGGTGTGTGAGCTTTACGCGCAGGGTGTGCCGGTACAGCCGGTTCTCGCGCCGGGCCGTGTCCGGCAGGGGGCGATGTTGAACTGGTCGATAGTGTGGCGACATCTGCCGGTGACGCTGATCGTGCTGGCTATCACGGCGGTGGTCGCGCTATGGACAGGGATCGGCAGTAATATCGGCGCGATTGTGCTGTTGACCTTCGCGCCGGTCGATAGTCTGGGTTATATGGCCAGCGAACCGGATCTCCAGCAATGGTGGCGGCTGGTGACGCCGATTTTTCTGCATTTTGGCTGGATGCATCTGGCGTTCAATGCCTTGTGGTATTGGGAGTTGGGGCGGCGTATTGAATTGCGTTCCGGCAGCTTCTGGCTGCTCGGGCTGACGCTGTTGTTTGCTCTGGTATCGAACGCGGCGCAATGGCTGGTCAGCGGCCCCAGTGCGCTGTTCGGCGGGTTATCCGGTGTGCTTTACGGGCTGCTGGGATATTGCTGGCTGTATCAGATGTTATCGCCCAATGTGCATTTTGATCTGCCCAAGGGGGTGGTCATCATGATGCTGGCCTGGCTGCTGTTGTGTCTGTCGGGTGTGGTGACGGTGCTGGGCTTTGGTGCCATTGCCAATGCGGCGCATGTGGGTGGGTTGGGGATGGGGTGTATCTGTGGTGCGATCGCCGGCGGCATGCAGCGCTGGGTGCGGGGGTAGGGTGCTTGCGAGAGCGCCCGGGGCTTCCTGCCGAAGTGGGTTTAAAAAAGGTACAATGGCGGCATTCAGAATCAGTCGCCGGAGTTTTCATGAATACCTTTATCGATATGCTGCGCAACATCTCTCCCGAGGTGTACCAGAGCCTTAAAGAGGCGGTCGAGCTGGGCAAATGGTCGGATGGCCGCAAGCTGACTCAGGAGCAGAAGGAGCTGTGTCTGCAGGCAATCATCGCCTGGGAGATGGACAATCTGCCGGAGGAAGAACGTACCGGTTATATCGGTCAGACCTGCAAGAATCAGGCAAAGGCGCCTGCCAATCTGGATGAGTCGCTGTTCAGCGCCGCCAAAGGCACCCTGCACTGATGGCGTTTGTCAGCGGCGAGGGCAGTATCCGCAAGATGCTCGGCACCCTGGGCGAACCTGTCCAATACGCGTTACCTCTCGGCGAGCAGAAGGTACCCTTGAATGACCTGCTCGGACGCACCTTGCGTCTGCAGGCGCTGGGGCCGATTCATTGCACGCACTGCGGCCGCAAGACCAACAAGAGTTACAGCCAGGGATTCTGCTATCCCTGCATGAAGAAACTGGCGCAGTGCGATATGTGCATCATGAGCCCCGAGCGCTGCCACTATGACCAGGGCACCTGCCGCGAGCCGGAATGGGGCGAACAGTTCTGCATGACCGATCATATCGTCTACCTGGCCAACTCCTCCGGGTTGAAAGTCGGTATTACCCGCGCCACCCAGATCCCGACCCGCTGGATTGATCAGGGCGCCAGTCAGGCGCTGCCGATCATGCGGGTATCGACCCGTCAGCAGTCCGGCCTGGTGGAGGATCTGCTGCGTCAACAGGTGGCGGACAAGACCAACTGGCGTTTGCTGCTCAAGGGTGAGCCGGAGCCGATGGATCTGATTGCTGAGCGTGACCGCTTGCTGGGTGGTGCTCAGGACGGGCTGCAGGCGCTGCAGGCGCGCTTCGGTTTGCAGGCGATTCAGCCGCTGGCTGGCGCAGAGGTGCAGGAAATCCGTTATCCGGTGCTGGAGTACAGTGCCAAGCCGCAGTCGGCCAACCTGGATAAGGATCCGGTTCTGGAGGGCACCCTGCTGGGGATCAAGGGTCAATACCTGATACTGGATACCGCCGTCATCAATATTCGTAAATACACTGCCTACTCCATGGCTTTCAGTGTGTCCTGAGGAACCCATCATGCGTACAGAACAACCCCAGACCATCTACCTCAAGGATTACCAGCAGCCGGATTACTGGATCGATGAGACGCATCTGACCTTTGAGCTGTTCGAGGATCATGCGCTGGTGCATAGCCGGTTGCTGATGCGCCAGAACACGGACGCGGTGGATTCCCGCGTTCGCGGGAATGACGAGGTAGGGGGCGGGGATGCCGGGGCAGCCAACGCCTCTGCCGTCCCACTCGGCGAAAGCCTGGGATCCATGGGGCCGGGAGCCAACGCCTCCGCCGTCATCCTCGGCGAAAGCCGGGGATCCATGGGGCCGGGAGCCAACGCCTCTGCCGTCATCCTCGGCGAAAGCCGGGGATCCATGGGGTTGGTGCCGCTGGTGTTGCATGGTCAGCAGCTCGAACTGATCAGTGTCGCCATCAACGACCAGACCGTTGAGCCATCCAGCTACCAGGTCGACGATCACAGCCTGACACTGCACCCGCCAGCGGCGGAGTTCGAGTTGGCGATTACTACCCGCATCGAGCCGCAGAACAACACGGCGCTGGAGGGGTTGTACAAGTCCGGGGGCATGTTCTGTACCCAGTGCGAGGCCGAGGGCTTCCGCAAGATTACCTATTACCTGGATCGCCCGGATGTAATGAGCCGCTTCACCACTACCGTGATGGCGGACCGCGGCAATTATCCGATTCTGCTGTCCAACGGCAACCTGATTGCCAGCGGCGAGCACGAAGGCGGGCGTCATTGGGCGACCTGGGAAGATCCTTTCCCCAAACCGGCTTATCTGTTTGCGCTGGTAGCCGGTGATCTGTGCCTGATTCAGGACAGCTACACCACGCTGAGCGGTCGTGAGATTGATCTGCGTATCTACGTTGAGCCGGAGAACCGTGAGCAGTGCGCTCATGCGATGGACAGCCTCAAGCGCTCCATGCGTTGGGACGAAGAGGTCTATGGTCGCGAGTACGATCTGGATATCTTCATGATCGTCGCGGTCAACGATTTCAATATGGGTGCGATGGAAAACAAGGGGTTGAACATCTTCAACTCCAGTTGTGTGCTGGCGCATCCGGCGACCGCGACCGATATGGCCTTCCAGCGCGTCGAGTCGGTGGTGGCCCATGAGTATTTTCATAACTGGTCGGGAAACCGGGTGACCTGTCGTGACTGGTTCCAGCTGTCGCTCAAGGAAGGCTTTACCGTGTTCCGCGATGCGGAGTTCAGCGCTGATATGAACTCGCGCACGGTCAAGCGCATCGAGGATGTGACCTTCCTGCGGGCCAATCAGTTTGCCGAGGACGCCGGCCCGATGGCGCACCCGGTGCGTCCGGATTCCTATATGGAAATTTCCAACTTCTACACCCTGACCATTTATGAGAAGGGCGCAGAAGTGGTGCGTATGCTGCACACCCTGCTGGGTGCCGAAGGTTTCCGTAAGGGTACTGATCTGTATTTTGAGCGCCACGATGGTCAGGCGGTGACCTGCGATGATTTTATTGCCGCGCTGGAAGACGCTAATGGTGCGGATTTCACCCAGTTCAAGCGGTGGTATAGCCAGGCTGGAACGCCGAAGCTTGAGGTGGACGGCTATTACGACGCGGCCAGTTCGACATATCATCTGCGCTGTCGCCAGAGCTGCCCGCCTACGCCCGGTCAGAGCGAGAAGCTGCCCTTTGTTATTCCGCTGCGCATGGCACTGTTGGACAGTAACGGCCGGGAGCTGCCGCTGAAACTGGCAGGCGAGGCTCAGGCGCGGGGTAACGAGACGGTGTTGGCCGTGACCGAGGCCGAACAGGTGTTCGTGTTTGAAGATATCAGCGAGGAACCTCTGCCTTCATTGCTGCGGGGGTTCTCCGCGCCGGTGAAGCTGGTTTATCCCTATAGCCGGGATGACCGGGTATTCCTTGCCATGCACGATCCTGATGGGTTCAACCGCTGGGAGGCGGCGCAGTCGCTGGCTGTGGATGTGTTGCAGGGCCTGGTAACAATTCATCAGGCCGGTCGCCCGTTGCTGTTGGATCAGCGTTTGCTTGACGTGTATCGCCGGGTGCTGGCGGACACCGAGCTGGATCAGGCGATGGTGGCGGAGATCCTGCGTTTGCCGTCCGAGGCCTATCTGATCGAGTTGGCCGAGGTGGCGGATGTGGAGGCTATTCACCGTGTGCGCGAATGGGTGCGTCAGGAGTTGGCCAATACTCTGGCGGAGCCGATGTGGCATCGCTTCCAGTCGCTGGGCAGCGCCTCGGATGCGTACAGTGCTGACGCGGAGAGTATGGCGCGGCGCAGTCTGCGCAATACCCTGCTGGGCTACCTGATGCTGACCGAATCCTCGGCGGCGTTGTCTGCCTGCGTGCAGCAGTTTGTCGAAGCCAGCAACATGACGGATCGTCAGGCCGCCCTGGTGGCGCTGGTCAACTCGTCCCATGAGCAACAGAAGCATGCAGCCCTGCAGGAATTTGCCCAGCGCTGGAGCGAATATCCGCTGGTCATGGATCAATGGTTCAATATTCAGGCCAGCAGTTCGCTGCCGGGTGGGTTGGAGCGGGTGCAGGGGTTGATGAAGCATCCGGCGTTCACTATTCGCAACCCGAACAAGGTGCGCTCGGTGATTGGTGCCTTTGCCAATAACAACCTGGTGAACTTCCATCGGGCAGACGGGGCGGGCTATCGCTTCCTCGCCGATCAGGTAATGGAGCTGAATCGCCTTAATCCGCAGATCGCCTCGCGATTGATTACCCCGCTGACCCGCTGGCGCAAGTTTGACCCGCTGCGCCAGGAGCTGATGAAGGCTGAATTGCAGCGTATTCTCACCGGTGATGATCTGTCGCCTGATGTGTACGAAGTAGTCAGCAAATCCATTGCATGATAAGAGTATGTCCCGCTGTGACTGGTTCAGGCGGGACATATACGGCACGTATTCCCCTCTGAACTGAAATGGCGACGAGTCGTCAGGGAGCGGCAAAACGCCGATTTAGACAGTCTCGGCTATTTCATTGACAGGTTAACAAAACATAACCAAGTCCAGTTGGCGCCTATTGTCAAATCTGGATAGTATCGCCAAGACATGCCATCAGGCAGCGTTACCTATAAGAACAAAGGGGAAGGATCATGCAGGAGCCGTTATCATGGCGCGTTTCTAGAAAATCTCTGTCATGCAGAATTGCCTTGGCGCTGGGGCTCTCCAGCGTGCTGTTGGCCGGTTCGTCTTCTGCATTGGCGCAATCAACCGAAAGTCTCAAGCCAGCCATTGTTTCCTTGAAAGCCAGCAAGACGCTGCTGCTTGATGTAGCGCAGGCGGGCGATCGTTTGGTTGCCGTTGGGGCACGTGGGCACATTGTTTACTCTGACGACAATGGCGCAAGTTGGTTGCAGGCTGCCGTTCCGGTTCGCCAACTGCTTACCGCTGTGTATTTCGTTGACGACACTCGTGGATGGGCAGTGGGCCATGACTCCCTGATTCTCCACACCCAGGACGCGGGCACCAGCTGGACTGTGCAGTACCGCGATCCGGAATTGGACACAATGGACGATGAGGGCTTTGGTTTTCTTGAGAAGCCGCTCATGGATGTCTGGTTCCGCGATGCTCGCAACGGTTTTGCCGCGGGTGCCTACGGTCTGTTGGTACGTACCACTGACGGCGGGCAAACCTGGGAAGATGTCTCCTTTGATGTAGATAACGAGGATGGCTTTCACTACAACGCCATCACCGAAGTCAAGGACACCGGCCTGTTCATGGTGGGCGAGATGGGCACCATGTACCGCTCCGCAGATTACGGTGATACCTGGGAAACAATCGAAGAAATGCCCTATGACGGATCCTGGTTCGGCGTGTCTGGCACCGGCGAAGCAGGTGGCGTGATCGCCTGGGGTCTGCGCGGTAACGTATTCCGTTCTGAAGACTTCGGCGATAGCTGGCAGGAAGTCACGCTGATGTCACCCAATAACGGCCCGCTCCGGGCGACGCTGGCTGGCGGTGGATTGACAGCGGACGGACGCCTGATCATTGTCGGTGTCGGTGGTGTCGTTGCTATCAGTAAAGATGGCGGCAGAAGCTTCGACGTAACTGTGCGCACTGATCGCGTTTCTCTTGCGGCTGCAACCGCGCTTGAGAACGACAGGATTCTGCTGGTTGGCCAGCGCGGTGCGGTGAATGCTGCCGCAGACGGATCGGTGATCGCTGGCAACAGCGCGGTGACTGTACCCGAGATTGCAACAGAAAAATAACGATAAGCATCCGTTCTACGTCTTGCTTCTATAAGAACTACACGCCAGGAGATTTTGATGTCCAGACATCAACAGGAAAGCGCTCCGCTTGCGGAGCGGCTGATCTTTAATAACCGGATGGTGATACTGCTGCTGTTTTTTGCAGTTACCCTGTTCATGGCATTTCAGGCTTCACAGGTACGCCCGGTTACCAGTTTCGACAAGATGATCCCGCTGCAACATCCCTATATCGTCAATATGATCGAGCATCGGGATGATATGGCCAACCTGGGTAACTCGATCCGTATTGCCGTGGCCATCAAGGACGGCGATATCTTCTCGACCGAGTACATGGAAACCCTCAAGCGTGTTAACGACGAGGTGTTCTTCCTGCCCGGTGTGGATCGCTCCAATTTGCGTTCGCTGTGGACGCCTAACGTCCGCTGGACGGAAGTGACCGAGTACGGTTTTGATGGCGGCCCGGTTGCTGACAAGCCGGCTTACCTGACCAATGAAGACCTCGAAGCTCTGCGCGTGAACGTGCTCAAGTCCGGGGAAATCGGTCGTCTGGTGGCGAACAACTTCAAATCCACCATCATTGATGTGCCGCTGCAGGAATACTATCCCAACCCGGAAAATCAAGGTGAGCTGATTGCGCTGGATTACGGTGAGTTTTCACGCCTGCTGGAAGAGAAGATTCGCAGCGAATTCCAGAATGAGAACCCCAACATCAGCATTCATATCGTCGGTTTCGCCAAGAAAGTCGGCGACCTGATTGAAGGTATCATCAAGGTCGTAATGTACTTTGGTGCTGCGCTGCTGATCACCTTCGTTCTGCTGCTGTTCTTTACCCGCTGCCTCAAGAGCTCGCTGACCACGCTGGTATGTTCGATGATTGCGGTGGTCTGGCAATTGGGCATGCTGCATACCCTGGGCTATGGTCTGGATCCTTATTCCATTCTTGTGCCGTTCCTTGTGTTCGCGATTGGTATCTCCCACGGGGTACAGATCATCAACGCAATGGCTATCGAGTCCATCGAAGCCAGTGACGCCTACACCGCTGCACGTCGTGCCTTCCGCTCCCTGTACATCCCGGGGATGGTGGCACTGGTGTCCGATGGTGTTGGTTTCGCCACCTTGCTGCTCATTGAAATCGAGGTTATCCGCGAGCTGGGTATTGCCGCCTCGGTTGGTGTGGCGGTGATCATCCTGACCAACCTGATTCTGCTGCCTGTCCTGATGTCCTACATCGGTATCAGCAAGCGGGCGGTTGAGCGTAACCGTGACATGAGATCGCGTCCGCAGAAACTGTGGCGCACGCTGTCGGGCTTTGCCCATCCTGCGGTAGCACCCATCTCTGTGGTAATCGCTGTTCTGGCCTTTGGTTTCGGTATCTATCATGGCAAGAACGTGGAGATCGGTGACCTGGATCCGGGTGCACCCGAGTTGCACGCTGACTCGCGTTACAACCTGGATAACGACTTCATCATCCGCAACTATTCAACCAGTTCGGACGTGCTGGTGGTCATGGTCAGTACGCCGCCGGAGATGTGTTCGGCCTACGAAACCATGGAAGCGATTGATCAGCTGGAATGGCACATGAGCAACCTGTCCGGTGTGCAGTCAGCGGTATCGCTGGTGACTGTTGCCAAGCAGGTGATCATGGGTAACAACGAAGGCAGCCTGAAGTGGCAGACCCTGTCGCGTAACCAGGACAACCTGAACACGGCTATCAGCCGCGCTCCTGAAGGCATGTTCAACGCCAGCTGCTCCCTGGCGCCGGTGATGGTCTTCCTCAACGACCATAAGGCCGAAACGCTCAAGCGCGTGACCGATGCGGTAGAAGCCTTTGCTGAGGAATACAACACCGACAACATCGAGTTCAAACTGGCTGCGGGTAACGCCGGTATTGAAGCGGCAACCAACGTTGTGATCGAGAAGTCCCAGATCAAGATGCTGATCACGGTGTATGTGGTTGTGATCCTGATGTGTCTGGCGACCTTCCGCTCCATCCTCGCGGTGCTGTGTATCATTATCCCGCTGGCATTGACCTCGGTTCTGGCCAACGCGCTGATGGCCTTCCTCGGCATTGGTGTGAAGGTGGCTACGCTGCCGGTGATTGCGCTGGGTGTGGGTATCGGTGTGGACTACGGTATCTACATCTACAGCCGTCTGGAAACCTATCTGCGTCAGGGCCTGCCGCTGCAGGAGGCCTACTATGAAACGCTGAAGACGACCGGTAAGGCGGTAACCTTCACCGGCTTCACCCTGGCGATTGGTGTGGCAACCTGGATCTTCTCCGATATCAAGTTCCAGGCAGACATGGGCATCCTGCTGACCTTCATGTTCCTGTGGAATATGTTCGGGGCATTGTGGTTGCTTCCTGCTCTGGCACGCTTCCTGATTCGTCCAGAGAAGCTGCGCAAGTAAGCTGCAGGCAGTAAAACAAAGGCCGCTCGGGTAACCGGGCGGCCTTTTTGTTTGCCCGGCGAAGCCGGCAAACCCGTCCACCTGAAAGAAGGTGGA
>CAYYUQ010000096.1:0-11271 GCA_964474945.1 uncultured Halopseudomonas sp. | reverse complement strand
CACCACCGACCATGAAGGTCAGGGTGCCTGCGGTAGCGCCGCCGGTGCCGCCGGAGACCGGTGCGTCGATCATGCGGTTGCCTTTCTCAGCCGCTGCTGCGGCCACCTCACGGGCACTCATGGGATCAATGGTAGAGCTGTCGATCAGGCGTACCTGTGGCGCTACGTTGGCCAGCAGGCCATTTTCACCCAGATACACGCCTTTTACGTGCTGTGCCGCCGGGAGCATGGTAATGATCATCTCCACATCGCTGCGGGCCAGATCGGCAACACTCGGAGCAGCGCTGGCGCCGGCGGCAACCAGGCTGGCTACGGCAGCGTCGGACAGATCAAATACGGTCAGCTGATGGCCGGCCTTGATCAGGTTATGGGCCATTGGGCCACCCATGTTGCCCAGGCCAAGGAATCCGATTTTCATGTGAGCTACCTCAATTGTTGTTGTTCATTATTGTTGTCGAAGGCCCCCGGCCCGCTCGGCGAGCAGCATGCCCACCCCGTCCCGGCAGGCACAACCTCAGCCGTGTTTGAAGTCCGGCTTGCGCTTCTCGACAAACGCCTGCATACCTTCGGTCTGGTCAGCGGTGGCGAAAATCGAGTGGAATACCCGGCGCTCGAAGCGCACGCCCTCGCTTAGGCTGCCCTCGAAGACACGGTTCACACATTCCTTGGTCATCATCACGCTGGGCAGGGATTTCTCGGCAATGATCTGGGCGGTTTTCAGGGTTTCTTCCAGCAGTTGATCGACCGGAATGATCTTCGCCACCAGCCCCGCCTGCTCGGCTTCCCGGGCATCCATCTGGCGGCCGGTCAGGCACATTTCCATGGCCTTGGCCTTGCCAATGGCGCGGGTCAGGCGCTGGGTGCCGCCGATGCCGGGCAGCACGCCGAGGTTGATCTCGGGCTGGCCGAAGCGGGCGTTGTCGGCGGCGTAGATGAAGTCGCAGATCATCGCCAGCTCACAGCCGCCACCCAGCGCATAACCGGCCACGGCCGCGATCAGCGGTTTGCGGCGGTTGGCGATGCGGTCGGCGGGGGAGAAGAAGTCATCCATGAACACGCCGGGGTATTGCAGGTCGACCATCTGTTTGATGTCGGCGCCAGCGGCAAAAGCCTTGCTCGATCCGGTCAGTACTACACAGCCGATGTTCGGGTCTTTTTCAAACTGGTCCAGCGCCAGATTCAGTTCATCGAGCACCTGGCTGTTCAGCGCATTCAGCGCCTGCGGGCGGTTCAGGGTAATCAGGCCCACGCGCTCGCGGGTCTCGATCAGAATGGTTTCAAAGCTCATATGGTTACTCCAGCAGAAAGAGGCCGACCCATACCGGATCGGCCTGTCACTTACTTCAGGGTGATGGTGGTGTTGACCGCAGCGGCTTGCTCGTCGTCATCGAACCAGCGGGCGGTGACGGTTTTGGTCTGGGTATAGAACAGGATCACCTGCTTGCCATAAGGACCCAGATCACCCAGCTTGGAACCACGCGAGCCACTGAAGGAGAACAGTGGAACCGGCACTGGAATCGGCACGTTGATCCCGACCTGACCCACATCGATGTCTTCCTGGAAGCGGCGGGCGATGCCTCCGGAGCGGGTGAAGATGGCTGTGCCATTACCGTTCGGGTTGGCGTTGATGATGTCGATGGCTTCATCCAGCGAGTCGGCTTCCATTACGCACAGCACCGGCCCGAAGATCTCGGTGTCATAGACGCTCATGCCCGGCTTGACCCCGGCCAGGATGGTCGGCCCGACGAAGTTGCCATCGGCGTAGCCGGGCACTGTCGGGTTGCGGCCATCGAGCACCAGCTCGGCGCCCTCGTCGATGCCTTTCTGGATCAGGCTATTGACGCGCTCCAGTGCAGCGGAGGAAATCACCGGACCCACATCGGTGCCCGGTTCCACGCCGGCACTGACCTTCAGGCCTTCGGCCTTGCGTGCCAGCTCCGGCAACCAGTTGCGCGATTCGCCGACCAGGATCACTACCGGCAGGGCCATGCAGCGCTGACCGGCGGCACCGAAGGCAGCACCCACCAGGTTGTTCAGGGTCTGTTCCTTGTTGGCATCGGGCATGACGATGGCGTGGTTCTTCGCGCCCATCATGCACTGCACGCGCTTGCCGGCCTGGCTGGCGCGGTTGTAGACGTGGGTGCCGACATGGGTGGAGCCGACAAAGGAGACGGCCTTGATGTCGGGGTGATCGCAGACGGCGTTGACCGCGTCGACACCTCCGTGGATCACGTTCAGTACGCCCGGCGGGATGCCGGCTTCAAGCGCCAGTTCAACCAGACGCATGGTGACCATCGGATCCTGCTCGGAGGGCTTGAGGACGAAGGTGTTGCCGGTGGCAATCGCCATCGGGAACATCCACAGCGGGATCATCGCCGGAAAGTTGAACGGAGTGATGCCGGCGCATACGCCCAGCGGTTGCAGCAGGGTGTAGGTATCCACGCCGCCGGCGACGTTGTTGGCCAGCTCGCCCAGTTGCAGGTTGCCTACGGCGGAGGCATGTTCGACCACTTCCAGACCACGGAATACATCACCCTCGGCATCGGCCAGGGTCTTACCCTGCTCGGCGGTGAGAATCGCGGCCAGCTCCTTGATGTTCTCGCGGATCAGCTGCTGATACTTGAGGAAGATGCGCGCCCGGGCGCCGATCGGCGTCTTGCGCCAGGTCTTGAAGGCGTCCTTGGCGTTGGCCACAGCGGCATTGATTTCATCCTGGGTGGCGAAGGGCACGCGGGCCAGTACTTCCTGAGTGGCCGGGTTGATCACGTCACGCCATTGACTGGTCTTTGACTCGACGAACTCGCCGTTGATCAACAGCTTGATGGTTGGAATATTGTTATTGCTCATTGAAGTCCTCTGGGCGTCGGCCCTTGTGGTGCTGGAAGATGTCATGGATAGTAGCAGTGCGTTTCTCCAACAAACAATTGGCTCATGCGCACCTTGGGTCTGCGTTTATGCACAGAGGCGGATATGGATTGGGATAACCTGCGGTTTTTTCTCGAGTTGAGCCGGGCGGGCCGCCTCACCGCCGCGGCACGGCGACTGGGTGTGGACCACACCACCGTCTCCAGACGCTTGCAGGCGCTGGAAAAAAGCCTTGGGGTGGCGCTGTTTATCCGCGATACCAGCGGCTATACCCTGACCGAAGCCGGTCGCAGCCTGCTGCCCCAGGTCGAGCTGATGGAAGGGGCGAGCGTACAGATCGAACAGGCCTTGCCGAGTCCCGGGGACAGCCTGTCGGGACAGGTGCGCATCGGCGCTACCGAAGGTTACGGCACCATGCTGGTAGCCGGACAGCTTAGCGAACTGAGCCACCGCCACCCGCACCTGCATCTGGATCTGCTGGCATTGCCCCGGGCGGTGCGGCTGTCGCGCCATGAAGCGGATATCGTCATCACCCTGGAGCGCCCGGAACGGGGTCCCTTCATCATCACCAAGCTCAGTGACTATGTGCTGCGCCTGTATGCGAGCAAGGAGTACCTGCTGCAGCACGGCCCGATCAACAGCCGCAGCGACCTTGAGCAGCATCGCTTCGTCAGCTACGTGGATGACCTGGTGTTCAGCAAGGACCTGCTGTTTCTCGACGAGATCGCCGGCTCCGGATCGGTCGGCGTGCGCAGCACCAGTGTGCTGGCCCAGCAGGAAGCCATCGCCGCCGGCGCCGGGCTTGGCATCCTGCCGGCGTTCACCGCCGATCAGGATGCGCGGCTGAGCCTGATCATGCCGACCCAGATCCGCTTTATCCGCACCTTCTGGATGCTGATGCCGATCGAGCTGAAGGACATCGCGCGGATGCGGGTGACCTGGGATTTTCTCAGGAAGCGGGCGGAGCGGGAGCGTGGGCGGTTGATGGGGCAGGTGGTTTAGCTGTCACTGGTGCGGCGCCGCAACGCGGAAAAGTCCAGTATCCGCAGGCCCCGGTAATGTCGCTCGACGATATTCTGACTCTCCCACAGTTTCAGCACGCGGTTGATGCTCTGCCGGGTGGTGCCCAGCATCTGGCTCAGATCTTCCTGGGACAGACGCAGGTCCGGGGTGATCTGATCACCGCTGTCCTGGGACAACAAAAGCAGCCGATTGGCCAAGCGACCTTCCAGGGGCAGCAGGGCATTGGTCTCCAACAGGATCAGTGACAGGCGAATGCGTTGGCAGAGCAGCTGGACAATATTGCGGTAGATCTGCGGCCGTCTCTCCAGCAGATCTTCTATGCCGTTGCGTGGCACAAACAGCAGTTCACAGTCGCCCTGTGCATGAGCGTCGTATGCACGGGGAAGACCATCAAACAGAGATGATTCGCCAAACCAGGCGCCAGCATCCATCAGCGCCAGTAACGCTTCCCGGCCATCGTCCGAGGAGGTGGTAGCTCGAATGCTGCCCTTGATCACTGAGTACATGCCGTCCGGCAGGTCGCCCCGAGCGTGTATCAGTTGGCGGTCACGAAAGCGCCGCACCCGGCAGAAACCGGCCACCTCCTCCAGTGCATCCCGGGGAAGGCCGCGAAACAGGGAGTTGTGCTGCAGATATGAGTAGACATCTGCAGGGGTGGCGATTGTAAGAAATTTGACGGTAGGCGATGCCATGCGCGCTTAGGCTCTGAGTCAATTCAATAATAATGAGGAGAAGAGTATGGCAATCCACACGCTGCCGCAAAGAGCATCAATGCGCGGCCAGGTTTCCGAGGTCGAGTGGCAGGCCCGCGTTGAGCTGGCAGCATGCTATCGTCTGGTTTCACTGTTTCGCTGGGAAGATCTGGTCTACACCCATATTTCGGCTAAGATCCCCGGTACCGAGGAGTTTCTGATCAACCCATATGGGCTTATGTTCGATGAGATTACTGCCTCGAATCTGGTCAAGGTGGATCTGCAGGGCAATAAGCTGCAGGATACACCTTATGAGATCAACCCGGCCGGCTTCATAATACACAGTGCCATTCATGAGGTCCGTCACGAGGTTGGCTGCGTGCTGCATACGCACACCGCCGAAGGTATCGCGGTTTCCATGCAAAAGGGTGGTCTGCGGCCGCTTTCCCAGCAGTCCATCTTCATCCTCGCCAGTCTCGCCTTTCATCCCTATGAAGGCGTGGCACTGGACGAGGATGAGAAGGGCCGCCTGCAGCGCGATCTGGCGGACAAGGATTACATGATCCTTCCCAATCATGGCCTGCTGACCTGCGGACAGACCATTCCGGATGCATTCCTGCATATGTACATGCTGCAGCGCGCCTGTGAAATTCAGGTGCGGGCTCAGAGTTGTGGTGTGGAGTTGGAGGAAATTCCCCAGGCGGTGCTGGACAAGACCATTGCATTGACCCGTGATATGAACCGGAACATGGGTGGGGTCACCAAGAATCTGGATGGAAGCGTGCCCTGGCCAGCGCTGCTGCGCCGGCTGGATCGGCTGATGCCGGGATACCGGGACTGACAGACAGCGCCTGCCATTGGGCAGGCGCTGTCTGGTTTACTGACGGACCTTGCGCGGTGCCGTGCTGCGTCGCGTCCGTTTAGGGAGCAGCTCGGCCGCGACGCTCTTGAAGGACTCCAGGTCCTTCTCATCAGGGAAAACCAGCTCGTCTGTGCGGATGCGTTTCATCAAATCGGCGATGAACCCCAGCAGTATCCACTCGACTGATGGATCTTTCCACTGCTCACGGTTGAGGCTCATGCCATCCAGCAGGGAGCGTACGAAGCGGCGGCTGAAATCCAACTTGCGCATATCTTCGCGCCACTCCGGAAACACCTTCAGCAGCTCTTCCTTCCAGACCAGATCATGATGTCGGGCTCGTGGCTGGAATACCTTGCGTAACTCCGGGTTGGTGCGCGAAGCCATCTGCAGCTCCTGGTAGGCTTTGTATTCCCTGGTCAGGCACAGATGCCAATCGATGGCGATGGCTGAGTTGCGGTCTCTTCGCTCACTGTCCGCAAGGCTGGTCACCATCTTCGAGAAATTACTGAGGTGCTTGTAGAGCGCATATTCTATGGTGGCAACAATGAGATCCTGACGGGTGCGGTAATGATGCAGCATCGCTCCGCGGGAGATGCCTGCACGTTCGCAGACCAGGCTGTTGGTGGTATTGGCATAGCCATGATCGGCCAGACAGTCCAATGTTGCCTCAAGTATCGTCTCGCGCATTTCCGAGCTTTTGGACTCCTGGCGGCTGCCTGGACGTGGATTCAGCCCTTCGGGTACAAGCTCCATGATGCTGTTGGGTAATTGTTCACTCATCATTGTTCCATCGTCGAAGTACGTGCACTGTTGATTGGAAAGGGCGCTACAGGTCCAGATCGGTGAGACAGTCGGCCAGCAGAGTGCCGAGTTCCTGGCGACGTTCATTGTCCATGCGTGACGAGATGCTGCCGATGGACAGGGCGGCCAGTGGTCGGGCACCTGATCCAAGTGGAACCAGCATGCCGATGGCCGAAATACCTTTGGTAATGACATCGACCGTCTGGGAAAAGCCCGTCTGGCGGGTCTCCTGCAGGGTGCTGAGCAGTCCGTCGAGTGTGATTCCGACCGCTTGGTACGCGGGAATGTGGCGCTCATATATTGAAGCCACTTCAGCGGTTGTCAGGCCGGACATGATGGCGTTCCCTCCCGCGCCAATACCAAGCGGGCGACTCCCCCCGGGTAGTGTGGTGTTGATATGCACCGGGAAGTCACCGTGTTCCCGGTGCAAGCATAGGGCAAAATCGCCCTGTCTTGCTACAAGAAATACCGTATCGCCGGAAATGCGCGCAATTTTTTGCATGATCGGCCGCAAACGTTCGGTCAGAGGGAGTCGTTCTGTTGCGCCGAGTGCCAGCTGCATGGAAGCAATGCCCAGATGGAAACGTTTGTTGGAGGGGTTGCGCTCGACAAAGTGTTCGCTGATCAGGCAGCTCAGCAGGCGATGGGCCGTTGATGTCTCCAGTCCCAGTGTTCGGCTGATGTCTGTGAGTCTCAGGCCCTCGGCATGGTTGGTGCCCAGAAGATTTAGAATGCTCAGACCTCGTTGCAGGCTCTGGGTGCCCTGAGGCCGATTGATTTCCATGATGTGAAATAAAACCCCTGAATCTGAAAAAAGTTTTGCATCCTGTGCCAGTCTTGTCCAATATACCATAAAAAAGCGGGTCGGACTGTTTATTTGGTCCGCTGTATCGCCGCGCGATACCTAAGACAAGAAAAAGAAGAGGCTATTCCATGCAGCTCAACAGGTTCGTGTTGATTGTGCTCCGTAATGAGCGTGATGCCCGTATCGCCGGGGGTGCTCTGTGAAAATTGCAGTCGTCGGTGCAGGTGCCATCGGAGGTTTCTACGGACTGATGCTGGCCCGTGCGGGCCACGAAGTTCATTTTGTGGTTCGTGGTGATTATCAGGCGATCCGCGAGTCTGGCATGCAGCTGGTCAGTGCGACGGAGGGAGACTTCCGGCTGTCGTCGGTAAACGTCTACCCGGATACGCGCTCCTTGCCCGCCTGTGACCTGGTTCTGGTCGCGACAAAAACCACTTCCAATGAACAGTTGGCGCCTGAGCTGGCAAAGGCGGTCAAGCCGGGTGCTGCCGTCGTGCTGCTGCAGAACGGTTTTGGTGTTGAAGAGGTTTTTCGCCGGCATCTGGCTGATTCAGTCCATCTGCTTGGCGGCCTGTGCATCGTCTCCGTGCATCGCGAAGGCCCAGGTGTGATCCATCACTTCGGCCTCGGTGCGCTGAACGTAGGTTATCACTCCGGTGACCAGAGTCGACGCCATGCTGTGGAGCAGAGTATCGAATCTGTCTTCCGTGAGGCCGGTATCGAGTTGTCCCTCATGCCGGATCTGCTCACTGCGCGCTGGCAGAAGCTGGTCATGAATATCCCCTTCAGTGGGCTGACTGTATTGCTCAACAGCGGTACCAAGGCATTGATGACGCATCCCGATACCCGCACGTTGGTGCGGCAGCTGATGGAGGAGGTCGAGGCGGCTGCGTCGCGCTGTGGGCGGCCGTTACCGGCTGGTTATGTCGATCAGGCCTGGTCCAAGACGGATGGCCAGCCTGACTATCAGTCGAGTATGCAGGTCGATTTCAATGCTGGTCGGCCGCTGGAGCTTGAGGCTATCTACCAGGCGCCCCTGGCGGCTGTAGCGGTCGCCGGCGGGGCGATGCCGAAAGTGGAAATGCTGTATCAAACATTGCTGTTCCTGAATCAGAGAAACCTGCAGCGGCCATAAGGGCTGCTCAGACTGTGTTGTCCCCGATAAGTGAGGTAGTTATGGATCTGCAAATGCGTGGTAGAAAAGCGGTTCTGGCTGGCGCCAGCAAGGGAATCGGGCGTGCGGTCGCACGCGCGCTGGCAGCGGAGGGCTGTGACGTTGCTATCTGCGCCCGGGACCAAGCGGGGATCGATACGCTGACCGCAGAGCTCCGGGCGTTGGGTGTAACGGCTATCGGCAGCAGCGTTGATATGTCCGATACCCAGGCCTATCGTCAATGGGTCGCAGGAGCCTGTGAAGAGCTGGGTGGTTGCGACCTGTTCATCTCCTTTGGTTCCAACGGCGGTGCTCCGGCTTCCGAGGAGACCTGGAAGGGTGCTTTCGAGCTGGATCTGATGGCCACCTGGCGTGGTATTGATGCGGCCCTGCCGGCGCTGGAAAAATCCGATGCGGCCTCGGTTGTGGTCATCTCTACCACTGTGGCTATCGAGCCGGCCTTCGGTCCGCAGCCCTATGCCGCCCTGAAGGCAGCGGTGACTAACTATGCCGGTGCTCTGGCGCAATCGCTGGCGCCCAAGGGTATCCGCGTCAATACCGTTTCGCCTGGTCCGATCCTGATCAGCGATGGTGTATGGCAGAAGATCCGCGAAGGACGTCCTGAATTCTACGAAAAAACAGTGGCACAGATTCCGCTTGGCCGCATGGGCAGTGCCGAGGAGGTTGCCAATGCGGTCCTGTTCCTGGCTTCGCCACTGAGTGCCTTCACCACTGGCACAAACCTGGTAGTGGATGGCGGCATGACCAAACGGGTTCAGCACTGATGGAAGGGCGCCTGAACTGTCTGCTGGTAGCCGGCGGCAAATGGCATGACATCGACTTCGCCAGGTTGGAGCTGTTGAAACTGCTGGCGGAGGATCAGCGTATTCGGGTGCGCGTCCAGGAGGATTATTCCGACCTGCAGGCGCTGGAGCAGGCGGATTTTCTGGTTACCTATACCTGTGATGTCACGCCTTCGCTGGCGCAGCAGGAAGCTCTGCGCAGCTATGTGCAGGGCGGCCGCCGGTGGTTGGCGCTGCATGGCACCAACTCCATTCTTCGCTTCATGGAAGATGACAGCATCGACACACCCAACTGGGCACCGGTGTTCATGGACACGCTCGGTTCGATATTTCAGGCGCACCCTCCGATAGCTCCCTATAGAGTCGAACCAACGGGTGTTTCACATCCGTTGGTCGAAGATATCGAGGCTTTCGATGTGGAGGACGAGCAGTATCTGGTCGAGGTGACGGCACCAATCAAGGTGCTGTTGGACACCGAATTCGAGGGGCAGGCGGGGCGCTTTCGTGCCAACCCGTGGAAGCGATCACGGCATCCGGTTCTCTATCTGCGCGAGCTGGGGCAGGGAGCCGTCTGTTATCTGACCCTGGGCCACTGTCGTGGGCATTATGATTTGCAGCCGCTGATGGATTTCTATCCAAAGATCGAGCGTGGTGCATGGGAGTTACCGGTGTTTTACGAGTTGTTGCGGCGTGGTCTTCGCTGGGCAAAGGGCGAGTTGTAAACCAAGTTCATTTATTGGACGCGGAGCACTCTATATAAAAACAACAAGGGTGTTAATCATGCAAGCGAGCGGAACAGTAACCAGTGCATCGCGCTGGGAGCAGATCAAGGCGCTGAGCGTTGCCTCGCTCGGTGGAATGCTCGAATACTTCGAGTTCATCATTTTTGTCTTCCTGGCGACACATATCGCCAATCATTTCACCAGCCCGGATATGCCTGAGTGGCTGCGGTTGATGCAGGCGTTCGGCATTTTTGCCGCTGGTTTTTTCATTCGCCCAGTCGGCGGCATCATCATGGCGCAGCTGGGGGATCTGGTCGGACGCAAGCGTATCTTCACCCTGACGCTGGCATTGATGGCTGTCCCAACCTTGATAATCGGTTTGCTGCCAGGTTATGAGCAGATCGGCATCTGGGCTCCCATCATTCTGCTGGTTTGCCGATTGTTGCAAGGTGTTTCCCTCGGGGGTGAGCTGCCCGGCGCGATTAGCTTTGTCTCTGAGCAGGTCAGCGGCTCGCGGTTGGCATTTGCGCTGGCGGTGCTGGCTGCCTGTACGTCTCTCGGGTCGCTGTCTGGCTCCATGTTCGTCAGCAGTCTGACCAATTGGCTGGGTGCTGAAGCGATGAGTGAGTGGGGGTGGCGAATTCCATTCATCGTCGGCGGTATATTTGGTGGGTTCTCAGTGTATCTGCGACGCTTTACCGATGAGACGCCGGTGTTCAAGGAATTGAAGGCGCAGAAAATGCTCTCCAAGGAAGCGCCCTTCAAGGTGGTAGTGGGTGAGCATCGTCGTAACCTTCTGCTGGCCATGGTCCTGGCTGCTGCTACCACTGTCGTGGCTGCCTCTACCCAGCAGTTTCCAATCACTTTCTACACCACATCGCGTGGATTGCCGCTGGAGGATGTTTCACATCTGGTGACATTGATGATCGCCTTCTCAACGTTGGGTAACGTTATCGGTGGTCTGCTGGTGATGTGGCGAGTGATTCCTTTGCTGCCCGCTTATGTGCTGTTCCAGCTGATCACGCTTGGTGGGGTGTTCTGGGCTTTCAGTCGGGTGGATGTGGAGAGTCTGTTCCTGCCGTTTGCCATACTGGGAATCAGTGGCGGCGTGGCCATGGGTTTGTCACTGAGCTTCTTGGCCAGAGCGTTTCCGGCCCCGATTCGCTACACCGGTCTGGCGACCTGTTACAACATCCCGATAGCGGTATTTGGTGGTACGGCCCTGTTGGTGCTCACCGGGCTGGCCAGCCTGTCCCCGGCCTATGTGCCATGGTATCCCGCGTTCTTCTGTGTTGCTTCGATTGTCGCAGTACTGTTCCTCTGGCCGCATCGCCAGGCTATCAGCCCCTTTGCTGCGAACGACCCACATGCACCCAATGGGCATGTGGCCCAGGAGAGAGACGTTGTGTCGGTAGCTGGGACGTCGATCTGATATCGTGCTGCTCCATGCCTGCTGGTCATGGAACATTTAACCGGCCAGAGTTGGCCGGTTTTTTTTGTTTGCCCGGCGAAGCCGGCAAACCCGTCCACCTGAAAGAAGGTGGA
>CAYYUQ010000095.1:0-11348 GCA_964474945.1 uncultured Halopseudomonas sp. | reverse complement strand
GTCTTGACCATGACCACGAACTGATCGTTGGTCAGGTTGTAGTTACGGTTCACGAAGCCGATATCCTGATTGTAGCGGGAGTCGGCGCGCAGCTCCGGAGCCCCTGCATCAAGATCACCGATCTGCATGTCCTTGCGGATATGAAAACCGACTGCGAGCAGGATCAGCGCCACCACTATTGCACCCGTCGCATAGCGACGCGAAGTGAATCGGGTGAAGAATGCCCAGCCGCCCAGCTGGTTGTTCTTCGAACGCTGCTGTGCTCTGGCGGCCCGTTGCGCGGCCCCGCGACCAACCCCTATCACCGACATCAACATCGGCAGCAGCAACAGGTTGGTGAAGATAAGGAAGAACACCCCGATGCTGGCACACAATGCCAGGTCCCCGATCACTGGGATATCGATGGCGAGCAACACCAGAAAGCCGATGCCGTCAGACAGCAGAGCACCCATGCCCGGCATCAACAGGCGACCCAGCGAATTGCGGGCTGCCTCGAAAGGACTGAAACCGGCTCCCACATCAGCGATGGTACCGCTCATGATCTGCGAACCATGACTGACGCCGATGGCAAATACCAGGAACGGCACGAGAATGGTGTATGGGTTCAATTCCTGCCCCAGCAGGATGAGCGTACCCAGAAGGCTGACTACGGCAGCCACCGAGCAGCCAAGTACCAGCATGGTGCTGCGCAGACAACGGACAAACAGAAAGACAACTACCCCAGCAATGGCTGCGGCAAACAGGAAGAACAGGAAAACCTGTTTCATTCCGTCGATCAGGTCGCCGATCAGCTTGGCGAACCCGACGATATGAATCTCTGCCCTGCCGTCCTGCGAAAAGGCTTCACGAACTTCGGTCTCCAGGATTTCGGAGAGTCTGGAGTAGTCCATTGCCTCACCGGTATGCGGATCCTTCTCCAGCAATGGAACAACATACATAACCGACCGGTAATCGTTACCCACAAGGCTGCCGAGAATACCGGATACCCGGATATTGCGACGCAGTGCTTCGGTATCAAGATCCCGCGGCATTACCGGCCCACCACGAAAGCCCTCTTCCGTTACCTCGGTCCAGCGCACCGACGACATCCAGATAGACTTCATCCACGCACGGTCAACCCCGGGCATCAGAAACAATGTGTCATTGACCTTCTGGGTCAACGTCAGAAACTCGGGATCGAAGATATCGCCGGAGGGGTTTCTCACCACGACCCGGATAACGTTACCCAGCCCGCCGACCTCATCTCTGGTATCAAAATAGTTCTGAATGTAGGGGTGACTCTGCGGAATCATATTGTCGAAACTGGCATTGATCTTCAGACCTCCCAATTGGGAGGCAAAGAAAGCAATTACCAGTACACATAGCGCAATGAAAGGAGTTCTGAACCGGAACAGCAATGCAGCTGCACGCGCCGAGCCGGTCACCGCAGGGTTATCCGTCTCCGCAACACCATTCCGTGCGGGATCATTCTGTTTGTTTGTCATGCTCGCCCCAGTCTACTTATTGTTTGTTTTGCAGCGAAAGTTGACGCAATCCACGGGAGCCGACCAGCATCAGCGTCCCATCCGTCACTTCCACGTCATACACAGGCATGCCGCCGGAGGATCCAAGCTCGGAAGACACCAACTCGCTCCCCTTGCGATCCAGGCGGAATACGGCACCGGACTGGGCCACCAGTACCGCCGTTCCATCCGCGAGTGCCACTGAATTATTGATCGAGTCGTCAATGCCAAGCTCCAGCCGGCGCCAGCCGCCGTCTGGCGAACCATAGAAAACGGTACCGCGCAGCCCGAAAAGCACGATTTGTTCGCCCAGACTCATACCCCCGAACCAGGACCCCTCGTAGGGTGACTCCAAAGCAACGAAACGGCCGGACTCAACGTCCCAGCGCAACAACAGCCCCTTCTCGCCAACCGCATAAAGTGTCCCGCGGTGTTCAAAGGCAGCATAAATATGGAACCCCATAGGGTTATCGATATGGTGGGAAAGCGGCGCCCAGGTTTGGCCACCATCACGGGTGACAAACGCGTAGTTGAATGCCCCCAACACAATACCATTGAGCTCATCGGTAAAATGAACGGTCAGAAACGGCTTGTCACTGCCTTCGGCAGCGAACCGCTCGTATTCGAAAACAGCTTCTTCAGGCAGGTCCTGCCCGCTCTGCAACATCGCTTCAATCAGCTCGGCCGCCTGGCGGCCATCCAGCACCTTGCTCCAGCTCTCTCCACCATCGCGCGTCCTGAGCACCACCCCATCATGACCGACGACCCAACCCAGCTGTCCATTCAGAAAATAACTGTCAACAAGGTCTGATGCTACCGGCACCGGCTGTTGCCGCCAGCTTGCTCCCTGATCGTCACTGACCAGGATATGGCCGCGACGGCCAACCACCACAAGACGCTCGCCAGCAACTTCGATCGCCAACAGCCGATTGGCCAACGCA
This sequence comes from uncultured Halopseudomonas sp., assembly GCA_964474945.1. Taxonomy (GTDB): domain Bacteria; phylum Pseudomonadota; class Gammaproteobacteria; order Pseudomonadales; family Pseudomonadaceae; genus Halopseudomonas. The sequence goes on along the minus strand of CAYYUQ010000095.1, from coordinate 8,905 downwards.
TGCTCCAGATCCTCTTCAGCAGGACGGTCCAGCGGCAGCGAGATCCCCGCCAAGGCAGCAGAAGAGACCAGAACAGCCCCCAGAAACACCAAGGTTTTTTTCAGCATGATACGCACCAGAAAGGCGGGTCTGCCAAAGCAGACCCGCCACGTGGTTAATAGTTGATTACACGACGTGACAGCGTAGCGGAAGACCAGGTGGTCGCAGGCACACTTTCAAGTACGGTCTGCCCATCACCCGGCGCCATGGCCAGCGCGGTATACACACCGGAGTTGAGATCGATCACGGTATTCCAGGCAGTCCCGGCCGCTTGCGACTCGTAGAAAGGCGCGTTCTTCTGCATGTTCACCCGGTAGATGTTGCCGGAGCTGTCATACATCTGTGCATAACCGTCCACATAGGTATCTTCGGAGATGAACATATCACGCTTGTGGTACACGTGGCGCTGGCCATCCTTGAGAACTGCCTGAACATGCCATACCCGCTGCAGTTCCCAACGCACACATTCGGACTTGGGATGACCGGCAGTGAACTTTGCATCACCGTAGCACTCAGTGTCGTTGGCATCGGTGTACTGGTAGCGGTAGTTGTTGAATGGAATATACATCTCCTTGCGAGCAATCAGGTTCCACTCGTAGCGGTCCTTCTTGCCCGCGAACATGATGTCATCATCAAAGGTCATCGCACCACCCACCTGGGAAACCGGAGTATCCGCCGCGCTGTCAGGGGAGAGTCTCACACGGCGGGTAGCCGGAGAATAGGCATAGGCACGACGCTCACTGTCGGCAACCATATCCAGAACCATGGTGTTGGTGCCGGCCAGACGTGAAGGCGCGGTGTACTCATAGCGGTACCCGTAGAACATGGTCGGGTTTGGCTCATAGAATGGCTGGTAGCGAAGCGCGTTAGACGTGTAACTGTGCACCAGCTCGCCATTGGGCTTGGAGTACTTACCAACGTAGTTCCTCTGCGCTACGATCAACCCACGATAGGCGGTATCGTGGTTCCACATGACTTCCAGGCCGTTCTGCGGCAATGGGAAAGCAATACCCTGACCACAACCTTTAGACATATCCAGGCCCAGCGGACCGTTGGTGGTTGCACAGCGGGTAGCGTTCAACCTGGAGTTTTCCAGGAACGAGTCCGGATAGCTGACCGAGCGTCGGGTCGGATACACGTTGATCCGGAAGGTGTCCGGATACTTCTGGAACATCAAAACCAGCGACTCACTCAGTTTGTCCTGGTGTTCACTGTAATTGCTGGCATTGATCACCAGTACCGGCTTGTCATCGGCAAAGGGATCGGGCCGAAAACCGGGATTGGTCGGATCATAATTGGCCGGGGGCTTCACGCCGCCAGTGTAAGCAGGAATGGTGCCATCAGCGTTGGCTCCGACAATGGCACCCCAAGGGGTAAGAGCACCACCCAGATCGCTGACGTCATAGGCCATGGCAGTCGCGCCAAACATGGAGCCCGCCAGCAGCAGGGACGAGGCAAGAATTGTCTTTTTCATTATTTTAAACTCCAATCAGAACTGTCCGGTGTAGGTAAAAGAAAGCCAGCCACGATCCTGCAACTGCGAACCGTTGCTATACAGGATACCGCCCGCCGGGTTGTCCTTTTTGGTAGCCAGATAATCTATGTACTGCAGCTTGAACTCATGGTTGGCGTTATAGGTCACCTTCGGCCCGAAGCTGTAGCTGCCCGCCTTCTCGTTGCCACCGCCAGACACAGCGCTATTGCCATACAGACCATAGGTAATAGCAGTATCAAAGCCGACATCCCAACCTACTGCGACGGCGGTCCACTGAGGATTGAAACGCACTGTCGCCTGACTGACATTGCGCGTCACGCAACCACGCTTGGCATCACTACTATCAGCGCAGAGATTCACGTTGCCTTCGTTTTTGGTCACTTTGTCCAGATGGCTGAATGCGAACTCACTGGTCAGCGAAGCCGAGGACCAGAGATTGTTCGGGCCAAAGGACCGAATCCCGTTGACTAGAAAATGCCAGGTGTCACCGCGTGCTACGCTGTCCACACCATTTGGCACAGAGCTGAGCAACGCGGAGTTCTCACGGCGTACAAGTTCAGCGCCAACGCTGGTTTTTCCGACCAGCTTCGAAAAGCTCAGACCGTACAGCTTGGCATTCTCGGGATAGACGAACTCGTAGATACCGTCGGCACCTCTGACGCTCACCCAAGGCGCACGCTCTGTGTACTCGCGATAATAAACACCCATGGTGGTGTTGAGCGAGTCGAAGAAATAGCGGCCTGCCACACCCCAGTCCCCGGTATTGCTGGCCTTGCGGATTCCTGCATTACGCAGACCACCGTTCAGGGAATCAGGACCGTCGAGAAGAATATCTGAACTGGCCAGATAGGTACCGCCCTGGGTGAGGCGGGTAGGTTCCCACTCGAAGAAGTATTGAGCAGCAAGCGACAGATTCGGAGTTGGCTGCAGGTTAACGTGTACCTGACCCACCGGCATGCTTATCTCGCGGGCATCGGCACCCGGCGCCACAGAAGCCTTCAGACCGTCAACTGGAGCCTGTGAATAGGAAACACTATGTGCGGAGAAAATGACAGCTTCACCCCACAGGTTGGTCTGGCGACCTATTTTAATATCGCCGGGAGTGTTGCCCAAGACGAAGTTACTGTAGATATACGCATCCAACAGCTCACCAGACAACCCTTTGTGAAAGCGTTTGGTCGTGTCTGAGAAGCGATTGTTATCGTAGCTGCTCAGACCACCCCCAGGACCAGTCTCTACCTTGTCATTGAAAGCATTGTCATACCAGGCTGCACCGCTGAGGCGCAGACCAAACTTGCCCTGATAATCCCAGCCCAACTCGCTATACCAGTCGACACGATTAGTGACGATATCGTGACGATCATAAGAACTGGTACTCTCGTTAGTGCCCGGGTTGGTCGCGAGAGCGCTGTCCGGATTTTCCATGCGCATACCGAGGTTGTAGCGCACGATGTTGTTCCACTCCAGATCGCCACCAGCGACCTGCAGTGCATGGGTCGGAGCGGCGTGGGTCATGGCAATTGCGAGGGTCAGCATGCTCAGGCTGGGCACCGCAAGGAAGGCTTTGTTCTTGTCAAGTCTCATAGCAGTCTCTTCTCAAGATGTGTTTTTTTGTTGTGTATAACGCGCAGGGGCTAAAGAGTGTTCACCTCCAAGAGCTCAGTGCTCGATCAGACCCACTTGATGACAGCTTTGCCCAGCAGCTCGGCCCGCTCCATCTGCTGGTGAGCCAGCACGATGTCCACCGGGTCGAAAATGCGAGGATCAGGCGGGTTCAGCACACCGTTTGCCAATAGTGGCCATACCCGCCGGTGAAGGGAGGCGGCAATGTCCCCCTTGAACTCGACCGGCCGCGCGCGCAGCGTCGACGCAGTCATGGTCAATCTCTTGAACAGAAAGGTCAGCAGATCCATCTCGGCAACCTGACCGCCGAGTACGGCAATCATCGACAGCCGACCGTCAAAGGCCAGACACTGAATATTCCGGTTGATATAGTCACCGGCAACAATGTCCAGAACCACATCCACGCCCTTTCCTTCGGTCAGGTCATTTACCACAGCCACAAAGTCGCTGGTGCGGTAGTTGATCGCTGCGTCGGCACCTAGTCGACGTGCGTACTCGCACTTCTCATCCGAACCGGCGGTGGTATATACGGTATGCCCAAGGGCCTTGGCAATCTGGATAGCAGCCACGCCGATACCACTGGCAGCACCATGCACCAGTAATGTTTCAGGCGTACCACAAGGCCTGGTACCCAGACCGGCACGATCAAAAACGTTAGTCCATACCGTGAAGTAGGTTTCCGGCAGGGAAGCGGCCTGCTCCATGCTCAGCGAGTCGGGCACCGGCAGGCATTGGGCCAGCGGTGCTACGCAATATTGCGCATAGCCGCCTCCGGCCACCAGCGCACACACTCTGCTGCCCACAGCGAATCCGTGACGGTTATCGCGATGCGCCAGATCACCACCGACTATTTCGCCAGCCAGTTCGAGCCCCATCAGTTCGCTGGCCCCGGGTGGAGGCGGATAGTTCCCCTCCCGCTGGGAGACATCCGGCCGGTTGATGCCAGAAGCATGTACCCTGATCAGGACTTCACCGGGACCAGCAATGGGACGCGGGGCCTCACCTATGTACATTTCTTCCGCTGGACCATAGCTATCCAGCCGAACACAGCGCATCAACTCAGTCATCGCCAGCCTCCAGATACTTGTCAAGCGTTTGCTGAAAGTGCCGGATACGGCTTTCCTGATAGTTGGCCAGATGCAGCTTGCCATTCTTGGAAGCCTTCATACCGGTCTGAACATGAGGCAGATTCCCCATATCCTGATCAACAATACTGCCCAGCACACCCATGGCTGATGCCCAGCTTTCATCTTCACCCAACAACTGCATGGGCGCAGCACGCGGTGCAGGTTGCCCTTGGGGCACATAGTCCAGGATCCGCACCTCCATCAAGGTATGGTCCTGATCCGGCCATGGACGCCAGCGGTACACGACATTGGGCGAAAAACCGCCCCATGGAGAAAAATTCGGAAACAAGTTATAGGTCAGCGCATCCTGCATCTCGGCATCACTGGCGTGATCCAGATCGATACCCGCCTGCTTTGCAAAACGGCTGCGGTTGAAATCCCCCATTGTCTCCCGGGCAGTTTTGCCCTCAGGCACCGTGATCGTCTCTCCCTTAGGCACTACCCTTCCGTTGTAACGGAGGAAGGCATCCATCACTTCCTGCTGAGTGAAGTTCCGATCCTGCAGGTGCGGGGATGTATCGCCGAAGGGTGTAATCGCCAGATTGACGTGGTCTCCGTAAAGGTTGTACTTGCTGCTGGCATCACCGGTGAACGGCATGATCTGCGGATGGGTCGCAATAACATGGAAGGCTTCCATGAAAGCCTCGGCAACGGCCTTCCAGTTCGCAGGCACCACTTTGCCGACCCACTGAGTGGTATAGCGACGCTCATGCTCCCAGCGCGCGAAATGCTCCGGAAGCACATCAAGGTACTCCATCAGACCGGGACCGCCGTCAGCTTCCTTGATAAAGACATAGCCGGCCCACTCACCCACCTGTGCTTCCGGCAACTGCAGATCTTCATCTTTCAGATGGGCAAAATCCCAGCGACAAGGCACCTGCTGGATACTGCCATCCAGCTTCCAGGTCCAGGCGTGGTAGGGGCAACGCAGCTCCTTGACACTGCCACTACTTGTGCGCAGCTTACGGCCACGGTGCAGACACACGTTATGAAAGGCGCGAATAGAACCATCGGCCTGACGAATCAGGATATAGGAGCGCCCGGCATTCTCATAAAGCACAGTGTCACCCACTTCCGGCAGCTCCTCGACGCGCGCGGCGAACTGCCATACGTTCGGCCACATCTTCTCTAGCTCACGCTGGAAAAATACGGGTGAGGTATACCGTGCGGGGGAAAGTGGCTCGGAGCCCAGATACTTTGACTCGTCTTCCAGCAGAAATGCTGGCACCCGGCGAGAATCATTGCGCGCCAGATCGTCCCACGGCTGCCCATGGTTGCGGCTGAAGCCGGAGGCAGACTTTTCCTGCTTGTACTCTTGGTCAGACATCTGCGACCTCTTATTATCGTTTAATCGCTACTTCACAAACAAATCCGTACGGACTGTTTTACATGCTAGAAAAGAAATGCGCAACCCCGCCACATTGCGAAAATTTACGGAGGAGATCCTTGAAACCTGTTTTTTTTTATATTTATTGTTTACTTTCAATATCTTAACCAAGATACCGCGCCGCTTCACAAGCGATTGAGGACACCTCAGAAAAAGCCCTCTGCGCTCGACAAGATCGCACCAAGATCACAAAAGAATCAATCTGGACTGATATGCAAAAGTAAAATAGACTACATAAGCCCTTTACAGAAGCCTGTACAGGCGCTACGGCGACTGTCAGGATCGGGATGCATCCATACGTGGGAACAGAACAATGAACAAAACTGCCGGAATCATCATTCTGGGGGCCGGTCACGCCGGCGGCTATATGGCCTCTAACCTCCGCGACCAGGGGTATACTGGCCAGATCACTCTGCTCGGAGAAGAAACCCATCCGCCGTATAACCGCCCACCGCTGTCAAAGGCCTACATCCAGGACAAGACTGAGCTGAATGCTCTGCTGCTCAAGACGCCAGACTATTATGTTGCGCAGAATATAGATCTGCTGCGCGGCCACACCGCGATTGCCATCGATCGGCGCGCCCGCCAGGTGATACTTGATAACGGGAAGCACCTTCCCTACGAAAAACTGGTCATTGCAACCGGCGCACGTCCACGCCCCCTGCCAATTCCCGGGACCGACCTGGAGAACGTGCTGTCACTGCGTACAGCGCAAGATGCCGACCAGCTGCGCGAGCTTTTCAAACGACAAGGTCACCTGGTACTCATCGGCGGCGGCTATATAGGGCTCGAGCTTGCAGCATCAGCCATCAGCATGGGGCTGTCGGTGACCGTGATCGAACGCGAACCAAGCCTGCTGGCGAGAGTCGCCAGCAGCCAGCTCGCACAGTTTTTCCAGCAAGAACACGAGCGCCGTGGCGTACGGTTCATGTTGCAGGCCCAGACCGTCAAACTGCACGGTGACCGAGCTGTATCGGGGGTTGAGCTGAGCACCGGTGAAATCTTGCCCTGCGATCTGGTACTGATCGGTGCGGGCGTGGTACCCAATACGGAACTGGCAGAACAAGCCGGCCTCACCTGCAATAATGGCATAGTGGTCAACATCCACGGCCAGACCGACGATCCGGATATTTATGCTATCGGCGACGTGAGTGCGCGACCGCTACCGCTGTATAACCACCGCCTGGCCCGCGTAGAAAGTGTACCCAATGCCATGGAGCAGGCACGTCTGGCGACAGCACACCTGCTTGGCCTGGAACAACCGAAGACAGAGGTGCAATGGTTCTGGTCTGATCAGTACGAGTACAAGCTGCAGATTGCCGGCATGGCCTTTGAACACGACCAGACCCTGCTGCGCGGCGATCCCGCAAACGGCAAGTTCTGTGTACTTCGGCTGAACAAGGGCGTGCTCCAGGCTGCAGAATGCATAAACTCACCGGTTGACTTCATGGGCGCTAAGCTGCTGATCGCCAGCCAACAACCACTGGACGCACAGCGCCTGAGTGACACCACACTCAAACTCAAGGACGCCATCCCGCTTACGGCCTGAGCTCTTCAGGCCGCCATTTTCCTTTACCTATCGAGTAGGGAGCGGGATTACTCCCGCCGCCCTCTCACACCACCGTACGTGCGGTTCCGCATACGGCGGTTCATAAATGACACTGGAGGCGTCGCTGGGTGTCCAGCAACGAGATCAAGCCCAGGGCGTCGAAGAAGCGTTTCGGGAAGGCCGCATTCATGTGTGATGCACCCGAGTTCCACCACGGACCTTGTCCGTTGCGGGCCGAGCGCCATGCGCGATCTTCCGTCAGCCTCTGCCGACGCAGCATCGTGGTTCGGCCTTGTCGATGCTTCGCTTGCCGCCAGAGCAGGCAGCGCAGCCTTCGTCTTAGCCAACCGTCCAGTTTCTCCAGTGCATTCTTGGTCTGCGTGTACTGGAAGTAGCCGATCCATCCTCGAAGCACCGGATTCAGTGTTTCGATGGTGTGGCGCAGGCTTCTTCCTCTTCCTTGGCGTAACAACTCCTTTATTCGCGCCGTCAGCCTTTGCAGGCTTTGCGGGGCGATGCGCAGTCGAGCCTGACGGTGTGCCGTTAGGCTGTAGCCCAAGAACTTACGCGCCGACGGCCTGGCACATGCACTTTTGGCGTCGTTGATCTGCAGCTTCAGGCGATCCGCAAGGAACACCTTCATCTGTTTCAACAACTGCTCGCCTGCCGCTTTGCTTCGAACATAGATATTGCAGTCGTCTGCATAGCGGCAAAAGACATGGCCACGTCGCTCAAGCTCGCGATCCCAATCAGTGAGTAGAATGTTCGACAACAGCGGAGAGAGCGGCCCACCTTGCGGCGTGCCCTCACGTCGTTGCGAGACTATTCCCTCACGCATCAGTCCCGCTTCCAGATAGCGCCGGATCAACTTGAGCACACGTGCGTCGCTTACCTGCCGGGCAATCCGCGACATCAGGATGTCATGGTTTACCCGGTCGAAGAACTTTTCCAGATCAATATCCACCACCCAGCGTCGCCCTTCCAACACGTATTGCTGTGCCGCAAGAACTGCTTGCTGGGCGCTGCGCCCCGGCCGGAAGCCGTAGCTGGACTCGGAAAAGGTCGGCTCAAATACAGGTTGGAGTACCTGCAACAGCGCTTGCTGAATCAGGCGGTCCAGTACCGTCGGGATGCCCAGCGTCCGTACCCCGCCCGCAGGCTTGGGTATGTCCACTGCGCGTATCGCCTGCGGCATGTATTGCCCGCTTAACAGTGCTGCCTTGACGCTTGGCCAGTGTACCGTCAGCCATTGACCGAAGTTCTCGACTGAGAGTCCATCGACTCCCGGGGCGCCACGGTTACCAACGACTTTGCGATACGCCTGCCATAAATTGACTCGATCTACCACCGCCTCCATCAGCGATAGCTCCTCCGCTTTCGTTTGCCCGGCAGCCGCCGTGCAGCCATCAACACCACGATCATCTCCCCCAGAGTTCCGCCCCGGTTCTGCTGTCATGGCTGCGCTTATTCCACGCACTTGTGTCTCATCGGCTGCATCGAGTATCTGCCGTCCTAATCGCGGTCCCTCACGTTCGGCCCTTCGGTCAAATCGCACCTACTATGGCATCTGCTGACTTCTGCATAACCATCCCAACGCCTCGCGACGCCAGTAGCACAGTGGCAGCCATGCAGATCTCCCCGGGTATGACACACCCACCTTCACGCTTATGCCTGTCGGATATACG
>CAYYUQ010000094.1:0-11367 GCA_964474945.1 uncultured Halopseudomonas sp. | reverse complement strand
TTGCTGAACACAACAACGCCGAACTGAATGCCGCCACCCTGAACACCGTGGCTGCAGCAGCTGCCATCGGTGGTGACATTGACGTACTGGTTGCCGGTGCCGGTTGTGGCGCCGTGGCCGAAGCGGCAGCGAAGATCGCTGGCGTTTCCAAGGTACTGGTTGCTGACAACGCTGCCTACGCCAACCAGCTGCCGGAGAACATCTCCCTGCTGATTGCCGAGCTGGGCAACGGCTACAGCCACATCCTGGCGCCGGCCAGCACCAACGGCAAGAACTACCTGCCGCGCGTGGCTGCCCTGCTGGACGTGGATCAGATCTCCGAGATCATCGCGGTAGAAAGCGCTGATACCTTCAAGCGTCCGATCTACGCCGGTAACGCCATCGCTACCGTCAAATCCGACGCCGCGATCAAGGTCATCACCGTACGCAGCACCGGCTTTGATGCCGTTGCCGCCGAAGGTGGCAGTGCTGCGGTTGAAGCGGTTGCTTCCGCCCAGGACGCTGGTGTATCTGCCTTCGTTGGCGAAGAACTGGCCAAGTCCGACCGTCCCGAGCTGGCTGGCGCCAAGATCGTGGTGTCCGGTGGTCGCGGCATGCAGAACGGCGACAACTTCCAGCTGCTGTATGCGCTGGCTGACAAGCTGGGCGCTGGCGTGGGTGCATCCCGTGCTGCGGTTGACGCCGGCTTTGTACCGAACGACATGCAGGTCGGTCAGACCGGCAAGATCGTTGCCCCGCAGCTGTATGTCGCAGTAGGTATTTCCGGTGCGATCCAGCATCTGGCCGGTATGAAGGACTCCAAGGTGATCGTTGCGATCAACAAGGACGAAGAAGCGCCGATCTTCCAGGTAGCAGACTACGGTCTGGTTGCTGACCTGTTCGAGGCGGTACCGGAGCTGACGGGCAAGCTGTAAGCCGTCCTGCGGTAACAGGAACCCGGCTTCGGCCGGGTTTTTTATTGTCTCGAGGACTGGACATCTTCCGCGTCTCGTTTCGTCTCGTCTCATCGTCATCGTCTCAACGCTGTCACCCTTTCTGACCCCGTCATCCTCGGCGTACGCCGGGGATCCATCCTGCCGACCGGCTCCGAGCAAGTGGCTTCCCGCGTCCGCGGGAATGACGGTGTGGCTTTGGAACCACGAGGTGGTTCCGGAGTGACGAGGCGGTTCAGAAAACGACGCGATATTGCAGACAATAGGGGGTTGGCCGCTGTGCGGGGGAAGGGAGGCTCAGAGCTCAAAACTCTCCAACCGATACCCCTGCTCATCCACTTCCAGATACCAGCCCGACCTATCCCAATCTCCCAGTACAACCCGCTGCGCTGGATGCCCGTTGATTTCCAATGGATGCGCCGCAGGACGGTGGGTATGGCCATGAATGAGCGTGGTGACGCGCTGCGAGCGCATTACCCGCAGGACTTCATCCGCATTGACGTCAGTAATATCCAGGGTCTTGTAGCGGGTGCGCTGCTGGCTTTCGTTGCGCAGCTTCCGGCCTATACGGTGGCGGGTTTTCAGCGACAGGTTACGCAGAATGAACAGGCTGAGCGGGTTGCGTAGCCAACGGCGCATGCGCATATAGCCGATGTCATCGGTGCACAGGCTGTCACCGTGCATCAGCAGCACACGCTCATTGTTAAGCTCGATGAAGGCAGGATCTGCAAGAAGGGTGCAGCCGGAGCGGCGGCAGAAATCCCTGCCGATGAGAAAATCCCGGTTGCCATGCATCAGGAATACAGCCACCCCTTTGCCGGACAGGGAGAGCAGGGCGGCACTGATCTGGTCCGCCAGCGGGTCGGGATTGTCGTCCCCTAACCAGACCTCAAAAAAATCACCGAGGATGTACAGGGCATCAGCCTGGCTGGCCTGTTCATCGAGAAAACGCAAAAACGCCCGGGTGATGTCCGGGCGTTTTGCTTCCAGATGCAGATCCGATATGAACAGGTTGCGCATCTGCGATTGTTACTCGACCAGTTCGGCGCGTTCGATGATCACGTCATCGGCAGGAACATCCTGGTGACCAGCGCGGCTGGTGGTGCGCACGCCCTTGATCTTCTCAACAATGTCCATGCCTTCAGATACTTTGCCGAATACGGCATAGCCCCAGCCCTGCGTATTCTGTGCCGTGTGATTGAGGAAGGTATTGTCAGCGACGTTGATGAAGAACTGGGCGCTGGCAGAATGCGGCTCCATGGTACGGGCCATGGCGACGGTGCCGATGGCGTTGCTGACGCCATTGTTGGCTTCGTTCTTGATCGGGGCACGGGTGTCCTTTTGCTTCATGCCCGGCTCGAAGCCGCCGCCCTGGATCATGAAGTTGCTGATCACGCGGTGGAAGATGGTGTTGTCATAATGGCCGTCACGCACGTACTGCTTGAAGTTCTCGACGGTCTCTGGTGCCTTGTCGGCAAAGAGTTCCAGGGTGATGACACCAAAGTTGGTATGCAGCTTGACCATGCGATTGATCCTCGGCTTGGTTATACATGTGTTTGAAGTAAAGGCTTGCAATGCTATCAGCTGGGGCTGATTCAGGCATCCTCGAGTTTAGGGTATGATAGGCGTCTTTTTTGCTGTGCCCAAACACAACCCTGGATGAGCCCCGAATTACCTATGAACAAACCGGAAACCACGCCACCCGCCCACTTTCTGCGTCAGATTGTGCAGGCCGACCTGCAAAGCGGCAAGCACACGAAGATCGTGACTCGCTTTCCGCCGGAGCCCAACGGCTACCTGCATATTGGTCACGCCAAATCGATCTGTCTGAACTTCGGTCTGGCCAAGGAGTTCGGTGGTGTTTGCCATCTGCGTTTTGATGACACCAACCCCGCCAAGGAAGAGCAGGAGTACATCGATGCCATCAAGAACGACGTGCAGTGGCTGGGCTTTCAGTGGGATGGCGATGCGCGCTATGCCTCTGACTATTTTGACCAGTTGCACGCCTGGGCCATCGAGCTGATCAAGGCCGGCAAGGCCTATGTCTGCGATCTGTCGCCGGAGCAGGCCCGTGAACACCGCGGCAACCTGACCGAGCCGGGCAAGAACAGCCCGTTCCGTGAGCGCAGTGTTGAGGAAAACCTCGACCTGTTCGCCCGCATGAAGGCTGGTGAATTCCCCGATGGCGCACGTGCGCTGCGGGCGAAGATTGATATGGCTGCGCCGAACATGAACCTGCGCGATCCTATCCTGTACCGGATTCGCCATGCCCATCATCACCAGACCGGTGATAAATGGTGCATCTACCCCAGCTACGACTTCACTCACGGCCAGTCCGATGCCATCGAACTGGTCAGTCACTCGATCTGCACGCTGGAGTTCGAGGATCACCGTCCGCTCTACGAGTGGTTCCTCGAGAATCTGCCGGTGCCGGCCAAACCGCGTCAGTACGAATTTGCTCGCCTGAACCTGAACTACACCGTGACCAGCAAGCGCAAGCTCAAGCTGCTGGTAGACGAAGGCCACGTGGATGGCTGGGATGATCCGCGCATGTCGACCATCAGTGCTTTCCGCCGTCGCGGTTACACCCCGGCGTCGATCCGCGAGTTCTGCGAGCGCATTGGCGTTACCCGCTCCGACGCGGTAGTGGACATGGGCATGCTCGAATTCTGTATCCGCGATGATCTGGATAACAATGCGCCGCGCGCCATGTGCGTGCTGCGCCCGTTGAAAGTGACCATCACCAACTATCCCGAAGGGCAGATTGAGCAACTGTCACTGCCGTGCCATCCCAAGCAGGACATGGGCCAGCGCACACTGCCGTTCAGCCGTGAAATCTACATCGACCAGGATGATTACATGGTCGATCCGCCCAAGGGTTACAAGCGTCTGGTGCCCGGCGGCGAAGTACGCCTGCGCGGCAGTTATGTGATCCGTGCCGATGAGGCGATTACTGATGCACACGGCAATATCGTTGAGCTGCTGTGCTCCTATGACCCGGACACCCTGGGCAAGAATCCCGAGGGCCGCAAGGTCAAGGGTGTGATCCACTGGGTGCCAGGTGCCGACAGCGTCGAATGCGAAGTGCGCCTGTACGATCGCCTGTTCACCGAGTCCAATCCGGACAAGACCGAAGAGGGCGGTACCTTCCTCGATAACATCAACCCGGATTCGCTGGTTGTCCTCAAGGGATGCCGCGCCGAGCCGTCGCTTGCGAAGGCCACCGCAGAGGATCGCTTCCAGTTCGAGCGCGAAGGCTATTTCTGTGCCGATAGCAAGGATTCTTCACCGGGCAATCTGGTATTCAACCGTACCGTGACCCTGCGCGATTCCTGGGGACAATAAGCAATGGCCTTGCAGATCTACAATACGCTGAGCAAGACCAAGGAAGTGTTCCGCCCGCTGGAAGGCAACAAGGTACGCATGTATGTCTGCGGCATGACAGTGTATGACTTCTGTCACATCGGTCACGCCCGGGTAATGGTCGCCTTTGACGTGGTTTCCCGCTGGTTGCGCGCACGCGGCTACGACCTGACCTACGTGCGCAACATCACCGACATTGACGACAAGATCATCCGCCGCGCCAACGAGAACGGCGAGACCTTTCAGCAACTGACCGAACGCATGATCGCCGCGATGCACGAGGACGAGGCCAGGCTGGGCGTATTGCGTCCGGATCAGGAGCCGCGTGCCAGCGAGCATGTGGATGGCATGTACCAGATGATCCAGACGCTGATCGACAAGGGTTATGCCTACGCCCCTGGTAACGGCGATGTGTATTACCGGGTCGGCAAGTTTGCCGGTTACGGCAAGCTGTCGCGCAAGCGCATCGAGGATCTGAAGATCGGTGCACGCATCGAAGTCGATGAGGCCAAGGAAGATCCGCTGGACTTCGTTCTGTGGAAGGGCGTCAAACCCGGTGAGCCAAGCTGGATATCACCCTGGGGAGAAGGGCGTCCCGGCTGGCATATCGAATGTTCGGTCATGTCCACCTGCTGCCTGGGCGACACCTTCGATATCCATGGCGGCGGCCCTGACCTGGTGTTCCCGCACCATGAAAACGAGATTGCCCAGAGCGAAGCCGCCACGGGCAAGCCCTACGCCATGAGCTGGATGCATGCCGGCGCGGTGCGCGTGGATGGCGAGAAAATGTCCAAATCGCTGGGCAACTTCTTCACCATCCGCGATGTACTGGAGAAGTATCACCCTGAAGTGGTGCGCTATCTGCTGGTTGCCAGTCATTATCGCAGCCCCATCAACTACTCGGAAGACAACCTGAAGGAAGCCAAAGGCGCGCTGGAACGTTTCTACCGCGCGCTTAAAGGCTTGCCTGTGGTTGCCGCGGCGGGAGGGGATGAGTTTGTCGAGCGCTTCGGCAAAGCCATGGATGACGACTTCAATACGCCAGAAGCCTGTGCCGTGCTGTTTGATATGGTGCGCGAAGTGAACCGTCTGAAGGACTCCGATAAGGCAGCGGCGGCGGCATTGGCGGCACGGATGCGCGAACTGGCCAGCGTCACCGGTCTGCTGCAACTGGATGCCGATGATTTTCTGCAGGCCGATGCGGCAGGCAAGGTCGATGCGGGCGAGATTGACGCACTGATTCAGGCACGCTTGCAGGCCCGTGCCGAGAAAAACTGGGCCGAGTCTGATCGTATTCGCGATCAACTGGCGGCCATGGGTGTGGTGGTGGAGGACAGCAAGGGCACCACTACCTGGCGGCTGGAAGGCTGAGACGCAGTTTTTCTGCTGCATCAGTGTTACCGGCTCTGGAATCCGCAGGGAATCCAGAGCCGGTTTATTCCTACTTCCAGATCGTCTGATCTATTTTCTCATGCAGCTCAGGGAAATCCTCTGATTTGAACTTCGGCACAAGCCCCTTTTTACGCTGATTGAAATAGTCCCTGGTCAGTTTGGCCACCGTTCCCGACAGCAGCACAATGGCGATCAGGTTGATAGTTGCCATCAAGCCCATTGAGGCGTCCGCCGCATTGAACACCGTCAATACCGCTTCCCATGCGCCCCATACCACCATTGCCAGAGCGATGATGCGCAGCGTGGTAATGCCGATGGTGTTATCGAGCCCCAGATAGATCAGCGCATTCTCCGCATAGGAGTAGTTGGCGACGATGGAGGTAAAGGCGAAGAACAGGATGGCGATGGCGACAAAGTACTGTCCGGCAACGCCGATATGCACTTCGAGCGCCTGCTGGGTCAACTGCGTGCCGGTAATGCCCGAGCCAGGTTCGACCACGTCTGCCAACAGGATCATGATGGCAGTAGCGCTACAGATCACAATGGTATCGATGAACACCCCGGTAGCCTGAACCAGTCCCTGGGAGGACGGGTGGTGCGGGGTAGGGGTTGCGGTTGCTGCAATGTTGGGCGCTGAGCCCATACCGGCCTCGTTGGAGAAAAGACCACGCTTTATGCCGTTAAGCATCGCAGCGGTCATCGAACCAGCCACCCCGCCAACCGCTTCTTCCAGACCGAAAGCACTGCGGATAATACTGAGGAAGGCGCCCGGCACCTCGTTATAGTTCATCACCAGTACGACCAGCGCCAGGAGCACGTAGGCACCGGCCATGAAGGGTACGACATGTTCGGCGAACCGGGCGATTGAACGCAGACCACCAAAGATTACCATCCCGGCCAGCACCGCAATGATGCCCCCCATCCAGAGTTTGGGCACGCCAAAGGCGCTTTGCATGGCGTCAGCTATGGAGTTGGCCTGTACAGCATTGAAGACCAGGCCGAAGGAAAGGATCAGGGCCACAGCAAAAATGGCACCGGCCCATGGCGCATTCAGGCCCTTGGCTATATAGAAAGCAGGGCCGCCTCGGTACTGGCCCTTGCTGTCCTGCACCTTGTACAGCTGCGCCAGAGTACTTTCGGCGTAGGCAGTAGCCATGCCTACCAGGGCGACGACCCACATCCAGAAGATGGCCCCTGAGCCACCCAGATAGAGCGCCACTGCCACGCCGGCGATATTGCCGGTGCCGATGCGTGAAGCGAGGCTGGTACAAAGCGCCTGGAATGGCGAAATACCGTATTTATCACTTTGTCTGGCACCGATTATGGAGCGAAACATTTCCCCGAAATGCACGAACTGCAGAAGCCCCAGACGCAAGGTAAAAAACACACCCACGCCGAGCAGCCCGTAAATCAGGATGTATTGCCAGAAAATGGTGTTGAGGAAATCGATAACAGTAGTCATGGATGATCCTTTCTCTTTATAAGGATGATGTCAGACAGCACCTTTAAAGGTAGCTGCTTCGCTGGAATTCGCTTTAGCTACAATCAACCGAGCAGTAGACTTGCCGGCGATGCTGGAATTGACCGGAGCAAAGGAGCCCATCGTGAGTGTATTGAATGCCCTGATTCCAGTCTTTGGATTGATTCTGTTGGGATGGGGGCTGGGCAGCCGCCGCGTCATCTCTGCCGAGGGCAGCAAAACGCTGAGCGTTATTACTTTCAAGCTGTTCATGCCTGTACTGCTGTTTGCCGGACTGGCGCACGCGGATCTGGGCGAGGCGATGTCGCCTCTATTATTGCTATTGTATTTTGCTCCCGCCGTGCTGGTGTTTATTGCGATCAATCTGCTCATGCATCGCCGGCTCGGGCGTCCTTCGTCCATGGGATTGGCGGCAAGTTACTCGAATAACGTGCTGGTCGGTATTCCGCTGATTACCGTGATGCTCGGGGTGGACAGCCTGGTCTATCTGTTCGCCATTCTGGTATTCCACAGCCTGATCCTGTTTACCCTGCAGAGCTTTTATAACGCTTTCTGGGGCGGTGGTGAGAAGGGCCTGGACTGGCGTAGCCTGTTATCCAGCCTGGCCAATCCGTTGATCATTGGCCTGGCGCTCGGTGCGCTGGTGAATCTCTCGGGGCTGGCGATTCCCGCACCGCTCTGGCGCATTGTCGAACTGCTGGCGGCGGCGGCGTTGCCTGTCGCGTTATTGATGCTCGGCGTGAGCCTGTCCGGTTATCGTCTGCATTTCAGCGGCAGCATGTTGCTATTAACGACAGCCAAATTAATGCTGCTCCCGGCACTGGTAATGGCCGGCGGCTTTCTGGTGCCGGGGCTGAACGCAACGGCCCATGCAGTACTGGTATTGATGGCGGCGTGCCCGACCGGCGTGAACGTGCTGGCGTTCTCCATGGGAGCTGGTGATGTGCGTATCATCAGCTCCGTTATATTCTTGTCTACGCTCCTTGCGTCCCTTACCTTGCCGATCTGGCTGTTCCTGTTGCCGCTCTGAAGCTTGGGAAACACGCCTTTTGATCCGCAAAGCGAAGCGATAATTCTCTGTTTTATTCAAAGTCTCAGGATGAATCCCTGCGAAGCGCGCATAATAATTTTCAAAAGCACCACCAAAGTCCAATAGCATTTGGTGTATGCTTGCCCGCGCTTTTGACTTTGCATAAAACAAACAATAGGTGAAAGGAGACTCCATGCCGGTCAGTCTGTTTGTTCCTGGGGAAACACGCGATAACGAAAAGCGTGTGGCTCTGGTCCCATCCGTCGCTGCCAAGTTGGCGAAAATAGGCATCGAATGCTTTCTGCAATCCGGCGCAGGCCAGGCAGCGAGAATTCCCGATAACGCCTATGAGAAAGAAGGCGTGAAAATCGCTTCCGCCCCGGTCAAGGCCGACTTGGTATTCAGCGTTCAGCCACCGGAGCTGGCAGACATCGAACAGATGGCGCCAGGCACCGTGTTGTGCTGCTTCGTCTATGCTCACCGCGAGCCGGAAATCGTCAAGGCGCTGCGTGATCGTCAGATCACCTGTTTCGCCATGGAGCTGGTGCCGCGTATTACCCGCGCTCAGGCCATGGACGCCCTTTCTTCTCAGGCTGCTTTGACTGGCTATGCTGCCGGTCTGATGGCCGCTACCAGTCTCAACCGTATTCTGCCGATGATGACCACGGCGGTGGGCTCTCTGCGCCCGGCCAAAGTACTGGTCATGGGCGCCGGCGTGGCCGGCTTGCAGGCATTGGCTACCGCCAAGCGTCTGGGCGCCATGATTGAAGGCTATGACGTGCGCGCTGAAGTTAAGGAGCAGGTCGAGTCGGTTGGCGGCAAGTTCGTTGATACCGGCGTTTCCGCCAGCGGCGAGGGTGGTTACGCCCGTGAGCTGACTGACGAGGAAAAAGCCCAGGTTGAGAAAGTGGTAACCCGCCACATTCAACAGGCTGACGCCGTCATTACTACTGCGGCCATCCCGGGTCGTCCAAGCCCGAAAATCATCAGCGAAGCACAGATCATGGGCATGAAGCCCGGTTCGGTGATCATCGACCTGGCGGCAGAGGGGGGCGGTAACACGCCGTTGACGGTACCTGGTGAGACCGTTGAAGTCGGGCCGGCAACTATTGTTGCTCCGCTCAACGTACCCAGCCGTCTGGCCGAGCACGCGTCTGAGCTGTACGCCCGCAACCTGCAGAACCTGGTTGGCCTGATGGTCAAGGACGGCGAACTGGCCATTGACTGGGAAGACGAGATTCTGGCCGGCGCGGTGCTGACGCATGCCGGTGAAATTCGCAACGAGGCCGCTCGCAAGGCCGTTGAATCTGCTGAGGCTTGATCATGGATCCAGTAACTACCATTACCGGCTTTGTAGCCCTGTATATCTTCATGCTGGCTGCCTTTACCGGCTACGAAATCATCGGTCGGGTACCGGCCATTCTGCACACGCCGCTGATGTCCGGCTCCAACTTTATCCACGGTATCGTGGTGGTCGGAGCCATGTGGGCACTGCTGAACGCCGGCTCTACCCTGGAGCAGGTGATTGGCTTCTTCGGTGTACTGCTCGGTGCGGGTAACGCCGCCGGCGGCTACGTGGTAACCGAGCGCATGCTGGAGATGTTCAAGCCCAGCGACAAGCGCCCAGGTACAGCGGACAAGGAATAACAACAGATGAGCCAAATTATAATCGAAGCCGTTTATTTTCTTACGGCACTGCTATTCATCTACGGTCTCAAGCGCATGGCCAGTCCGGTCACTGCTCGCTCCGGTATCCTGATCGCTGGCGTCGGCATGGTGCTGGCGGTTCTGGCTGCCTTCCTGTACGGCTTCAACGTACGTGAAGCAGCCCAGGAACATCTGACCATGAACGTGGCGCTGGTGCTGATCGCGCTGGGTCTGGGTCTGGGTTGGGCCTGGTACAGCGGCAAGAAGGTCGCCATGACCGATATGCCGCAGATGGTTGCTCTGTATAACGGCATGGGTGGTGGTGCTGCCGCTGCAATTGCTGCTACCGAGCTGTTCTCCGGTAATGCCCAATCGCACGGTGTTGTGGTATCCGTGCTGGCAGTGCTCGGTGGTCTGATCGGTGCTGTTGCACTCTCCGGTTCGCTGATTGCCTGGGCCAAGCTCGACGGCCGCATGCATGGCGTGATCCGCCTGCCGGCGCAACAGTTCATCAACCTGGCACTATTCCTGGGCTCGCTGGCTCTGGGTGCCTATATCGTCGTCACGGGCATTGAAGGTGGCATTTCCTTCCCGCTGGTTGCGCTGTTCTTCATCATCGCACTGGTGCTGGGCGTCATGCTGACCACCCCGATCGGCGGCGCTGACATGCCGGTGGTGATCTCTCTGTACAACGCCTTTACCGGCCTGGCGGTTGCCTTTGAAGGTTTCGTGCTGCAGAACCCGGCGATGATCATTGCCGGTACTGTAGTCGGCTCGGCGGGTACGCTGCTGACGCTGATGATGGCCAAGGCGATGAACCGTCCGGTCAGCAATGTGATCTTCAGCCAGTTTGGTGGTGATGACGACGGCACCGACGGTGATATCGAAGGCACCATGAAAGCAGCTGACGCTTCTGATGCTGCCATCGCCATGTACTACGCCAGCAAGGTGATCATCGTTCCTGGCTACGGCCTGGCGGTAGCTCAGGCGCAGCACAAGCTGTATGAGTTTGTGAAGCTGCTGCAGAAGCAGGGCGTCGATGTCGCTTTCGCTATTCACCCGGTTGCTGGTCGTATGCCTGGTCACATGAACGTATTGCTGGCTGAAGCCGGTGTTCCCTACGACATCATCCATGATCTGGAAGATATCAACGAGGACTTCCCGCAGGCTGACGTCGCCATTGTTCTGGGTGCCAACGACGTGGTAAACCCGGCCGCTCGCCACCGCAAGTCCAGCCCGATTTACGGCATGCCAATCCTCAATGTTGACATGGCGCGCCAGGCCTACGTGGTCAAGCGTGGTCAGGGCAAGGGCTATTCCGGCGTAGAGAACGAGTTGTTCTTTGCCGAGAATACCTCCATGGTCTATGGCGATGCGCAGAAGGTCATGGTTCAGATGATCGAAGCGGTGAAATCCCTGGGTTGATTCTGAGCTGCAATGAAAAAGGGGCCTCGCTGATGCGAGGCCCCTTTTTTTGTTTGCCCGGCGAAGCCGGCAAACCCGTCCACCTGAAAGAAGGTGGA
>CAYYUQ010000093.1:0-11865 GCA_964474945.1 uncultured Halopseudomonas sp. | reverse complement strand
GCTCAACACTTTCTCGAAGCGGTGCAGCGGAACGCCGTCGACGTACTTGGTTGTCAGCAGCATGGCCAGGACGCTGGGGCTGGCCATACTCTTCTCGATCAGTTGAGCCGCCTTGTCAGCCGTGACCGGAGCGGTTTCGCAGCCCTTGCAGGCGTAGACCTTGCGGATGTGCTTGATCACCCGGATCTGCATCGGGATGATCTCCAGCTGTTCACTGGTTTCTTCACCAATGGCCTGTTTGCGGCAGCCGCAGTCACAGGTCAGCTCCTGCTCGGGTAGCTCATGTACCACTTCGATGCGGGGCAACGTCGCCGGCAGTGGCTTGCGCTTGCCACGCTTTTTCACTGACGTGGGTGCTACGGTTTCTTCATCAGCGTCGACAGGTATTTCGGCTAACGTTTCAGCCTCGTTGAACATGCCCAGCTGCGGCGAGTTCGGGTCGGCAATTTGCTCTGACTTGCGCCCGAACAGACGCTGGCGCAGCAGCGTGTTTTCTTCCTGCAACAGCTGGATAGTATTCCGATCCGACTGCCGTCCAGCCAGTGCCTCAAGCAGCATTTGCTTGAGCATATTGGGATCATTCGGCAGGGACTCGGAAGGTGAAATCATGCCATGGATTATACCAGCGTCAGGCTACATAGCGCGGCCTCAACACCTTATGTGGGCGATTACCCCATAGGTCAAAACCGTCCAGCAGGCGGTTCAGTTCTTTGGCAGTCAGCTCAATGGCATCGTCCCTGATATCCGGGGGTGCCTTGAATCGCTCTGCCTCCAGACGCTTGAGCCACAAACAGAACCCGTTGCGTTCCCAATACAGGATCTTGACCCGGTTGCGGGCCCGATTGAGAAATACAAACAGCACCGGGTCGAACACCGCTGCTTTGATATCCAGTTCGACCAGGGCTGACAGCCCGTCGATCGACTTTCTGAAATCCACCGGCTTGGGGTACAGGTAGACCTTCTTAACTTTGGCACCAGGGCGCATCATGCGGAAAACCTCCAAAGAGAATATGGGAGATCCGCATGGCGCGGCCATAGCCTTGGTTGTAGATGGGGTTTATGGAGCGCTTACAAAGTATCAAGATTGAGCGTTTCGTTATCGGCCTGCAGTACCCCATTCGCCTCCTCGAATGGCTGAACCGTATCCTGCTTCCGACTCTGCCGCAGTTGGGGGTAACGCGCCTTGATCAGGTCGATCTGCAACTGATCCGCCCCCAACTCACGGGTCTGACGCGCCTGCTCAGCAAAGCTGTCCACCTCGCCCAACTCGGCCAGAATGCCGAGCAGACGCAGGCGCAAATCAATCCGCCGGGGTTCTGCTGCGATGGCCTTGTCCAGCATCAGCCGTGCCTCAGGCAAACGACCGTAGGTGAGATACAGTTCCACACCGTCCAGCGGATCCACGGCTCGGCCCCCCGGCACGGTAATCGGCTGCGGCACAGGAGGCGGAGCTACCAGGGCAAACTCCCGCTCAGGCTGACGACGCGAACGCAACAGCAGCGCACCGATCAGAACCACCAGCAGGGCCAACAGGCCCAGCCACCAGCGCTCAATCCAGGAGGCTTGAGCCTCTTCCGGCTGATCCCATCCGGTCGAACTTCCCATTGCTCCCGGCGTGCTCGCCAGCGCCTGCTCCGGCAAAGCCGCCTGCTGAGCAGCATGGTTCTCCTGCACGCTCTGATCCAGCCCTGCGGTCACCGCCTCACCAGATTGCTGCTCGACAGCCCGTGCCTCCCGAAGACTTTCCAGGTCGGCCTGTAGGCTGGCGATCTGGGCATCGCGCTGCTCCAGCTCACCCAGTAAGCCGAGGAAGCGGCTCTCAATGATATTCAGACGATTCTGCAGTTCTTCCGCTTCTGCACCGAGCACCTGCGGCTCTTCGATACGCAGACGATCGCTGGCTTGGGCTGGTGAGGGCACCTCAGCGATGACTGGCGCAGCTTCAGCAGCGCTCGGAACTCTCGCGGGCGCAGAGGGCGTAGCCCCGACCTGCTCAGCAACGGGCAGAACCAGTTGCTGACCGGCACGCAGGCGGCTCGGGTCGCCATTAACGAAGGCATGGGGGTTCAATCCAAGAATGGCGTCCATCTGCCGCTGCACCGGTATCGACTCGTCCGGCCTGGTCGCAGCGGCAATCGTCCAGAGACTATCCCCCGTTACCGTCTGATAACGCTCAGCGCCCGGCTGGGGTTGCAAGGCTGGCACGCCGGTCGTCCTTGCCACTGGCCGTGGTGCGCTGACCGGAGCAGGCGCAGTGCGCTGCGGAGCTGCCGCCACCGTTGCTGCGGCCGGCGTACTACTGGAGTTCACAACGGGTGTTGGTGCGTATAAAGGCGGATCCAGTAGTAGCGTGTATTCGCGCAGCAGCGAGCCGCTGGATCGCGTCAGCTGCACAAGAAAATTCAGATAGGGCTCTTTCACTGGCCGACTGGATTCGACCCGAATCATCAATTGCTGGTTAATGAGTACCGGCGTAAAGCTGAGATCGGTAAGAAAGAACGGGCGATCTATTCCCACTCGGGAAAAGGTGTCGGCATCGGCCAGCGAGACCCTGACATCGGCTGGACTCAGTCCTTCGCTATCATGCAACTGGATGAGCGCCTGGAGCGGTTGATTCAATGCCGATTGCAGCTGCAGATCACCCAGTCCCAAGGCCAGTCCTGATCCGGTATAAAGCGCTGTCAGCGACACCATTCCCAGAGCCAGCCGGCGTTGAAAGTTCATATGAAATCTTCCCTGAAGTGAATGAAGCGTACCTGATCGCTGGGTCATGGCCACCAGCCAGAACGTACAGCATGGCACGGTTAAGGCCATCATTATGGCACTACTTGGCAATCAAGCGAACAGGACAAATCAGATTGTCGTCAAATATCTGATACAACATCAGCTTGACCAGGAAAATCCGTCATTCCATTGACAACCCAACCCAAAGGGTAGCCTCAGCCATTCTGCAAATCGCAGCTGCCAATGGATGAGTTACAATAGCTTTTTGCCGAATCACCCGAGTATTCCATGAGCGATGTAGACAAACTGTTCGCAGCCCCTCTGCCGCAGATAAGCGACTTTGTTTTTGATCATAATGTGGCGCGGGTTTTCCCCGATATGATCAAACGGTCGATCCCAGGCTACCCAACGATCATCGAGAATATCGGTGTCATTGCCGCGCATCACGCCCAGCCTGACACGTTGATTTATGACCTGGGCTGCTCTCTCGGCGCTGCGACCCAATCCATGCGCCGACACCTGCGTCAGGAAGGCTGCCGCATCATAGCGGTAGACAATGCCGAGGCCATGGTGCAGCGCTGTCGAGAGTATCTCAGCGCCCAGGATGCGATGACCGAAGAGTTGGTTCCCGCCAACGTGATACACAGCGACATTCTTGCTCTGCCGCTGGAGCCCTGCTCGGTCGTAGTATTGAACTTCACACTGCAATTTATCGCGCCAGAGCGTCGTCTGGCATTGCTTGAGCGCATTCATCAGGCGCTGCTGCCCGGCGGCATTCTGATTCTGTCGGAGAAATTCCGCTTCGATGACGCCACCATACAGGACAATCTGGAGCAGGTGCATTACGCGTTCAAGCGAGCCAATGGTTACAGCGATCTGGAGATTGCCCAGAAGCGCAGTGCCATCGAGAATGTCATGTTGCTGGATACCCAGCCGGCACATCTGGCACGGCTTCAAGCGGCCGGTTTCAACCAGGCCTACACCTGGTTTCAGTGTTTCAATTTTGGCTCAATAGTGGCGCACGCGTGATCGACTATTCCCCGCTTTACCAGACACTCAGCAACACCTGCCTGGCGCATTGGTTGGATGACCTGCCCAGCGCACTGGAACGTCGCCTGCAGGAAGCACAACGCCATGGTGACCTGCCGCGCTGGCAGGCTTGTCTCGATCTGCTGCCCGCTGTCAAGCCCGCCAGCACGGACTTGAGCCAAGGCGTTTGCATCGGTCAATCTGATGAGTTGGATGCTGATCAGCAGCAAATATTGCTGACCGGTTTGCAAGGGCTGCACCCCTGGCGCAAGGGCCCATTTTCGGTGTTCGGCGTGCCTGTTGATACCGAGTGGCGCTCGGACTGGAAGTGGGATCGCGTGTCCCCACATCTGGATCTACGGGGTAAGCGCGTATTGGATGTGGGCTGCGGCAATGGTTATCACATGTGGCGGATGTGGCAGGCTGGCGCCGAACTGGTGATCGGCGTTGACCCGAATCTGCTGTTCCTCACTCAGTTCGAGGCAATCCGCCGCTACCTGCCCGACGCTCCGGTATGGCAGCTGCCCTTTACCCTGGAAGAATTACCCGAGCCCACTGCTGGCTTCGACTGCGTATTCTCCATGGGCGTGCTGTATCACCGCCGCGCGCCACTGGATCACTTGCTACAACTGAAGGCCTGCCTGCGACCAGGCGGCGAGTTGGTGCTGGAAACCCTGGTGATCGAAGGTGACGAACAGCAGTGTCTGATGCCAGAAGACCGTTACGCGCAGATGCGCAATGTCTGGTTCCTGCCTTCGGTACCCATGCTGGAGCGATTCCTGCGCCGTTGTGGCTATGTCGACGTACGCTGCGTTGATCTCAACCGCACCAGCACCGAAGAGCAGCGCAGCACGGACTGGATGCGCTTTCAATCATTGCCGGACTTTCTGGATCAGACCAATCCAGCACTTACCTGCGAGGGCTATCCGGCCCCCTTACGCGCCACCCTGATTGCCCGGCGCCCCTGAGTTCGTGCCAGCCTGTCTCAGGCTACAGATCCAGCCCAGCGCGAACCAGGCAGCGGGCATGCCCGGCCAATCCGCTTCGCCGAGCCCGGCAAGATCGTAGCCGGGCACGCCAGAGCGGGCCAACAACCGCTGCCGCCACCACCGCAGGCAGCCACCCTCTCCCGCCACATGCTGATTGGCCATGTCGGCCCGCAGCCCCATCGGAAGTGACTCAAATAGCAATATATCGATAGCTGGAAAAATCCGACGCTCGTTTTCCAGGTAGGCGGAACGCGCCGCGGCAGGGAGTTTGAGCAGCAGTGCCAGGGTTTCCAATTGCGCGGCATAATCCCGATGACTGCGCAGTGGATCAAGACGCTGTCGCCAATCCAGCTGCAGGCGTTCCACCGCTTCGACCAGACTCAATACCCCGGCTGCGGGCGCATCCAGCAAGCTCGCCAATAGTTGACGCTGAATCAGCGGTAGATCCGATAACAGCATGCTCAGCTCAGCGGAGCTTGAACCCGCCCGGGGCATCCAGCGACTGGGGTTGCCCTCCGGTATCTGGCGTACGCGCTGACAACGCACCGCCCAACTGGCCGGCATGAGCTGCTCCTGCAGATCCATCCAGTGCCCTTGCAACTGCTCCTTGCGACGACCCAGCCAGCCCTCAACCTGTCGGCGGCGTGATTTATACCGAGTCATCCGTTACCCGTCCCAATCGTTCCTTTATTCCCTGGATAATGCCACGGTTATCCTCCGCCAATAGATGACGATCCTGCAGCGGCGCAGCCCGGCATAGATCCAGCGTAAAATGCCCCAGTCTGGCGCTATACAGGCCCACTCCTACACCTTGCCCGACCCGCACCGCCAGTTTTTCCAGCACGCCCGCGAGCAGACTGTCACTGAGTGCGCCTATGGCCGCCTCAGTACCACCGGCCAGCGCAATATTGCGCAGAACGTGCCGAGCCAGACGCCAACTGCTCAGCTGGCTTATCGGTAAGCCATAGCACACGGCGATACGCCGCATCATGCGCATGTTGCGCCAGATCACCAATAGAATATCCACCGTTACCCAAGGGCTGGTGGCAACCAGCAACCCGGTACCCACAGCGTCGCGCTGCAACAGCCGCCGCGCCTGTATATCCAGAGGCTGATAGAACTGCTGATTGAGCCGCCGCTTGATCTCATCAGCGCTGTGGGATTGATCCAGATCTGCGCAAGCCGCATGCATTCGGCTGGCTAGGGGCGTATCTGCATATAAGGCCTGTAAGCGCTCAAGCCAGTCCACTGCCAGGCGCTCTCGAGGATCGGCCAGAGCCGCCTGCATTTCCAGTCGCAGTTGCTCCACATCCGTCAAACGGGCCCGTTGGCGACGTACATCCCACCAGGCCTTGAGGCCGGTACCTGCCAATGTGACGCCCAGCAAACCCAGCAACGAACCCGCCAGAGGTTGCCACTGCCAGGCCGCCAGCGTCCACTGCCCCCACTCCCAGCCAGCGATACCCAATACGGTCAGCAGCAGCAACTTTGCCAATCGACCCGGCCAGCGGCTGCGAGGCGGCGCATTCAGGATACCCGGCAGGGGTTGTTCAGCTATCGCCGGCTGCTCCCGCAGGTCAAGGGTCGCCTCGCCAAGGATACGTGTAGGATGCGCCTCATCTGCGGCCGATGCGTTGAGGGTTTCGAGAATACGCGTCTTCTGTTCTTCGCTCATAGCGCCGCCCCCTCAACCATCCAGCCGATCAGCTCATCCATACGGTAATGCGGAAACGGCTCATTACGGTGCAGTCCGCTGGGCGGTCGCAAGGTCAATAACTCCGGGCCCGTCACCTTCAGATCCAAGGGTAAATGGCCCGGAATACCGCCGGGCTGATAGCGCACCAGACCGGCCTGCCCTTCCAGCCCGGCCACCAGGGTGTCGCCCTCCTGACGGGTAGCGCGCAACGCCGCCAGGGGGAAGCCTTGAACCTGCACCCCGCCATGACGTACCTCGGACAGGCTGTCGGTGAGCAGGTCTTCCAGGCACTGTTGCACTGCACGCTGTTGCTCCGGTGCTATCTGGTCGACCTTGGTCGCGCACACCGCCAGACGACTTATGCGCGGCTTCCAGAGGCGTTGCCAGAGACTGTTGCGCCCATAACGGAAGCTCTGTAACACGGATTCCAGTGCCGCCTTGAGATCAACCAGCGCGGCCTGTCCCGCATCCATTGGCCCCAGCATATCGACCAGCAATATCTGGCGATCGAGCCGGCTGAAGTGTTCGTCATAGAAGCCCTTGACCACGAAATCCCGGTAATAGCGAAAGCGCGCTTCGCATTCCGTCCACCAACTGCCGGCTGCTCCCCTGGTGTGCCGATTGCCGGCCAGCAGCGGTACGAACAACAGCATGTCAGCGGCCACACCACTACCCGGCAGCAGGAAACGACCCGGCTGATTACGGGATAGCCCTGCCTCGCTGCGGCTCCGCTGCAGGAAGTCCGTCCAGGCCGCGGTCAAGCGCTGCAACTGCGATAGATCCTGTGGCGCCAGCGGGTCGATTGATGCCAGCTCGTCACGCAGCGGCCCTGCAAGACTGCAGCGCGGCTCCGCGCTCAACCAGTCACGCATCTGCTCACACCATTGCCCATAGTCCAGATCCAGCAAGGGCAAATCGAGCAACCACTCCCCCGGATAATCAAGAATTTCCAGCCGCAACGAACGGTTCTGTTGCACCCGCTTGAGCAGGCCGGTCTGGCGAAAGCGCAGGTCAATTACTACCCGCGACAGGTCAGTGGTCGATGCCGGCCAACGGGCCGGGTCGCTGGACAAGGTGCTGAGTGCTTCGAGATAGGTAAAGGGCTGCGCTACCCCGTCCCGTTGCCAGCGTACTGCCTCAAGCCGATCAAAGGGCGCGCGACGAGCCAACAGGCCACGCTGATGATTTTCCAGCTGATTGATCAGGCTGGTAATAAAAGTCGTTTTCCCTGCCCGGCTGAGGCCGGTCACACCCACGCGCATATGCTGCCCGCCCAGCCCCGCGGCCTGTTGCTGCAAGTCTGTGATCCACTGCGGCTTTTTAATTGAGGGCATGCAGGGCACTCCTGAAAACATGTATGGTCTATGGAGGCCAGTATCGCACAACCAGGCCAGGGGGGACTCAATGGCATATACAGACACGCACAGCAAAGCCGTAGGTTATCTGCTGTGGATATTTGGTTTCATGGGGGCACACCGCTTTTACTATGGCAAACCGTGGACAGGCACCCTGTACTTTTTCACACTGGGGTTATTTTTCATCGGCTGGATTATCGACCTGTTCCTGATCCCATCAATGGACAGACAGGCCGACGACCGTTTCCGCGCTGGGCGGATCAATTTCAATCTGAGCTGGATCCTGCTGACCTTCCTGGGCATCTTCGGCGCACATCGCCTATATATGGGCAAATGGATCACCGCGATCATTTACTTCTTCACCGGCGGCCTGCTTCTGGTTGGCGTTCTGTACGACTACTGGACGTTGAACGAACAGATTTCCCAGAAGAACATCGAAAAGGCCTGGTGATTGGTGCGGCCTGGCCGCGCCGGTTATACCGGATCGTTACGCGTCAGCAGCTCATCCGGCAGGTGGACAATCCAGTCCTCCTGTTGTGGTGGCATCTGCAGGTGATAGCCCTGATTTTGCAAATTCTCCAGCACCTGATGGATATCCTCACGTGCCAGTTTGCGCTGCTCGGTCAGAACCATGTCCATTGCATGCTCGGGTTTACCGAACAGTTTCAGCAATGGTTCCGGTACCTCGGAAATACCCTTTGCACGTGGCACATACAGATACATGCCCTGTTTACGCGGGCTGCGATAGATTGAACACAGGAGCTTCATGCGCTCTCTCCCTTGCTGGAAAACTGGTCAGCCAATGTCAGTAGTTCGTCACCCATCAAATCCCGACGCCAGCCAGTCAGTTCCTCGGGCAGGCTGTAGGGCCCGCAGGGATAGCCGGTTCGCACCATGGCCTCAAGCACCTTCTTGCGCAACATCAGCTCACCGGCCATGCCCAGACGTTCAGCCTGACGTTGCCCGACCTTGCGCAGCACCTTCAACAACCGGTTGGCATCGGCGGGAAGCGGCTCCGGCAAGGCTGCCGGCCATTGCGCCTCTGGCACCTGTTGGCCCTGCTTGATCAGACCCAATATGGTTTCGCCATCCTGACGCACGGTGCGGGGGTGCATATCCTCGATCCGCGATAATTGCGACAGGGTATCCGGTTGGCGTTGCGCCAAGGGACACAGCGTCGCTTCTCGCAGCAAACGGTTACGCGCCACATCCCGCTGCCGTGCCGCACGCTCACGCCAGTCACACAAAACCTGAAGCACAGCCAGTTCAGCTGGATTCAACCGCCAGGCCTGCTTGATCCGCCGGTAGGCCTGCTCCGGCTCCAGCATGACGCGCGCATTTGCTACCAGCTCGGCGGTGTCCTCCAGCAGCCATTGCTCAAGGTTCGCCGCCTGAAGCCTGGGCGCCATGAGCGTATAGATTTTTGCCAGGTGCAGCGTATCGTCGGCTGCATACTGCAATTGCCGAGCGCTCAGCGGGCGTTGCAGCCAGTCTGAGCGCGTCTCTTCCTTGGGCAGCTCGATGTTCAACAGGCTACTGACCAGTCGCGAGTAGGACATGGAGAAATCCATGCCCAGATAAGCAGCAGCTATCTGAGTATCGAACAACGGCGCCGGCAAGGCGCCACAAAGATGCTGGAACACTTCCAGGTCTTCGCTGCAGGCGTGCAACACCTTGACCACCCGGGGGCTTTCCAGCAGCTCTACCAGAGGCGACCAATCAGTGATCGTTAACGGATCGATCAGGTAGGCCTGTTCGCCATCGGCGACCTGAATCAGCCCGGCGATGGGGAAGAAAGTTTCAGTGCGAACAAATTCAGTATCCATTGCCACAAACGGCAACGTCAGCCACTGCCGGCAGTAATCTGCCAACACAGCGTTCTGATCAATAATCTGAGGGTTTGCCTCGATTGACGTCATAAAGTCCCGGTTCCTTGATTGGGTCAAACGACCCCGACGCGCAGTATAACCGAGCCACCAGCCGGGGCGGACTGCAACTTTCGGTCATTGTGTAACCATTGCCCCGCATTGGCCGCAGAAAAGTGGAAGATTTATTCATCAAGGGGTCAAGATTGATCCGTATCAACCGATACAGGGACTGACAACTTATAATCTGCGCTGCCGGAATGCCCATTCAGGAGTTCAAATGGATTTTTTTCAGCACTTACAGCTCAAGTACAAGTTCTGGGCTGTCAATAGCGTTACCTTCATCAGCATCATGTTGTTGGTTCTGGTAGCTCTATGGGTAGAACAGGATCGTATCCATGTAGAACGCCAACAGTTGGCAAAAGAACTCGTTACCCTCGGCAACACCAACCGCGCTCCAGCCGGGCTGCGTTGGCTGGATGCCACGGGCAATTCCGGCCGCATCACCAGCACAGCGAACTGGATACCCGGTGAAGAACTGACATCAAGCGCCGCCACGCCCTTATACGGTGCCTGGGCACTGCAACATGACGGACAACCGCGTCTGCTGGCAGTGGAGTATCATCATTACCTGGCCTTGCTATTCGAGCGGGCACCCTTGTATGCGGTCGCGGTATTGGTGTTGATGCTGGGCGTGCTGGCAGTATCGCAGCTGCTGATTTCCTTCATCACCACCAACATCCGTGCCCTGCGTGATGTCATGTTGACCGTTCAGGAAACCGGCGATCTGACCCTGCGCGCCAACGCCACCTCGCGGGATGAAGTGGGCGCCATGGCACAGGCTTTCAATGCCATGCAAAGCACCCAGCAGGAAGTGGTCGGCACCGTACGGCTGGCCGCCAACCAGTTGGAACAGGGCACGGATGAGATGGCCCGCCTTATGACCGGCGTCAAGGACGGCATGGTCACTCAGCAAGGCGAGACCGACATGGTGGCCGCAGCCGTGAACGAGATGAGCGCGACTGTGCAGGATATTGCCGGTAATACGGCGGTCACCCGCGACCAATCCTCCCATGCTGATGAACTGGCCCGAGAAGGCCGCGATCATGTGGTGCGTGTCAGTCAGACCATCGCCGGGCTAGCGACCAGCATCGAGCGCTGCACCCAGCACATGCAGAAACTTGAAGGCCATAGCCAGGAAATCAGTGGTGTGGTGCGCGTCATCCGGGATATCGCCGAGCAAACCAATCTGCTCGCACTGAACGCAGCCATTGAAGCCGCACGCGCTGGTGAGTCGGGCCGTGGCTTCGCCGTGGTAGCCGATGAGGTTCGCGCGCTGGCTCAGCGGGTGCAGAACTCTACAGATGAAATCCAACGCATGATTGAAGCCCTCCAGGGTGGCACCCATGCGGCAGTATCGGATATGCAGAACAGTGCCAGACTCACCCACGAGTCGGTGGAACAGGTGGAGCAGGCGGGTCACTCGCTGGCTGATATCACCTCTTCAGTCAGCCAGATCAGTGATGGAAACAGTGAGATTGCCTCGGCGGTCGAGCAACAAAGCGTGGCCGCTGAATCCATCACCCGGAGCGTGATCCAGATCCGCGACGTGACCGAACAGACTGTGAGGCAAACGGTAAAAAGCGCCACCACCAGCGAACAACTGGCCTCCCTGGCTCATCAGTTGACCGCAGCGGTTGGCCGCTTGAAAACCTGATTCGGAGCCCTCGCGCTGGCGCTCGCCGACGCGAGGGTTATAACCCGCCTACTTCAGCGCAATACGTTCCCGATTCTTTTCAACGGTCGCCAGGCCAATACCCTTGACCAACTGAAGATCGTCGATGGTTTCAAAGGCGCCATTTTCGTCGCGGTAGGTCACTATCGCTTCAGCCTTGGCCAAACCGATACCCGACAGGGTTTCAGCGATTTCCGCCGCGCTGGCATTATTGATATTCACTGTTACCAGTGGCGTAGCGTCGACTTCGGCAAGCGCCGGCAGGGTAAAGCACATCGATAGGCACAGCATTACAACTGCAAGTATTGATTTCATGTTTTTTCCTCATATGTGAATTATCCGCAACTAAAGGAGAAAACCTGAACCGATCCGTTATCGATGACGCTGAGCTTCCTTGCGGCAGACCCACGCTAACCGGAGTTATGGTGATTTCTGGTGTATGGAAGCAGGCTGAAGGGGTGGCGTATCCTGT
>CAYYUQ010000092.1:0-11915 GCA_964474945.1 uncultured Halopseudomonas sp. | reverse complement strand
TATTGGATTCTACCCGATCAGGTAGCGTTGGTGGATTTATGCAGCGTTTCCTTAGCTGACCGGCAGTAAGGAGAACTGCCATGAAATCCATGTTTGCTACCCATCGAATCAAGCTGATGTTGCTGCTGGTCGCGGCTAATGCCGGGTTGCTGTTGCATCTGTTGGCTGGAGAGGTCAAGCCGATGGCGGCCTGGGACTGGCTGGATATTGCCGGTGAAGGGGGCTCGGCCGTGCTGCTGCTGACGTGGCTTGGGCTGTTGCTCAAGAGCCGACCGGCTGGCTATGTCACCAACCTGCTGTTCATGGGCCTGGCTTGTCTGTTCTTCAGTGTGTTCATGGACAGTGTCGATGAGTTCATTGCGTTACCTGAAGCCGTAACCTGGGATGGCTGGCTTGAGTCAGGGCCCATGCCGATCGGCTTCATCCTGATGACGCTGGGCATTTACCACTGGCATCAGGAGCAGTTGGTGATCAACGAGCAGATGCGTAACCGCGAGCGGCTGTTCCGTGAGCATCGCCAGTTCGACAAGCTGACCCCGCTGGGGGATGCCAATTATCTGCGGGCGCAGTTACAAATGGCACTGGCTGAAGCGGCAGCCGAAAAGCAGCCTGTCTCCTTGATCATGCTGGATATGGATGATTTCTCCCGGGTTAATCGAGAATATGGGCATGCCGAGGGTGATCGGCTGCTGCAGGTGCTGACCCAGCTGATGCTCCTCAATTTGCGTCCCCATGACCTGCTATGCCGGCTGGCGGGTGATCGCTTCGTGGTGATTCTGCCGCACACAGGTGAGCGCCAGGCACAGGTACTGGCCGGTGAACTGGAACAGGCGGTGCGCAGCCTGGCCTACAAGACCAGCCGCCAGGGCGAGCGCGTGGAGCTATCGGCCAGCGTGGTTGCATTGATGGCCCGGGACGAGGATGCACAGACCCTGCTGCAACGGCTGAACATCACCATGGCCCGCGCCAAACAGAGCCTGACGGTGCGCTATGGATAAGCTTGAGTGGGCTGCCACCTGGCTGGAATGCGATACGCGCTTTATCCCTGCGCACTATCAGCCCGCCAGCCTGATCGATCTGGCCCTGAGTCGGGGGGTGAATGCCCACCGTTTGTTGCAGGGTACCGGGCTTTTTCACGAGGACATTCTCGCCGGTAATCGCGTGACCAGCCCGCAGCAGTTTCTGCGCCTGATCAGCAACCTTCAGCAGCAACTGCCGGCCGATGACACCAGCTTCCTGATTGGTCAACAGTGGTTGCCCGGGCATTACGGCGCAGCCAGTCATGCCCTGCGGCATGCGGCCACTCTGCTGGAAGCGCTGGAGCGGCTGGTGCGTCTGCAGCCCTTGCTCTGGCCATTGCTGCGGCTGCGGCTGCGCATAGATGAACAGCATGTCTGGCTGGAGTGGGGCGACAGCTTTGGCGCTGACGCGCAGGGCATATTTCTTATCGAGGCGAGCATGGCGGCGGTGACCGGCATGAGCCAGTGGCTGTCCGGGCAGCGGTTGCCATGGGTATTCCATCTGGCCCACGACCAGCCGCGTTATATCGAGCAGTATTGGGTGCATCTGGGTGAGGAATTGCGCTTTGCCTGTCCACTGAATCAGATGTGTCTGCCGCGCAGTTACCTGCATCAGCCATGGGCCAGCGCCTCGGTCACTGCCGGGCAGGTCGCCGAACAGGAAGGGCTGGCCATGCTGCTGGTTCTGCCAGCACCGCGCAGTCTGCTGGATGGCCTGCATGACTATCTTGTGCAGCACGCACGCCAGCCGCTGCGACTGGAAGGGGTGGCCGAGGCCTTCGGCATGAGCCCGGCCACGCTCAAACGCAAACTGCACAAGCACGGCACGGGCTTCCAGCACCAGCTGGATCGGGCCCGCGCCAGTGTGGCCATGGATCTCTACCAGAGTCGTGGCTATTCCAGTGAAGAGGTCGCCGAGTATCTCAACTTCAATGACCGCGCCAATTTCCGCCGATCACTACGTCGCTGGACGGGCTTGTTGCCCAGCGAACTGCGCGACTGGCTGGCCCGGCACTAACGCGCGCCTGGTTCCACAAACAGCACACCATGCTCACCGGCAGTGAACTGACATCATGTGCTGCATGATGCGGGCAGGGGCCTTGCTTTACTGCAAAACGTATATACAATGTATATTCCCTTCCGGATGAAATTCATTTTTTTGAGCGAGTGCACACATGTCAGATAAGCCCAGAAAAGTGAAACTCAACAAGAAGGACAGTCAGCTGCTGATTCGTATCAGCACTGGAGAGCGCGAGCAGTTCGTGCAGTTATGCGAACAGTTGGATACCACCGCCGCTCGCGAAATTCGGCAGTTCATTCGCAAGTTCATCAAGAAGCATGAACCCAGTGAACCGCCCCAATAGAAAGGAGACATACCATGTCCAAGAAAGTTAAAGCCGCCGAGAAGAACGTCAAATCCATCAAGCAGAAGATCAAGGCGCGCGAAGCCAAGATCGAGAAGCACGAGAAAAAGATCAAGGGCCTGAAAAAAGCTGCGAAAAAAGCAGCTTAAGGCACTACGAGGCCGCCAGCTCTGGCGGCCTCGCCTGTTGTTGTTACTCCCTTTTCCGATCTGTTCAGATCAGCTTTCCCCTCATCCTCACGAGCTTTCAGCCACTTGTATGCCGCTACCGGGATTGCGCGGTGAGCGGCCGAACTTGAGCATCCGGTCAGCTGCGCAATGCCCTGGCCCAGCCGCTGATACTGTAGACAACGATGGTCGTGCCCACCAGGCCAAGGCCAAATATCGCGGCTATAAGCAGCCAGTCGGCCGGGCCTCCGGCGTCGGTGAAGCCGGAGGAGGACACCTTCGCCATCAGCACCAGTGCCAGCACGCCGCCGATCAGGCCTGTGGCCTGGCTGTAGAGCATGCGTCGGGCAACGATGCCGCGCTCGCGCAGCAGCAGGCTGAAAAAGGCCAGGGTGCCGACGACGCTGCCCAGTACCAGCAAGATCAGCAGCGGCAGGCCGAGCATTTCCATAAACACCGCAAAAAGTACAATCGGATCAAGATCATTCATGATGGATTCTCCTCAGGCCCGGCCGCGCAGCATGCTGATATAGGTAGGCTTGAGGCCCATGGTCTTCATCACCCAGCTGATCCAGAGCTCTTCCAGCGGTGCGATCAGGCCGGGGAAGGACGGCATCAGGTTGTTCTCGTAATCGAACTCCACCAGCATCGCCTGGCCCAGACGGGTAATCATCGGGCAGGAGGTATAGCCGGTGTACAGCGCGTCGCTGGTCGTGCCGGAGAGATCCGCCAGCAGGTGATCAATGGCCACCGGCACCTGCCATTTCACACTGGCTGCGGTCTTGCCCTTGGGCACCCCGGCAATGTCGCCCACGCCGAACACATTGGGATAACGCGCATGGCGCAGCGTGCCGCGATCCACTTCCATCCAGCCTTCGTTGGCCCAGGCGCCGGTCTGCCAGGGCAGCGGGCTGTTGCGGATCACATCCGGGGCCTTCATCGGCGGAATGACGTTGATGAAGTCGTAGTCCAGATCAACCCGGCCCTCCGGTGAGCTGAAGCTGGCAACCCGGCGATCCAGATCAATCGCCTGCAGTACCCGGTCGTAGTTCATCTGGATGTCGCGCTGGTGATACAGCATGCGCACCTTCTCGGACACGATGGGCACGCTGAACAGCGCCTTGTTGTTGGAGTTGTAGATGACCTCCGAGCGGCTGCGGGTGCCGCGGCGGGTCAGGTAATCCTCGACGATGAAGGCGTATTTCAACGGCGCACCGGCGCACTTCATCTCGGTATTGGGGCGGTGGAACACGCCGACGCCGCCACGGTCGGCAAAGCGCGACATTTCTTCCCAGGTGGCGTGTGCCGCCTGCGGGCCATGGTAGAAGCTGCCCATGCCGTTACTGCCGATACGGCTGGTATCCATGCCCTCGATGGAAGCGTAATCCAGCACCATGCCGCAGGCGACGAACAGGTAGTCGTAATCAAACCGGGTATTGGATTCGGTGGTCACCTGATTGCTTTCCGGGTCAATCTCGCTGACCCGCTCCTCAACCAGTCTGACGTCCTTGGGCACGTAATCGGCGGTGCGCGAGACCGGGTAGTCCTGCGGCTTGATGCCGGACGCGACCAGGGTGAATCCCGGTTGATAGAAGTGTTCCCGGCGGGCATCGATCAGGGTGATGCTGGCGCCCTCCAGAGCCTTGCTCAGGCGCGAGGCCAGCGACAGACCGGCGGCACCGGCGCCGACAATAACGATGCGTGCGGAGGTGCGGAGTTTTTCCGCTGCAGCGTTGGCGGTAGAGACGGGCAGGATTGCCGCGCCTGCACCGAGGGCGCTGAGGGTCAGGAATGTGCGGCGGCTCAGCTGACGTTTATCATCGTTATCCATGTCATGTGCTTCCTTGGGGGTGGTAACGAACGGGCGTTACACTCTTATATTAGGTTTGGCTAATCTAAATATATACGATATATAGCCAATTGACACCCACGTGAGCTTGCATGATGTCGCGCCGCTGTCCGGGAAGGTTTACTGCAGCCGCTGTCGCCAATGTGTCAGGCTCAGCCATGGCGGCCAGTCCCGTCCGGCTTCCATTCGCCGCAGATAATGCGCACCGCCCAGTTGCCTGGACTGCTGGCGGATCCATCCGCTGCGCTGTAGCGCATGGGCCGGCGGGCTGGCGGCGCTCCAGCGCCGCGGGTTGGGTAGCACCGCGGCCAGTTGCGCGGCCTGCTGATCGGACAATACTCCCGGTGCCACAGCAAAATGGTGCCGGGCGGCGGCGTTGATACCGAATACGCCTTCATCCCATTCGACGATGTTCAGGTACACCTCGAGAATGCGCTGCTTCGGCCACAGGGTCTCGATGGCCAGGGTAAACCAGGCTTCCAGGCCCTTGCGCGGCCAGCTGCGGCCTGACCAGAGAAACAGGTTCTTCGCCACCTGCTGGCTCAGGGTGCTGGCGCCACGCAGATTGCCGCCGCGCTGGTTGTGCTGCATGGCCGCGCGGATCGCCTTGAGGTCGAAGCCGTGGTGCTCGGCAAAGCGTTGATCTTCGGCGGCAATCACTGCCATCTTGATGTTGTCGGGAATCTGTCGGTAGGGCACCCACTGCTGATGGAACTCGGTTGCCTGGTCAGCGCCACGGGTTGCCAGCCAGCGCTCGACCATCAGCATTGAACCGGGCACCGGCACCCAGCGAAACAGGATCACGGGGAGCAGGCTGATGAAAAGGAGGATCAGCAGCCACTTGGCGGTCTTGCGCAGAACTGTCTTCAATGCCGGGCCTGTCAGCAGTGGTATAGAATCTGCGGCAGTATAAAGGAACCACTGAATAATTCCCCGGAGAGAAAATGATGAGCAGAGTTCTGTTGATGCTGGCGGCATTCAGCGGTTTTACCGGTGTGGCACTGGGGGCTTTTGCTGCCCATGCGTTGCGCGGGCGACTGCCGGAAAAGATGCTGGGGGTGTTCCAGACCGGCGTGCAGTATCAGCTATGGCATACCGCTGCGCTGATCGGTGTGGCGTTGCTGCTGTTGCGCTGGCCGCAAAGCACCCTGTTCAAGGTCTCCGGTGGGTTGTTTGTGCTGGGTATGGTGCTGTTTTCCGGCAGCCTGTACTTGATGACGCTGGCCGGCTTGCGGGTCGGGATAGTCACGCCCATCGGTGGGGTCTGTCTGTTGGCTGCCTGGTTGTGTTTTGGATTGGCAGCCTGGCGCGTAACGGCCTGAGTTGGCACGCAGAGCATTGGTCAGAAAGCCCTGTTTTACGCTATCATTACCGACCGATTCATCCCTCATCGAGTTGTTTCATGCAGATCAAATTGAATGGTGAAGCCCATCCCATCGATTCCTCCATCAGCCTGGCCGACCTGGTCGAGCGCTTGGGATTGACCGGCAAGCGACTGGCCATCGAGCTGAATCTGGAGATTGTGCCGCGTAGCCAGTATGCCGACACACGTCTGAACGACGGTGACCGGGTCGAAATCGTCCACGCCATTGGTGGCGGCTAGCGCAACAGACGGGCCTCACTCTGGCCCTGCGGAGAAGACCATGACAGATATACAGCAAGACGCCCTGGAGATCGCAGGCGTGCGTTACCGTTCCCGTCTTTTGGTGGGTACCGGTAAATACAAGGACATGGAAGAAACCCGGCAAGCGATCGAGGCCTCCGGTGCGGAGATCGTGACGGTTGCCATCCGCCGCACCAATATCGGCCAGAATCCTGACGAGCCCAACCTGCTCGATGTGGTTCCACTGGATCGCTACACCATATTGCCCAATACCGCCGGCTGCTTTACCGCCGAGGATGCGGTGCGCACCTGTCGTCTGGCCCGCGAACTGCTGGACGGGCGCAACCTGGTCAAGCTGGAAGTGCTGGCCGACCAGAAGACCCTGTTTCCGGACGTGGTGGAAACCATCAAGGCCGCCGAGGTGCTGGTCAAGGAAGGTTTCGACGTCATGGTCTATACCAGCGACGATCCGATCATTGCCCGTCAACTGGCCGAAATCGGCTGCGTGGCGGTAATGCCGCTGGCCGGCCTGATCGGTTCCGGGCTGGGTATCTGCAACCCCTACAACCTGCGCATCATCCTGGAAGAAGCCACTGTGCCGATTCTGGTCGATGCCGGTGTGGGTACGGCGTCTGACGCGACCATCGCCATGGAGCTGGGTTGTGCCGGCGTGCTGATGAACACCGCCATTGCCGGTGCGCAGAAGCCGGTGTTGATGGCCGAAGCCATGAAGCACGCTGTGCTGGCTGGCCGTGGCGCCTATCTGGCCGGGCGCATGCCGCGCCGCCTGTATGCCGCCGCTTCTTCACCCTGGGAAGGTACCTTTGTCGGAAATGAATGACGTGAGTGAAAAGCCGCTGGATCAGCAGCCGGAAACCGAAGGCCAGTCGCACCGCACCATTCGCAGCTTCGTGATGCGTGCCGGTCGCATGACCGAGGGCCAGCAGCGGGGTGTGGAAAAGGGCTGGCCGCAATTCGGCCTGAACCTGGTCGATGGCGCGCTGGATCTGGACAAGGTGTTCGGCCGCCAGGCACCGCGTACGCTGGAGATCGGCTTCGGTATGGGGCATTCCCTGTTGGAAATGGCCCAGGCAGCGCCGGAGCAGGACTTTATCGGTATCGAGGTGCACCGCCCCGGTGTCGGCGCGCTGCTCAATGGCGTGCTCAATGCCGGTGTGCAGAACCTGCGGGTGTATGACTGCGACGCCATTGAAGTGCTGAATCAGGCGATTCCCGACGCCAGCCTCGATCGCCTGCTGCTGTTCTTCCCCGATCCGTGGCACAAGAAGAAGCACAACAAGCGGCGCATCGTGCAGCCGGCCTTTGCCGAGCTGGTACGGGGCAAGCTGAAGATCGGCGGCGTGCTGCACATGGCCACCGACTGGGAGCATTACGCCGAGCAGATGCTCGAGGTAATGAACGCGGCGCCCGGTTATCGCAACCAGGCTGCAGACGGCACCTTCATCCCACGCCCGGACGAGCGGCCGGTCACCAAGTTCGAGAAACGCGGTGAAAGGCTCGGGCACGGAGTATGGGACCTGAAGTTCGAACGGGTTGATTGAGTCTCGAGCATGGCAGGATCGAACCCCCGCTCTCGTGGTTGGGAGCGCCGAGTTCCACCTCGACGTCGCGGGGCTGCCGGCTACCCCCAGTGGCCGGGATGGAACCCGGCCCTCCATGGATATGTGCCGCTGTGGAGGGGCGAGTTCCACCTCGCCCACGTCGCTGCATGAATCACCGCTGATCGGCATGGGAATTCGAATTGTCGGGGCGCGATTCCCGCGAGATTCGCCCACCCCCTGGTTTCGGGAGTGACCTGGTGCGCTGATGGGGTGGCCGGCTTGTCATCGAACGGGTGGCTTATCTGCTCTGCCTATGGTCCTACATAGCAACCACCAAGAGTAATGGCCGCCGGTGGCGCAGCTACCTACACTGACTCCCATCCAGAACAACAATCTACGGAGTCACCATGCAATTCGAAACCCTCGACTATCAGGTACAGGATGGCATCCTCACCCTGACCCTCAATCGTCCCGAGCGGATGAATGCCTTCAATGGCCCCATGCGTCGCGAGCTGATTGCCGCCTTTGACGCTGCTGATGCCGACGATGCCGTGCGCGTAATCATAGTCACCGGTGCCGGCCGGGCCTTCTGCGCCGGTGCCGACCTGGAAAAGGGCGGTGATACCTTCAACCGTCACACCCGCACCGACCAACCCGAAGGCGCCGATCTGCGCGACGGTGGCGGTACTGTGTCCCTGCGTATCTTCGAGTGCACCAAGCCGGTGATCGGCGCCTTCAACGGCGCGGCGGTGGGCGTCGGGATAACCATGGCTTTGCCGATGGATATCCGCATGGCCTCGACCCATGCCAAGTTCGGCTTTGTTTTCGCCCGCCGGGGTATCACCATGGAAGCCTGCTCCAGCTGGTTCCTGCCGCGCCTTGTTGGGCCGATGCAAGCGGCTGAGTGGATCCATACTGGCCGGGTATTCAGCGCCGAGGAAGCGCTCAAGGGCGGATTGATTCGCAGCATCCACGAACCGGATGAGTTGCTGCCGGCGGCCTACGAGCTGGCTCGGGAGATTGCGGATAATACCTCGCCCATGTCAGCACTGCTCAACCGCCAGCTGATGTGGCGCATGCTCGGCGCTGACCACCCAATGGAAGCGCACAAGATCGACTCCCGGGCGATTGCCTTCATGGGCGAATCGGAGGATGCGAAGGAGGGTGTGCGTTCCTTCCTGGAAAAGCGCGCCCCCGAGTTCAAACTCAGCACCAGCCAGGACCGCCCGGCATTCTACCCCTGGTGGGATGAACGCTCCTTCGAGTAATCAGCCGACCAGCAACCGCTCCAGTGCCGCGCGCGGGCCCGGTGGGATGGGGCAGGCGCGGTTGTTGGCACGCTCGACAAACACATGCACGAAGCGGCCGGCGGCGCAGGCTTCGGCCGTTCCTTCCTTGAACAGGGCCAGTTCGTAGTGCACTGAGCTGTTGCCCAGTTTTGCCACCCGCACGCCAATCTCGATCGGCTCGGGAAAGGCCACCGGTGCAAAGTAGTCGCAGCCGGAGCTGACTACAAACGCCACCTGCTCGCCCTGATGGATATCCAGCCCGCCCTCGTTGATCAGCCAGCTGTTTACGGCGCTGTCGAAAAAAGCGTAATAGGTAACGTTGTTGATATGGCCGTAGAGGTCGTTGTCATGCCAGCGCGTGGTGATGGGGTGCAGGTAGGGGTAGTCGCTGCGTTGGGGTTTGGTGGTGGTCATGCAATGGTTCTCGCAATTATTGGAGGGCCGGGTTCCATCCCGGCCATTTGGGGTCGGTGGTCGAGATGGAACTCGACCGGGTCGCGATCGACCCTCCAAGACCTCCCCAGGTTGATGCCTGCTACGGGTCAATACGCCTGTCGATAGATCGCCAGCGCATCCGCCTCGGTTACTTCACGCGGGTTATTCACCAGCAGCCGCTGTTGCAGCATGGCGTCTCTGGCCAGCATTTCCAGGCTGTTTTCGGGCACGCCGGCGTCGCGCAGACGGCTGGGCAGGTTGCAGCGGGGGCTGAGCTGGGACAGGGCGGTGATCAGTTGATCGGTCAGGCTGGCGGCGTCCCCGGGCTGACAGTCGGGCACCAGCAGTGGCGCCAGTTCGGCGTACAGGGGCTCGGCCGCCGGGGCGTTGAAGGCAATCACGCTGGGCAGCACCAGTGCGTTGGACAGCCCATGGGGAATATGGAAATGCCCGCCCAGCGGATAGGCCAGCGCGTGTACCGCCGCCACCGGGGCATTGGCAAAGGCCTGACCGGCGAGTAATGAGCCAAGCAACATGGCCTGACGCGCCTCGCGGTTGCTGCCGTTGTGTACCGCCTCATCCAGATTGCCGGCCAGCAGGCGCAGGGCTTCTCTGGCGAGCATATCCGACAGCGGGTTCTTCTTCAGTTTGCTGGTGTAAGCCTCAATGGCATGCACCATGGCGTCGATCCCGGTTGCAGCGGTGACGGCCGGTGGCAAACCGAGAGTCAATTCCGCATCCAGTACCGCCAGATCCGGCAGCAACAGGGGCGATACCACACCGGTCTTGGTGGTTTCGCCGGTGGTGATGATGGCGATTTGGGTGACCTCCGAGCCGGTGCCAGCGGTGGTCGGCACCTGGATCAGCGGCAACCGTTGGCCCTTGGCATTATCCACGCCGTAGACGTCAGCCAGGCTCTGCTGACTGTGCGGATGGGCGAGCAGGGCGACCAGCTTGGCGACGTCCATCGAGCTGCCGCCGCCGAAGCCGATGATCAGCTGCGCATTCATCGCCCGGGCCTGGTGGATGGCGGCCAGTACCACCTTCTCTGGTGGGTCGGCGATCACCTGGTCAAATACCTCCACGCTCATGCCGGTGCTGAGGAAGTTGGGCAGTACATCCTTCAGCAGGCCCAGTTTGGTGATGCCCGGGTCAGTGACGATAAGCACCCGTTGTGCATCCCGCTCGCGGCAGAGTTGCGCCAGACGGCTGGCGCTACCGGTTTCACAGAGTATCCGGGCGGTAGTGGCAAAGCTGAAGGAGGACATGGGCACCTCGTGATCGGATGGCTGAGATTTTACTGTACGGGGTGCGGGTGGCGTGGGGCAAGCACAGCCGGAGAAGACTGGATAACGTGAATATCAGTGTATGGCTCCCCGGC
This sequence comes from uncultured Halopseudomonas sp., assembly GCA_964474945.1. Classification (GTDB taxonomy): domain Bacteria; phylum Pseudomonadota; class Gammaproteobacteria; order Pseudomonadales; family Pseudomonadaceae; genus Halopseudomonas. The sequence goes on along the minus strand of CAYYUQ010000092.1, from coordinate 1,246 downwards.
CCCACCGTCATTGCGAGCCGAAGGCGCGGCAATCCAGTGCGTGACGCCAGCACCGAGCCCATGGATTGCCACGTCGCTGCGCTCCTCGCAATGACGGAAGTGGGGCAGCGTTGCTCGGAGTTGGACCTTACCTCCGCCGTCATTGCGAGCCGAAGGCGCGGCAATCCAGTGCGTGACGCCAGTACCGAGTCCCTGGATTGCCGCGTCGCTACGCTCCTCGCAATGACGGCTATTTTCGCTGAGGCTGGTCATATAGCCCGACGGTGCAGGCAATAAAAAAACCCGGCCGAAGCCGGGTTTTCTATTTACTGCAGGACTGCTTACAGCTTGCCAGTCAGCTCCGGCACGGCTTCAAACAGGTCTGCTACCAGACCGTAATCCGCCACCTGGAAGATCGGCGCTTCTTCGTCCTTGTTGATCGCGACGATCACCTTGGAGTCTTTCATGCCGGCCAGATGCTGGATCGCGCCGGAGATACCGACGGCGATGTACAGGCTGGGTGCAACGATCTTGCCGGTCTGACCGACCTGCATGTCGTTGGGCACGAAACCGGCGTCAACCGCTGCACGGGAGGCACCCACGCCGGCGCCCAGCTTGTCAGCCAGGTCGTACAGCATCTGGAAGTTCTCGCCGTTCTGCATGCCGCGACCACCGGAGACCACGACCTTGGCACCGGCCAGTTCTGGACGGTCGGACTTGGCCAGTTCTTCGCCAACAAAGGCGGACACACCAGCGTCATGGGCTGCAGCTACTGCTTCAACCGCAGCACTGCCACCTTCGGCAGCGACAGCGTCAAAGCCGGTGCTACGTACGGTGATGACCTTGATCGCGGCGTCGGACTTGACGGTGGCGATGGCGTTACCGGCGTAGATCGGGCGCTTGAAGGTGTCGGCACTTTCTACCGCGATGATCTCGGAGATCTGATCCACGTCCAGTAGGGCAGCCACGCGTGGCAGGTAGTTCTTGCCGTTGGTGCTGGCCGGGGCCAGGATGTGGCTGTAGCCTTTGCCCAGCTCGGCGATCAGCAGGGAGATGTTCTCCGGCAGCTGGTTGGCGTAGGCGGCGTTGTCGGCCAGCAGGACCTTGGAGACACCGGCGATCTTGGCAGCAGCGTCAGCTGCTGCGGCGCAACCGGCACCGGCAACCAGTACTTCAATATCGCCACCGATGGCAACTGCTGCAGCCACGGTATTCAGGGTGGCGGCATTCAGTTCGGCGTTGTTGTGTTCAGCAATAACCAGAATCG
>CAYYUQ010000091.1:0-12238 GCA_964474945.1 uncultured Halopseudomonas sp. | reverse complement strand
TGTTAACGCTGCTAGCGGAAGATCCATACCGCAAGCCGCCTCCGTTTGAGAAGCTCATTGGTGATCTCGCGGGGGCCTATTCACGCCGCATTAATATTCAGCATCGTCTGGTCTACCAAGTGCTCGAGGACGAGCGAGTGGTGAAAGTTCTCAGGCTCTGGAGCCATTACGAATAATGCATAACCAGCCGCTGTTGCCGGACAAATTTTCCACCGCTTCGCGTTAGCCACTGAATGTAAGGTGGTTCGCGAGCAAATCATAAGGAAAGTGGCGCTGTTGTGGAATTCAAGTCGAATCTATGTATGTGGCTCAGATGACTTCAACCTTGCCTACCATCCCAGCCTCTGCATGGCCTGGAATAAGGCAGGCAAAATCAACCATGCCTGGCTGATCAAACTGCCATACCAGACCACCTGCCTTGCCGGGTTGCAATGTGATCATGTTGGGCTCTTCATGTTCCAGACCCGGCATTGCCAGCATTTCAGTGGCATGTGCCTTCAGGTCTTCTATTGAACCGATCACCATTTCGTGCGGTAGTTGCCCTACGTTCTTGATGAAAAAACGAACCGTTTCGCCAGCTTCCACTTGGACATTGCTGGGTGTGAAGCGCATCTTGTCGTCCATGGTGATTTCAATCGTCCGAGAGACGGTTGCTGGGTCGCCTGGTTGACCCACCGCAGAGGCGGTCTGCGTCATGGATGACATATCATGACTATGCATGCCGTGCCCGGAGTGATCAACAGCTGCGATAGCAAAGGCCGGCAGAAGGCTGAACGCGAGAATGGTAAAAGTCTTTTTCATATTGAATGCTCCCCAAGAGTTAGTTGGAGAGGTAGCTGATTGAGCTACCCCGAAAAATGCTGCTGTCAGACGCGGAAGCTCAAACCGGTCACAAAACGGGTTTCCTGTCTGAATTCTTCTCCAGTGGTGTCTGGTAGATTAATGCAGAATGGGGTCGGTTTTCGTTATGATCTCGCCGCCAGCTGGCGATGATTTCCCTGGCGTGTGCCAGGTTCCGGGACCAGTGTCCGTTCAGGCATTCGTCTCGGAAGCGCCCATTAAAGCTTTCAATAAAGCCGTTCTGAGTCGGCTTTCCGGGCTGGATCAGCTTCAGCCCCGGCCTGTAGCTTCTCTGCCGGCGCACTCCGTATTCGCGCGGTGGTGGTATTGGGGTTTGCTACCGGCAAGGAACTGGCCGGCCGCTCTCCACCTTACGTCGCGACGTTTTGCACATTCCCCTGCGGCTCCCGCGCCGTGTATCGGCATTTCTCATCCCGTTCTACATAGGCCACGGCGATATCCCGGTCGTGGGTAAATACCAGCCGTCCGTTGCGTGCGACCATGTCGTTGAGCAGGGCTTCCTTTTCTTCGATCAGGGTTTCGGGGAAGCGGTCGTAGCCCATGGTGATGGGCAGGTGCAGCCAGGGAGCGCCGGGGATGAGGTCGCCGGGGAAGACTATCGGGCCGCCGGGCATGTCGAATTCGGGCAGCATCAGGCCGGGAGTGTGGCCGTCGCTGAAGCGGAAGCGCCAGTCCTTGCCGAGGGTGGATGATTGCTTGCCGTCCTTGATCAGTTCTACCCGGCCGCTGACGTTGAGCAGTTCGATCAGTTGCGGAATGAAGGAAGCCTGATCCCGCGGATGCGGCCGGCGGGCGCGGGCCCAGTGGCGCTCACCGATGATGAATCGGGCGTTGGGGAACAGCAGTTGAGGTTCTTCTCCTTCCTGCCAGGCACTGAGTAGTCCGCCGGCATGGTCGAAGTGCAGATGGGTCAGCACCACCACGTCGATGTCCTGATGGGTAAGGCCGATCTCAGCCAGACTGTCGAGCAGCACATGATTACGTTCGACAATGCCGTAGCGTTCTTTCAACTGTGGCGAGAAGAAGGCGCCGATGCCGGTTTCGATGAGAATGTTGCGGTCATCTTCTTGCACCAGTAAGGCTCGGCAGCTGAGGGCGATGCGGTTTTGCTCGTCTGTTTCAACCCAGCGTGACCAGAGTGCCTTGGGTGCATTGCCGAACATGGCGCCGCCATCCAGGCGCTGGCTGTTGCCTTCGAGGGTGGTAAATGTACGCATGGGATATCTCCGTTAATCTGCTACCGGCACGGCTGCCGGTAGCAGGTCACTGTTACAGGTTGAAGGTGTAGCCGATGATCAGACGGTTCTCGTCCATGTCGCTGGCGTAGTTGCTGCGGTAGGTCGCGTTGCGCCAGTGCAGTGACAGGTTCTTCAGTGCGCCGTTCTGGATCACATAGACCACGTCGGTATTGCGTTCCCATTCTTTGCCACGGCCGCCGGCGTGTTCAATGTTGTGACCGTGAGTATAGCGGTTCATCAGCTTGAGGCCGGGCAGGCCCAGTTCGGCAAAGGAGTAGTCATGACGCACCTGCCAGCTGCGCTCATCGCGGTTGGCGAAGTCCTGAATCTGTACCAGGTGAGCGAGGAAAGGATCGGTGCCGTTGATATAGGCAAAGCCGGTATCGCCTTCCATATGCTGATAGCTGGTGCTGACACGGTGCATGCCTGTCTGGTAACTCAAGCCCAGGCTGGTCATACGGTTGTCGACGTTGCTGCGGCCGGCATCGCTGGAGTCGGCAAAGCGCAGATTCAGATTCACCTGTCGATCGTCATCCAGCTGCCAGGCCTGGCCCAGGGTCAGATAATGCTGACGATAGATATCCTTCAGCTCGCTGTAGTGCCAACTGACGCTGGTCTTCTCTGCTGCCTGCCAGCTCAGCCCGGCGAAATCGAAGGCATTGGCATCGACGCCGGCGTTGCGCAGTCGCACGTTGCGGGCGCCGCCCTGTACCGGAGTCATGCGCTCATGGTTGGATGAATCGCGCAGGTTGACCCGGTCGAAGCGGCCTAGATCCAGCTTGAGATTCTGCCATTCACCGGTCTGTAACCAGGCACCGCGAAAGCTCTGCGGCAGCAGGCGGCTGTCGTTATGCATGGCCAGTGGCATCTGTGGCAGCAGGGTACCCAGACGCAGCACATGGTCGTCGAGGCGCAGCTTTGCGGTCAGACCCAGCTCGCTGTATTCGTCCATCGCCTGGCCTTCGCTGGTATCGCGCTTGAGAATGCCGGTGCCGCTGCGATCAGGGCTGGAGTCGAGCTTGATTCCCAGCAGGCCGATGGCATCCAGTCCCAGGCCCAGGCGGCCAGAGGTATAGCCGGATTGCCATTCGGCACGAACGCCCTGGGCCCATTCATCGGCCTTGCTTTGCGCCGCGTTGGCCTGCCGGAAGTCACGGTTGAAGTACAGGTTGCGCAGGCTGATGCTGGCCTTGCTGTCGTCAAAAAAATCAGCCTGTGCCGGCAGGGCCATAAGGCCGCCGCTGAGCAGGGCGATACTCATTGCCATGGGTTTCAACTGGCTCATTGGGTCGGCTCCTGTTCAGCTTTTTTCACATCGCTGACGCTTCGGAATTTCAGCAGATGGGTGCGCTCGACCAGCACGTAGAGTACCGCGCCCGCTGCCAGTCCCCAGCCCGCACCGTAAACAGCCAGTACCACGCCCATGGTGCCGGCGATACCGCGTTCGGTGTTGTTTTGCAGCTGCTCGAAGCCGACCATAAGGCAGATGTAGCCGGTGAGAATCAGTGTCAAGGACAGAGCAATGGGCAGTACCGGCTGGAAGAAACTCACCAGCGGCAGGATGAACAGCGCGAGGAAGCCGGTGATCCAGAAGGTGCCGGCGCCGCTGTAGATGGAATCCATGGCGTTGCGGCCGTATTTGTAGCGCTCGGCCATGGTGGCGGCGACCGCTGTCCACAGCGGACCGGCCAGGCCGGGGTAGGGGGCGAAGAAGGCGTGCAGGGCGTTGCGGATGGCCGTGACCAGATGCACGCGGTCGATGTTGTTCTCGATCGACTCATCGGTACGCAGCTCGTCTGCCCGTTGCATCAGCGACTGGCCAACAATGATGTCGCCGAACGCGATCACATAGGAGATCACTGCGGTAGGGATCGCCAGCATGAACACTTGGGCGTCCGGGAAGCCGACAACGAAGGGCAGGTAATTCCACATTTCGCCAAAGGCCGGGGCGGTGATGCCGAACTGGATGTCAGGCATGCTGTATTCACCTGTGGCGATACCGACGAAGATAGCCAGCAGAATGCCCGGCACCATGCCGTAGTTGACTATCTTGCGCGCCCACGGGAAGCGTTCGGTCAGCCCCTTGAAGGACACCGAGAACATCAGATACAGGCAGATCAGGCTACCGATCACCAGCGAGATCGGGGTGTTCGCCAGGCGGCCACCTGTGTCGATTTCACCGATCAGCGCGGCGATACCGGCACCGATGATGATGCCGCCTTTCATCGAGTTGGGAATCAGCCGCACCAGTACACTGCCGAGGCGGGTGATGCCGAGGAACAGGAAGATGACGAATACCAGGAACTGCAGGGCAAAAAGAGCCCTGATCGACTCCGGCCCTGGTTCGAAGTTACCGAGAAACAGCAGCACTACCGGGATGCCGGGGGTGATCCATCCGGGGACGAAGGGCACACCCAGCAGGGCGGGCAACATGAAACCGATACCGCAGACTACCACGTAGGCCAGGGCTACCTCATAGGGCAGGCCGAGGGAACTTTGCAGCAGCGGAATCATGCTCAGACTGACCACGAACATGATCAGTGCCTGAAGCATCTCCGCGGTTTCCCAGCGGTAATGGATAAATGGCAGACGAATCTTGAACGGGCCACAGGGCCAGTGGGGTTGCTCGGCGCCATGGGCGCGTTTGAACATTTGCATAGAACACTCCTTATTCGCCAAACACCAGACACGGGGCAAGAGCAACCCGGCCACGCCGTTGGCTTATTGTTGTTGTGAAACAGGAAATGCTTGCCGGTCAGGCCGGCATGCCCCGCAGCAGCCTGCAGGGCATATCGGTCAGCGGATCATGAAGCCTGGCGTTGGCTGGCCCATTCCCGCAGGACGAATTTCTGGATCTTGCCGGTCGAGGTCTTCGGCAGATCGCAAAACACCACATCCTTGGGAATCTTGAATGTGGCCAGATGGTCGCGGCAGAAGCGGATGATGTCTGCCTCGGTGGCCTGGTGTCCGGCCTTGAGGGTGACGAAGGCGCAGGGTGTCTCGCCCCATTTCTCATCGGGCTTGGCGACCACAGCGGCTTCGAGTATGGCTGAATGGCGGTAGAGCACGCCCTCTACTTCGATAGTGGAAATATTCTCGCCACCGGAAATGATGATGTCCTTGAGCCGATCCTTGATCTGCACATAGCCATCCTCGTGCCACACGCCCAGGTCACCGGTATGGAACCAGCCGCCCTCGAAGGCCTCTGCAGTGGCGGTCGGGTTCTTCAGGTAGCCTTTCATTACCGTATTGCCGCGCATGAAGATTTCGCCGATGGTCTGGCCATCCTTCGGTACCGGTTGCAGTGTCTTGGGATCGGCAACTATCACGCCTTCCAGTGTCGGGTAACGCACGCCCTGGCGGGATTTGATCTCGGCACGCTGTTCCAGCGGCAGTGCATCCCAGTCACCATGCCACGCGCACACGGTTACCGGGCCGTAGGTTTCGGTCAGGCCATAGACGTGGGTGACCTTGATGCCCATCTCCTCGACGGCACCGATCACCTTCGCTGGCGGCGCCGCACCGGCGACCATGGTGTGCACCGGATGGTCGATGGCAGCCTTGGCTTCCGGCGGCATGTTTACCAGCGCGTTGAGCACGATGGGCGCGCCGCACATGTGGGTGACCTGCTCCTCGTGGATCAGGTTGAGAATCTTCTGCGGATCGACGCGGCGCAGGAATACATGCACACCGGCCATGGCGGTGATAGTCCAGGGATAGCACCAGCCGTTGCAGTGGAACATCGGCAGCGTCCACAGGTATACCGGATGCTGACCCATGTTCCAGGTCATCTGGTTGCCCATGGCATTCAGGAAAGCGCCGCGGTGATGGTAGACCACGCCCTTGGGGTTGCCGGTGGTGCCGGAGGTGTAGTTCAGGCTGATGGCATCCCACTCGTCATCGGGCAGCTGCCATGCAAACTCGGGATCGCCTTCAGTGATGAAGGCTTCGTAATCCAGCTGACTGGTGGCCTGACCTTCGCCATACTCGGGATCGTTGACGTCGATCACCAGCGGCGGATGATCGAGCATGCCGATGGCAGCGTGGACAATATCGTGGAACTCACGGTCGGCGATCAGTACCTTGGCTTCACCGTGCTGCAGCATGAAGGCGATGGCTTCGGCATCCAGACGTACGTTCAGGGTGTTGAGCACCGCGCCGATCATGGGTACGCCGAAGTGGGCTTCGAGCATCTCGGGGATGTTGGGCAGCATCAGGGCAACGGTATCGCCCTTGCCGATACCGCGATTCCGCAGGGCAGAAGCCAGACGGCGACAACGACTGTAGGTCTCGGCCCAGTTGCGACGTACCGCACCATGGACCACCGCAGGATACTCAGGGTAAACACTGGCGGTGCGCTCAATGAAAGTCAGCGGAGACAGGGCAGTATGGTTGACGGCAGTGGCCGGCAGGCCTTCCTGAAAGATGGACATGGTTCGTATCCTGTGTGGCGTTTTATTAGCTCTTGTTTAGGAGGAATGCGAATATCTTCTACGCATTCCCTCTGTTGCTTGGTATTAGTTATAAGTTATCCAGTTTAATATTGGAAGTATTACTAAAGTCATATAGTGCTTCTACTATAGGGTGGTTGGGTGTCATACAAGAAGAAAACTGATCGGGGCTTACTCTGGCAATTGCCCGCCGCTGATCCGCATCCGGCGATGGTCTTTGATGCCCGTGGGCGTCTATGTGACTGGAATCCGGCCATGCACGCCTGGTTGGCTACCGGTACCGCGCCGGATGATCTGTTACCGCAGAATTACGCGCATCTGGTCAAGGCGGTGCTGGAGCAACAGCGCGCCATCGCTGATGTGCAAGCCGAAACACCCGCTCAGCGACAGCTGTTATGGACATTCTTTCCGTTGGCCGAAGGGCATGTGCTGGGCCGGGCGCAGGATGCCACCGAAACCCTGCAGACCTACCAGCAGGCCAAGGTTGCCCGTCGCCTGTACCGCCTGATCATCGAAAACACCACTGATGTGATTTCCCGGCATACGCCTGACGGCGAGTTTCTGGACGCATCCCCGGCGGCCTGGACGCTGCTTGGCTATTGGCCGGAACAATTGCGTGGCACCGTGCTTCAGACGCTGTTTCATCCGCAGGAACGCGACGAACTCGTGCAGCGTTACATGAAAGCGCTGGAGCAGGACGGCTATCTGACGGTCAGCTACCGGATTCGCCACCGAGATGGGCACTACCTGTGGTTCGAGACCGCCAGCCGCGCGATCCGTGAGACCTACACCGGCAGTGTGGTGGAGTTCATCAGCGTGTCGCGGAACATCACCGAGCGGGTGCGCAGCGAGGAGCGCAGCCGGCGTTTGCAGGACGAGCTGACTCACGCCACGCGGCTTGCCACTCTGGGTGAGCTGGCCTCCGGTATCGCCCATGAAATCAACCAGCCACTCGCGGCGATCGTCAATTATGCCAGTGCCAGTCAGCGCTATCTGACCGCGCTGCAAGCGGAAGGTGACGCCGGGCAACGTCTGGCCCAGGGGCTGGAGCGCATTACCGGTCACGCCCAGCACGCAGCGGAAGTCATCAAACGCATGCGCGCCTTCTTGCGCAAGGGGCCGCGCAATGCGCAGCGGGTCAACCCGGCCCGGCTGGCTGAGGATGCGGTACAGCTGTGTGCCTGGGAGGCCCAGCAACAGCAGGTGGAAGTCATCCAGCAACTACCGACCGATCTGCCCGGTGTGCATGCGGACCCGGTGCTGCTGCAACAGGTGCTGCTCAATCTGCTACGCAACGCCATCGAGGCCAACCACGACCTTCATCCGGACGGCCCTTCGCAGGTGTATCTGCGGCTGAACGCGGGCGAACGCCGGGTAAACCTGATGGTGATCGATCAGGGGCCGGGTGCCAGCGCTGAACAACTGGATAAACTGTTCACCCCGTTTTACACCAGCAAGGAAGGCGGGCTGGGACTGGGACTATCCATGAGTCAGAGCATTATCGAAAGCTTTGGCGGCGGGCTGGATGCACGGCCTGCCGAAGGGGGCGGACTCTGTCTGCACGGCTGGCTACCGGCGCTGCCTGACATACAAGAATAATCAATGGAGAAGTAAAGATGGAGATGCATCAGCAGCGGGTATACGTCGTGGATGACGACCAGGGCATGCTGGATTCCACGGTATGGCTGTTGGAGTCGGTCGGCCTGCGGGCGGTGCCCTTTACCGGCGGGCAGGCTTTTCTGGATCAGTACAGCGAAGACCTGCCCGCCTGCGTATTGCTGGATATCCGCATGCCTGGCATGGGCGGCCTGGCCGTGCAGGATGCCTTGCGCGAGCGCAACAGCCAGCTACCGATAATTTTTGTCAGCGCCCATGCCGATGTACCCATAGTCGTGCGCGCCTTCCGCGGCGGGGCGGTGGATTTCATCGAGAAACCCTACAATGAGCAATTGCTGCTCGACAGCGTGCAACGCGCCCTGCGCATGCACCAACGTCCAGCGGTTACCGGCCAGAATGCTGACGAAGTACAACAGTGCCTGGCCCAACTCACCCCACGGGAACGGGACGTACTCCTGCCGCTGGTGCAGGGGCACAGCAACCGCGAAATCGCCGAACAGCTGGGTATCAGCGTCAAGACGGTCGACCTCTACCGTTCACGGGTGATGAAGCGCATGCAGGCCGACAGCCTGCCGGCGCTGGTGGGTATGGCGATTGGCGTGGGGTTGGTGGAGCCGATTGGGTTGCGGGCATTGCAACCCTGAAGCTTGGTTGTCACATGCTGGCTATCAGCTGGTGGATCGCCTGCTGCCGGTACTCGCCGGAGTGGATTATCGCATCAGCGTCAGCGGACATACCGACAGGGTGCCGATCCGTACTGGGCAGTTTCCTTCCAATTGGGAGCTGTCGGCGGCCCGTGCAGGCAGCGTAGTGCGCGACCTGGAGAGCAGGGTATTGGTGCCGGGCACCTGTCCGTGATCGGCTTGGGCAGCACACGACCGTTGCAGGATAACCACAGTGCCGAGGGGCGCGCGGCCAGCCGGCGGGTGAAGCTGACACTGGGCATGCGGGGAGGCTGAGGCCAGAGTTGCAACCTGTCCTGTTGCTACAGCCAATGCCCGGGATTCATCGCATGGCAATGTGAGCTGTGGCAGCTGGGAGTGTTGGTTTCACTGGTCTGGGCTTGCTGGGCGCTGTATGCGGCCGTCAGGCAGAGCGCCGCCAGCACGGCAATTGCAAAGATAACCACGATTACGTCGTTGATAACGTGCTTTTGCATGATGTCAGGATCCTGCTTTTTATTCTTGTTTGTCGTCGTACCGAGGTGTCTCAGTTGCTGACTTATTGATACCGATCCTAGTCGAGATTCTGCGGAAAAACAATCCACCCGGTCTCTTATTTGATGGCCGGGGGTGAGCCCGGCCAGGTGCTGCCTACAGCGCGTAATTCTTCAATTCCCGCGCGATCAGCAGGCGCTGGATCTCGCTGGTGCCCTCGTAGATCTGGGTGATCCGTGCATCGCGATACAGCCGCTCCACCGGGTAGTCTTCCAGGTAGCCGTAGCCACCATGAATCTGTACCGCTTTGGAACACACGTCTTCCGCCATTTCACTGGCGAACAGTTTGGCCTGGGACGCTTCTGACAGGCAGGGTACCCCTTCGGTGCGCAGCCTTGCGGCGTGCAATATCAGCAGCCGCGCCGCGTTGATGCGGGTATGCATGTCGGCCAGCATGTTGGCGACGCTCTGGTGCTCGGTGAGCGGTACACCGAACTGGATGCGTTCCTGCGCATAGGTCAGTGCGGCTTCGAAGGCCGAGCGGGCAATCCCCAGTGCCTGGGCGGCGATGCCGATGCGGCCGCCTTCCAGGTTGGACAGGGCGATGGCCAGACCCTTGCCGCGTGGGCCGAGCAGGTTGGCTTCAGGGATGCGGCAGTTGTCCAGGGTCACGGCACAGGTATCCGAGCCCCGGATACCCATCTTGTGTTCCATGCGCTCGATCTTGAAGCCGGGGGTGTTGGTGGGTACCAGAAAGGCGGACAGGCCCTTCTTGCCCAGCTCCGGGTCGGTGACGGCAAACACGATGGCCAGTTGTGCCCGCTTGGCGTTACTGACGAATTGTTTGGCCCCGGTGATGACCCATTCTCCGTTTTCCTGAACCGCGCGGGTGCGCAGGTTGTTGGCCTCCGAGCCAGCCTGGGGTTCGGTCAGGGCGAAGCAGCCGATGGCCCGGCCGGCAGCCAGATCGGGCAGCCAGGCTTCCTGCTGCTGGGTGTTGCCGTACTTCAACAGGGGGCCGCAGCCTACCGAGTTGTGAATGCTCATCATGGCGCCGGTGGCACTGCAACCGGCGGAGATTTCTTCTACTGCCAGCGCATAGGCTACGTAATCAACGTAACTGCCGCCCCATTCTTCCGGTACGACCATGCCGAGCAGCCCCAGCTCGCCCATCTGACGTACCACCGCATCGTCAATCCAGCCGGACTTGTCCCATTCCGCGGCGCGTGGGGCCAGTTCGCTCTGGGCAAACTGGCGAGCCATGTCGCGGATCATGCGCTGGTCTTCATTGAGTTCAATATCGTGCATCTGTTGTGTCTCCCTCAGGCCTGGCCAGGTTCAAATCCGGCAAAAAACTCCGCCACTCTGGCGGGGCTGACTTCAGCCAGCGTCGGCGGATTCCAGCGCGGGTTTTTGTCCTTGTCGATGATCAGTGCACGCACGCCTTCCATGATGTCGCCCTTGGCGAACCATTGGCGGTCCAAGTGCAGCTCCAGTGCAAAACAGTCTGCCAGACCCAGTTCGCGGCCCTGGCGCAGCAGCTCCAGGGTCACGTTCATGGCCAACGGCGATTTGCTGTCGATGGTTGCCAGCGTACGCTCGGCCCAGTCCTGATAGGCAGGGCAGTCTTCGATAGCCAGCGAGGCGCGGATGCGCTGCATGTCCGGTTGGCTGAAGTGCTGATCGATGGCCGAGCGCATCGCCTTGATCTCCGAGCCGGGGATCTTCTGTGAGGCGCGTTTCTGCAGCAGCCTGTCCAGCTCGCCGGCCGGGTTGTCGGACCATTGCATGCTGTCAAGGGCCTGATCGAATTCACTTATCAGGTCGCTGCCCAGGCAGTGGTCGGCCAGCCCGCCGTACAGGGCGTCGGCGGCGCGGATATGCGAGCCTGTGATGCCCAGGTACTGGCCGATGGCCCCTCCCAGACGGGGCAGGAAGTAGCTGCCGCCGACATCGGGGAAGTAGCCGATGCCGGTTTCCGGCATCCCCATCTTCACCCGTTCGGTGACCACGCGGTGGGAGGCGGCCTGCGCCAGGCCCATGCCGCCACCCAGCACGAAGCCGTCCATCAGCGCCAGAACCGGTTTGGGGTATTCATGGATCAGCTGATCCAGTGCATATTCCTCCTCGAAGAAGGTCATGTACATGCCGTCACCGGCCAGATAGCTGTCGTACAGACCGCGGATGTCGCCACCGGCGCAGAAGGCTTTTTCGCCATTGGCGCGCAGCACCACCACGCGCACCTGACTATCGTCCAGCCAAGCATCCAGCTGCGTGCGCAGCTGGCGTACCATGTCCAGGTTCAGGGCGTTGAGTCCGGCAGGGCGGTTGAGCGTCAGGTGGCCAACGCTGTTGCGCACCTCGACCAGTACGGTCTGTTCGGTCATTCGATCGCTCCGTTATACAGCTTGATGATGGCGGAGAAGTCCAGTGCGCCGTTACCCTGGCTGCTGAAAGTCTGATACAGCTGCTGGGCCAGCGCGCCGAGGGCAACTGGCTGGCGGGCCTGTTTGGCTGCCTCGGTGGCCAGCCCCAGATCCTTGAGCATCAGGTCAGTGCCGAAGCCGCCCGTGTAACCACGGGAGGCGGGCGCGCTTTCCATCACCCCGGGATAGGGGTTGTAGGTGTCCGAGCTCCAGTTGCGGCCACTGGACGTATTGATGATGCCCGCCAGCACACCCGCATCCATACCCAGGGAAACACCCAGGTTCATGGCCTCTGCAGTGCCGATCATGGTGATCGCCAGCAGCATGTTGTTGGCGACTTTGGCCACCTGGCCGTTCCCGGTCGGGCCGCAGTGAACAATATTCTTGCCCATGGCCTGGAGTACCGGCAGAGCGGTATCAAAATCTGCCTGCTCACCACCGACCATGAAGGTCAGGGTGCCTGCGGTAGCGCCGCCGGTGCCGCCGGA
>CAYYUQ010000090.1:0-12922 GCA_964474945.1 uncultured Halopseudomonas sp. | reverse complement strand
GTTGGCCATGTGAGCGACTCGCTGTGAAGAATCGAATCGCCAGCATCGACAAAGCTCGGAAGGCAGTCAGTAAAGAATTCGCACTGGTAGCCTTCCTGTTTTCACTTGATCTGCACCTGTCACCGTAAGAGAGATGGCGGAAGCCACCATTATATCTATTAGGTATATAGTTATTACTTATTGGAATATATCAAAACAGGGTCTACATTTGACCATACACAGTTCAGGGACTTTTATTGACAAGCCCAATCAAACCCAACCCTCAAGGAGCAATACCATGTCACTGCGCTTAGGCGATACCGCACCCAACTTCCAGGTCGACACCACCAAAGGCACCATTGATTTCCACGAATGGATTGGTGATTCCTGGGCTTTTTTCTTCAGCCATCCGGCGGACTTCACGCCCGTATGTACCACCGAAATGGGCCGTACGGCACAGCTGTCAGAGGAGTTTGCCGCCCGCAACTGCAAGCCCCTGGGGCTCTCCACCGACACCGTGGAAGAACACCTGAAGTGGATCGATGACGTCAACGATACCCAGCACACCACCCTCGATTTCCCGATCGTGGCCGACCCGGACCACAAGATTGCCCAGCTCTACGGCATGATTCACCCCGGGGAGAGCGAGACGGCTGCAGTGCGCAGCGTCTTTATCATCGACCCCAACAAGAAGATCCGCCTGACCATGACCTACCCCATGTCCTGCGGCCGCAACTTCGATGAAATCCTGCGGGTGATCGACGCCCTGCAGCTCACCGACGCCAAGCGGGTGGCGACCCCGGCGGACTGGCAAAAAGGCAAGGAGGTCATTATCCCGCCGTCGATTGCAGACGACCAGGCCCGGGATATTTTTCCGCAGGGCTGGAAGGAACTGCGCCCGTACCTGCGCATGACCAAGGTGTAAACCGCCGTGCCGGGATGGCAGACGTCATCCCGGTTCACCCTTCTGCATATCTGGGAGATTCGCGATGATCTTTCGACAATTGTTCGACAACACATCCTCTACCTACACTTATCTGCTCGCCGATGAGCAGCACGGTGAAGCCCTGTTGATCGATCCGGTATTCGGGCAGGCCAGCCGGGACCTGGCGCTGATTGACGAGCTCGGTCTCAAGCTGGCACTGGTGGTGGATACCCACGCCCATGCCGACCATGTCACCGGCGCCTGGCTGCTTAAACAGCTGTCGGGTTGCAAGATTGCTTCGGCCAAAGTGATCGGTGCCGACCATGTTGACCTGTCCCTCGAAGACGGCCAGGAGTTCGGGGTCAAGGGCATCACCCTGCGCGCCCTGTCGACACCAGGCCATACCGACGGCTGCATGAGTTATGTCATGACCGACAACTCCATGGTATTTACCGGCGATGCCTTGCTGATCCGCGGCTGTGGCCGCAGCGACTTCCAGCAGGGCAGCGCCAAAAAACTCTACCAGTCCCTTACCGGCAAGTTGTTCAAGCTTCCCGACAACTGCTTGGTATACCCGGCACACGACTACCAGGGCAGAACGGTCAGCACCATCGGTGAGGAAAAAGCCTTCAATGTGCGGGTGGGCAACGGCGCCAACGAAACCGACTTTATCGAATTCATGCAGGCCATGCGGTTGCCCCACCCCAAGCTGATCGACGAGGCAGTGCCGGCCAATCTGCGCAGCGGCTGCCCAGAAGACGGCAAGCTGCCCCCCCTGCCCGACTGGGCCGACATCCGCCTGACCTATGGCGGCGTACCGGAAATTGCCGCCGACTGGCTGGAAGAGCATCTGGACGATGTCACCGTGCTGGATGTGCGACTGGACGAGGAAGTCAAGGATTGCCCGCTGTCCGGCAGCCTGGTGGATATCCACATCCCCCTTGACCAACTCAGGGACCGGACCACGGAACTCGCCAAAGACAAGCCGGTGGTGGCGCTGTGCCGTTCCGGCCGCCGCTCTGCACTGGCGGTGACGATTCTCAAGGAAGCGGGGTTTGACAAAGTCGCCAGCCTCAGTCACGGGCTCAAGGAATTGACCCAGATCTGAACCATCGGCCATTGCAGGAGGACACCGTGAATTCCATCAAACGCCTGACACCCTGCCTGTCCATCACTGGCCAGGTTGACCCCGATGATCTCAAAAGCCTGGCCGAACAGGGCTTTCGCTGCATCATCAACAACCGCCCCGACGGCGAGGGTGAAGACCAGCCCGCCAGCGAGACTCTCGCGCAGGCGGCCCGGGACCAGGGGCTGGACTACCACCATTTGCCGGTGGTGTCCGGCCGGATCAGTGGCGAAGACGCGGCGGCTTTCCGGTCGCTGATGGACACGGTGTCCGGTCCGGTGCTGGCCTTTTGTCGCACCGGCACCCGAAGCACGCATCTGTGGGCCCTGTCCGAGGCCCACAGGCTCAATCCCGATTCGCTGCTGGCAACGGCTCACAGCGCCGGCATCGATCTCGTCGGCATTCGGCCACGGCTGGAGCAGGCGTGGCAACAGGCAACAGCCACGGCGCAATCCGGCACGGTTGAGGCTCGGCCCCCGGTGCCCCGCCACGATGTGGTGATTGTCGGCGGCGGTGCCGCCGGTTGTGCCGTCGCGGCCAGTCTGCTGAAACGGCGCAGCCAGCTGCGGGTCGCCATCATCGAGCCCGCGGACGATCATTTTTATCAACCCGGCTGGACCCTGGTGGGCGCCGGTGTTTTCACCCAGCAGCGCACCCGCCGCGCCATGGCCCACTGCATACCCGCCGGTGCGGAATGGATTCGACAGGCGGCCGCCACCTTTGAGCCGGAGCAACAACAGGTGGTGCTCGACGATGGCAGCCGGGTCGGCTACCAGTGCCTGATCCTGTGCCCTGGCCTCGAACTCAACTGGGGCGGCATCGAGGGCCTTGAAGAGACCCTGGGCCAGAACGGCGTCACCTCCAACTATCGCTATGACCTGGCCCCCTACACCTGGAAGCTGGTGCAACAGCTCAAGAGCGGCAAGGCATTCTTTACCCAGCCCCCCATGCCCATCAAATGCGCCGGTGCCCCGCAAAAGGCCATGTATCTGTCCTGCGACCACTGGTTGCGCCATGGGGTACTCGACCAGATCGAGGTCAACTTTTGCACCGCGGGCGCAGTACTGTTTGGCGTCAGCGAATTTGTGCCGCCGCTGATGAAATATGTGGAGCGATACCACGCCCGACTGCAGTTTTCCCACAACCTGATCAAGGTGGATGGCCCCGCCCGCCAGGCCTGGTTCCAGGTCACGGATGGCGATGGCAATACCAGCACCGAGCAGTGCTCCTTCGACATGCTGCACGTGGTGCCACCGCAACGTGCCCCGGCAGTGATTCGCAACAGCCCGTTTGCCAATAGCGACGGCTGGGTTGATGTCACCCACGATACCCTGCGCCACAAGCAGTTCGGGGATGTGTTCAGCCTGGGCGATGCCTGCGGCGCGCCCAATGCCAAAACGGCGGCAGCGGTTCGCAAGCAAGCCCCGGTGGTCGCTGAAAATGTGCTCAGCGTGCTCGACGGCCACCAGCCCAGGGCCGTCTACGAAGGTTACGGTTCCTGCCCCCTCACCGTGGAACGGGGCAAGGTGGTGCTGGCGGAATTTGGTTACGGCGGCAAGCTGCAACCGAGCTTTCCCCTGGACCCGACCGTGCCCCGCTGGCTGGCATGGAGCCTCAAGGCACACTGGATGCCCACCATCTATTTCGACCTGATGCTCAAGGGGCGGGAATGGCTGGCCCATCCCAAGCACCTGGATATCGACCCCGACGCACCGGACGCCCAACCGGCGTGCGATTATGACAGCGACAACCGCTCTTGACCGCCGACCATGCCTGACCATCGACTCAACCGCTGGCTGCCCTGCCTGCGCTGGCTGAAAACCTATCATCGTGGCCTCGCCGGCCAGGATGCGCTGGCGGCAGCCATCGTGACCCTGATGCTGATACCCCAGAGCCTGGCCTATGCCATGCTGGCGGGCCTGCCGCCCATCATGGGCCTCTACGCCAGCATCCTGCCGCTGGTGGCCTATGCCCTGTTCGGCACCAGCAACACCCTGGCCGTGGGACCTGTGGCAGTGGTATCCCTGATGACAGCAGCCACCCTGGGCCCGCTGTTTGCCACCGGCAGCCCGGAATACGTGGCCGCCGCACTGCTACTGGCATTGCTCTCCGGTGCCGTGTTGCTGCTGATGGCGGCCCTCAAGCTGGGATTTATTGCCAATTTTCTCAGCCACCCGGTGATTTCCGGTTTTATTTCCGCGTCCGGGATCCTGATCGCCATTGGTCAGTTACGTCATATCCTGGGCATCGAGGCCGGGGGGCACAATGCCGCCGAGCTGTTGCTGGCCCTGATACGGGGGCTGCCGACCCTGCACTGGCCCACCTTGATGGTGGGGGGCGGTAGCCTGCTGTTGCTCTATCTGGCCCGTTTCCATTTCAAGGGCTGGCTACTGCGCGCCGGGCTCAACAGCACCCTGGCCGGTCACCTGAGTCGGACCGGACCGGTAGTGACGTTGCTGCTGTCGATCCTGGCGGTCACGCTTCTTGGGCTGGCCGAGGCCGGTGTTGCCGTGGTGGGCCATGTGCCCGGTGGACTGCCGCAATTCACCCTGCCAAGCCTGGATGCCGGGCTGGCCATGCAATTGCTGCCCGCTGCGGTGCTGATCACGCTGGTGGGCTTTGTGGAATCGGTATCCGTGGGCCAGACCCTGGCAGCCAAGCGGCGGGAGCGTATCGACCCCAACCAGGAACTGGTGGGGCTGGGGGCGGCCAATATCGCCGCCTCACTGAATGGCGGCTTCCCGGTCACGGGGGGCTTTGCCCGCTCGGTGGTCAATTACGATGCCGGTGCCCGCACCCCCATGGCCGGGGCTTTTACTGCCATCGGTATTGCCGTGACCGTGATGCTGTTTACGCCACTGTTTCGCAATTTGCCCCAGGCTGTACTGGCGGCAACCATTATCATGGCCGTGCTCAGCCTGGTGGATCTCGGCGCCCTGGGCCGCACCTGGCGGTATTCCCGACCGGATGCCCTGGCCATGGCCGCCACCATGGCCGGTGTACTGCTGGTGGGTGTCGAAGCGGGCATTCTGATGGGCGTCGGTTTATCCCTGTTCCTGTTTCTCAAGCGCACCAGCGAGCCCCATATTGCCGTGGTGGGCCAGTTACCCGGCAGCCAGCATTTTCGCAATGTGGATCGTTTTCAGGTGGTGGAAAGCCCCACCGTGCTGTCGGTGCGGGTGGACGAGAGCCTGTATTTCCCCAACGCCCGCTACCTGGAAGACCGGATCGCCGAACTGGTGACTCGCCACCCCGGCATCCGCCATCTGGTGCTGATGTGCCCGGCGGTGAACCTGATCGACGCCAGCGCACTGGAAAGCCTGGAAACCATCAACGAAAGGCTCCACGACGCCGGTATCCAGCTGCACCTGTCGGAGGTAAAAGGCCCGGTCATGGACCAGCTCAGGCATACCCGCTTTCTGACCACATTCGGAGGTCAGGTGTTTGTCAGCCATTACGAAGCCCTGCTGGCGCTGGATCCTGATACCGCCCGCCGGGCGCTGAAACCGCATTCCCCTGTATCCGAGATGACATCCCATGGACATTGATCCCTTTCTGCTTGCCCGCATCCAGTTTGCCGCCAATATCAGCTTTCATATCCTGTTTCCGGCCATCACCATGGGGCTGGCCTGGATCCTGCTCTATTTCCGGGTGCGATACACCCTGAGCCGGGATCTGGCCTGGGAATATGCCTATCACTTCTGGGTCAAGATTTTTGCCCTGAGTTTTGCCATGGGCGTGGTTTCCGGCATCACCATGAGCTTTCAATTTGGCACCAACTGGCCCGGCTTTATGGAAAAGGCCGGCAATATCGCCGGGCCATTGCTGGGCTATGAAGTCCTGACGGCATTTTTTCTCGAAGCCTCGTTTCTGGGCATCATGCTGTTTGGCAAAAACCGGGTATCCAATCGCACCCACCTGATCGCGTCGTTTCTGGTGGCCTTCGGCACCTCCCTGTCCGCCTTCTGGATACTGAGCCTCAACTCCTGGATGCAAACCCCGACGGGGCACCTGATCGAAAACGGCGAGTTTTTCGTGGACAGCTGGGCAGCGGTGATCTTCAACCCGTCATTCCCGTGGCGTTTTGCCCACATGATGATTGCCACCCTGCTTACCAGCGCATTTCTGGTGGCGGGCATCAGTGCCTGGCGCGCCCGCAAGGGTGTGGAAGGTCCCGCCACCTGGAAGGTGATGAAAACGGGTGTGATGATGGCGGCAGTACTGGCGCCGTTGCAGGTGCTGGTGGGGGATTTTCACGGCCTCAACACCCTCGAACACCAGCCCGCCAAGGTGGCCGCCATCGAAGCGGTGTGGGAAACCGAGCGGGGTGCGCCCCTGGTGCTGTTCGGGTTTCCCGACGAAGAGCGCAGGGAAACCCGCTGGGCCATCGAGATTCCCAAGCTGGCCAGCCTGATCCTGACCCACGAGGCCGATGGCGAACTGAAAGGCCTGAACGAGTTTGAAGGCCGCCATCCACCGGTAGCGCCCGTGTTCTGGGCTTTCCGTATCATGGTGGGCGTGGGGGTACTGATGGTGCTGGTTTCGTGGTGGACGAGTTGGGGGCTGCGGGGTGGCCGCACCCTGGCGGGCTGGCCTCTGACGGCCCTGTCGTGGATGACCTTTTCCGGCTGGATTGCGGTGTTGGCGGGCTGGTACGTCACCGAAATCGGTCGGCAGCCCTGGATCGTCCACGGCCTGCTGTCCACCGCCGATGTGGTCGCCGACCACAGCTCGGCAACGTTGAGCGGCACCCTGCTGGGCTACATCCTGCTCTACGTGTTTTTGCTGGCTTCCTATATCGGGGCGCTGCGTTATCTGTCCACCAAACCGGCGCGATCCCTGGAACTCCAGCCGGGCTATACCACTGTCTCGTCAAAGGCCTGAAGGAGCATGACCATGGACCTGAATTACTGGCTGCCCGTGATTTACATGGGCGTAATGGGACTGTCGCTGCTGATTTATGTCATTCTCGACGGTTACGACCTGGGGGTGGGGCTGTTGCTGCCCGGCGCCAGCGAACCTGAAAAAGACACCATGATTGCCTCCATAGGCCCGTTCTGGGATGCCAACGAAACCTGGATCGTACTGGGCGTCGGGGTGTTGCTGGTCGCCTTCCCGAAAGCCCATGGCGTGGTGCTCACCGCGCTCTACATCCCCGTCACCCTGATGCTGTTCGGGCTGATCCTGCGGGGGGTGGCTTTCGACCTGCGGGTGAAGGCCGGTGATCACCGCCGGGGGCTGTGGAACAAGGCGTTTTTTACCGGTTCCCTGATCGCCGCCCTGTCCCAGGGCTGGATGCTGGGCGCCTACATCACCGGGCTGGATACCAGTGGTTACAGCCTGCTGTTCGCGGCCCTGATTGCCATCACCTTGCCGGCGCTCTATGTGCTGCTCGGTGCCGGCTGGCTGATGATGAAAACCGAAAACGAACTGTTCGACAAGGCAGTGCGCTGGGCGCGAATGGCCATGGCGCCGATGGCGCTGGCGTTGCTGCTGGTCTCCATTGCCACGCCGCTGGCGAGCAGCGTGATTGCCGAACGCTGGTTTACTCTGCCCAACGCCATCGGGCTGCTGCCCATTCCCCTGTCCTGTGCCCTGCTGCTGGGGGCCATGACCTGGTTGCTGGGCAAACCCGCACTGTTGCGTCAGGGTTACGCCTGGCTGCTGTTTGCCGCTCTGGTGCTGATCTGCATCCTGGCGGCTTTCGGGCTGGCGTTCAGCCTGTTCCCCGATGTGGTGCTTGGCAAAATGGACATCTGGGAGGCCGCGGCTCACAAGGATTCCCTGCTGTTTGTACTGGTCGGCGTTGCCATCACCCTGCCGGCGATCATCGGCTATACCTTTTTTGTATACCGGATATTCCACGGCAAGACCACTGAGCTGAGCTACGAATAAACGACACCGGCCACCAGTGCGACAATATGTCGCATACCCTGCCAGGGCGAGCTTTTTTATCATTGCCTTTTAACCAGGCACAGGGAAAAGCGATATGCAACAGGGTAAATGGTGGCCACTGGGACTGGCTCTCACGGTCAGTACCGCAGGCGCGACTGGCTCGGACAATGGGGGCAAACACCACATCCATGACGTACTCGTAACCGCCCCGCCGGCACAGCAGATTACCGGCAAAACGCTGCTCGAAGGTGCTGCCCTGGAAAGTCGCCGGGCTGCTACCAGTGACGCCGCCGCCCTGCTCAAAGGCGTACCCGGTGTCAGCCTGTATGGCGCCGGCGGGGTGTCCAGCATGCCCGCAATCCATGGCCTGGGAGATGACCGCATCAATATCCAGGTGGATGGCCTGTCATTGATTTCCGCCTGCGCCAACCATATGAATCCCCCGCTGTCGTATATCGACCCGACCCAGGTGGCAGAAATGACCGTTTATGCCGGTGTCGCACCGGTCAGCGCCGGGGGTGACAATATCGGGGGCACCATCATTGTCGAATCCGCCAGACCCGACTTTGCCGCCGGCGACGGGGACAGCGTCAGCCAGCACCAGCTGGGCAGCTTTTATCGCTCCAACGGCAACAGTACCGGCGCCTATATCAGCAGCAAGTTCGCCACCCGCCAGTTCAGCCTGGCCTACCAGGGCGCCTATGCCCGCGCCGACAACTACAGTGCCGCCCGTGACTTCAAACCGGATCATTTTGGCGGCATGATGCTGGCGGGAGACGAAGTGGGTTCCACCGCTTACGAGACCACCAATCACCGGCTCAACCTGGCCTACCAGCACAGTGACGACCATCTCTGGATGATCGGGCTGGGTTACCAGCATATCCCCTACCAGGGCTTTCCCAATCAGCGCATGGATATGCTGGACAACACCAGTGTGCAGCTGCGGCTGGAACATAACGGCACATTCGGCTGGGGCGAACTGGCCACCACCCTGTTCCACGAACACACCCGCCATGACATGAACTTTGGCGACGATAAGCAATTCTGGTACGGCAACGCCGCCGGTATGCCGATGGAAACCGAAGGCAAAAACAGCGGGCTGACTGTCACCGCCAACCTGCCATTGAGCACCCACCTGACATTGGTGGCGGGTACAGAGGCGCAATACTACCGCCTGGAGGATGAATGGCCCCCGTCCGGCACCGGCATGATGGCGCCGGGCACATTCCGCAATATCCACAACGGCGAACGGGATCGTCACGCCCTGTTCGCCGAGCTGCACGCCCGACACAGCAGCCGGTGGAGCAGCATCACCGGTATCCGCTACGAAGCGGTGCAGATGGACGCCGGGGATGTACAGGGCTACAACATGATGTACCAGCCGGACGCGACAGCGTTCAATCGCAAAGACAGAAATATCAGGGACGACAATGTGGATATCAGCGCCCTGATCAGTTTTGTCCCGGATGATCGCCAGGCCTACAGGCTGGGATTGTCCCGCAAGACCCGCTCACCCAATCTGTACGAACGCTACAGTTGGTCCACCCACGGCATGGCCATGCGCATGGTCAACCTGGCCGGAGACGGCAACGGCTATACCGGCAATATCGAGCTGCAACCGGAAATCGCGCACAGCATCAGCCTGACGGCGGATTTTCACGATCGGCAACAGACACGCTGGCACCTCAGCCTGACGCCGTTTTACACCCTGGTGGATGATTATATTGATGCAGTGCCGTGTACCAACGGGCAATGCCCCCAATCCAACAGCCTGCCGGGCTTCCGCTACCTGACATTCGCCAACCGGGACGCACGCCTGTACGGCATCGACATCACTGCTGTCGCCCATTTGCCTCTGCCGGAGCAGTACGGAAATCTTCGTTTCAGCGGTTCGCTGAGCCATGTCAGAGGCAAGAACACCACCAGCGACGACAATCTCTACAACATTGCCCCCTTACAGGGCTTGCTGGTGCTGGAACATGATCTGGGAGACTGGTCAAACCGGATTGAACTGCAACTGGTGGACAGTAAAAATCACACCGCATCGGTTCGAAACGAACTTGCCACTGCAGGCTACGGGCTGGTGAACATGAGTACCAGCTACAGCTGGCATCAGATCCGGGTGGATGTGGGGGTCGACAACCTGCTCAACCAGGCCCACGAATTACCCCTGGGTGGCGCCTATACCGGCCAGGGCCAAACCATGAGTGCCGGGGGTATTCCTTACGGCACGGCCATGCAGGGACCGGGGCGTTCCTTCCATATCGGGGTCAGCCTGACCTTATGAGCCGACCCGACCCCTTGCCGGCAAGGGGACCTCTGAAAAATGTCGCGAGCGAAGACCGGGGAGGTGTCGAGCGCTGCAGTTTTTGAGAGGTTCCCAAGGTACAAATCCGTAACCTCAACTATACTGCTCCGTAAACCGTACTTACGGGCTTGTTTCTGGTTTGTAGATGTTGGTGGCTGTCGATAGCCCTATACCACTGGTATAGGTCCATCAAGAGCTACGGAACATTTCTTGAAGACGGGCGATATGTGCTTTCACTTGTTCCGGGTCCGCAGCTTGGAAGGGGCGATCAACCTTGGTATCCACTTTGGGTGGTGGTGTCGCCAATGAATCCGCCTTCGAAGGGGTGACACCGGCCCAGGCGCGAAACTCTCCCCGGATGGCCCGTTGAATGATGCCGAACAGGTAATTGGCTGGCTTCTTGATGTAATCGTCGCAGCAGCGCACGTTCCACTCATCGATCACCGCCTGTTGCAACTCCCTGTCGACCTTCCTGAGTGCGAGCAAGGCTCCGGCCTTCTGCTCGTCATCGAGGCGTTCAAACCGTGGCGGCAGGTCCAGATAATCCAGTTCGCGCAGTACAGTACGTACTTTATTATTTTTAATACTATTACGTACTGTACTGTCAGCTTTCCGATTCGGAAGAAGGCCGTCAGACGGGGCTTCGCGCCCTGATTCCAATTTGGAAAATGGGGCGTCGTAATGTCGTAGAAGGGCCTCGGCGCTCTCTACGGTTTTGGGGTTATCCACAGACTCAAAATCGTGCGCATTGGCGTCCCAGTTCTGCCCGGCCAGACGTTGCACCATGACCTGCAGGCGAGACGGCAGCGTTCGCGCACTGACCATCGGGTCTTCGGTGATTTCCTTGAGCGTATGGACGCCGACGACCCGCACGGCTTTGGCCGAGTGCGTCAATGCCTGGCTGACCAGCCCCAGATATTCGGTGTCGAGCTGCATGGCCTCAAAGGGTGACAGCGGTTCGTCGTGGAGCACATAGAGGTTGCCCTGGATACGTCCGGAGCGGGCGTCCCGCCGTCGCCGCACCAGGCTGAGCCAGCGGGTCAATCGTAACTGGGTCAGCGCCCTGGCCACGGTTTCGTGGGAGGCTTTGGCCGTGCACGGCATCGACGCCAGGTAGGGTCGCAGGCGCTCGTAAGTGGGAAAAGCCGTCACGCCATCGTCGTTCAACAGCAGACGGAACACCTGCCAGGCATTGCGTTCCAGTGGTGTCAGGCGGCGATCGAGGAACAGCGCGCGGGGCACACTTTCGTGGCGATTGCCGCTGAACAGGAAGCCATCCTGTGGGGTAGTGTCTTCTGCCGCAGGTTGCAGTCGTTGGGTGGCTTGATCAAGGAGTGCCGTCAGTGAAACGGGGCCTTCGGGACGGCGGGGATCATCGGTGACCATGGCCTACACCAGGCCCTGATCGATCCATCCCTGGATGGTTGACCACAGTACGGAAGCCGGCAGGTCCAGGTCTTCGGCCAGATCCAGTGCCAGTTCGAGCATTGCCATGGCATCGTCGAGTGCGATGCCACGGGTCTTGAATTCGGGTTCCCAGCGTCGCCACAGCTCGGTGTCCTGTTCCTCACTCAGTCCAGGATGGCGACCCCTGCGTTTGGGTAGGTCGAGAATGTCCCGTCGCAACGCCACTTCCTGGTGGGTCAGACCGTAGAACTTGCTCACCATCTCGGTACTGGCGCTCAGGCGCAACATGCGATCGACGGCGGCGATTTCCTTTTCGACATCGGCCACCTGGCGCAACAGCCGCTGCAGCACGTCGCGGTTCACGGTTACCGAGCACCAGGGCACGGTGGCATTGATGAGCACGCTGACCAGCGCGGGGTGCTTCAGAGCACTCAATTCCTGCTCGCCGAATCCCATCGCCTTGCAGCGGCGCAATTGCCCGTTGCGCAGGTTGTGCAGTGCCTGTGCGATGACTGCCTGATTGAGTGGGTGCGGTATCGACATGCTGCCTCCCGAGCCCTATGAAGCGTCGGGTGCGGTGCTGTCCGCCCCGGTGCCTGATTCGATATCTACAAGGCGGCGCGATAGCCGCAACAGGCGAAACAGCTTGACCAGGGCGTTATCACTCAGGCGCGACACCTGACTATTTCCGCCCTGGCGTCCTTGCAGCAACGGTCCCAGATGATCCAGCAGCCGTAAGTTGTCAAGTTCATCGAGGGACTGGCTCGCGGATTGGTATCCCGTGCTGAGTGCATGAAGCAGCGTGAGCACAGCGCGACCGATCATCGGTACCGCGTGGCCGTCGGTGGCAAGTGCATTCATGTCGCAGAGGAAACCGAGGCCCGTGTCCACTGGCTGGATGTGTTCCGCCTGACCTGCCTCGTCGGCGATCTCGCTGGCGAACTGGGCGATATGCACGCGCAGACTGTCCGGTGTATCCAGTCGGGGTTCGATGTACCAGACATCCGTGATGGGGTAGAGTCCGCCCGCCTGCACGGGTATGGACTTCAGCACGTTCGACTCGAAGTCCTCCCATGCATCGCCGGTAGTATCGGCCATCAGGCGGTGGATCTCCTTCAGCCGATCGGTGGTTGTCGCCGGTGTCACGATATTCCCCTGGATGCGTTCGTTCCGGTCCATCGAAACTGGATCGGAGTCCTCCGGGGCGTTTGGAGAAGTTGTGGGCTCCTCCTGGCTTGGAATTTCCTCTACCTGTGGTGGCTCTGACACAGGGACAGAAATC
>CAYYUQ010000089.1:0-12927 GCA_964474945.1 uncultured Halopseudomonas sp. | reverse complement strand
AGCATGAGATCAACGCCCGTTCGAGTAGTCGTGTGAGCCGCAACCTCAAACAGGCCCAGTTCCCCTCGGAGAAGCACCTGGAGGCCTTTGATTACCGGCATCAGACCACGATCACCAAGCGACAGGTCAATGCCTTGCTGGACTTCAGCTTTATCGATAACCGCGACAACCTGGTGTTCATTGGGCCACCGGGGGTGGGCAAGACCCACCTGGCCATTGGGATTGGCCACAAGGCCGTCCAGGCTGGCTACAAGGTGCTGTTCCGCACTGCACTGGCACTGGTCGAGGACCTGGAGTTGGCGGAGATGAAGGGCGAGCTGAAGAAGCGACTGAACCAGCTGAGCAAGTACGATGTGCTGATCATCGATGAGCTGGGCTACCTGCCGATGACCCGTCAGGCCCGGTATAACCTGTTCCAGTTGATCAACAACTTGTACGAGTACCGCTCGGTGATCCTGACCACCAACAAGGACTTCACCAGCTGGGGCGAGTTCTTCCATAACGACAACGTGGCAGTGCCCATCATTGACCGTGTAATCCACCATTCACACATTTTTATGCTGGGAGGGGAGAGCTACCGCTTGAAGCAGAAAACCGCCGGTTAGCGGTGAGCAAGTGGGTCAATTCTATTGGCCAAAAGTGGGTCAAAATTAATGGCCATTGACACAATGCCGCAGATTGCTGGCTGGCCATCGTCGCGGCTGCCACGGAGGCTTGAGCGCGCTCCTGTCTTTCGGCATCAAGTCGCGCACGCTCTGCGTCTCTCTCCGCCTGCTCCCGGGCATACCTGGCCTGCCTCTGCGCCTCCTGCCCCTCCCAGGCAGCGGTCAGCGCCCTCTCCTTTGCTTCACGAACGTACTGTAATAGCACCTGATGGCGCTGGGAAAGCATGTCGTCCAAGCACTTCTGATCGGTACAGGTATCGCGCAGATCTATCCACTGTCGCTGGGAGTGCTGTAGCGCCTGCTGATCTTCGGAGAGTTCCATTGCCTCCGAATAGGTGCGCTCCAGCCACTCATTCGCCCCTGTCAGGAAGCCATCACCACAGATTTCGCGCTCGGCGTAATTGGAAGCCTGCGAGCAGTCGAGGCTGACTGCCGTGGCACCGCTGGTCACAACGCTTAGCAGCAGGAAGATCACGCAACGTACGATCATCGTTCGTCCTTGAGATGGTGAGTGTAAGAGGATCCCTCATGAACCTTGCTGCGGGATGGTTCATTTTTTCTGGACGGGATTTTACATCAGGCGTGCGAATGATACTAATGAGACATCAGTTGTAGGTGCTCGGATGGCGGAATCTGCAGGTCGAAAGGCCGCCTCGGTAAAGGGTTATCACGTTAATGGGGTCAGATGAACATTATTCCTGCTCACTGAACCCTGGATCCCCGCGTTCGCGAGGATGACGAGGGGCGGGATGACGAGGTGGTGCGAACCCCAGGCGCGTTTCACGCGCCGTCGGGGCGGGGCACCCCTCCTACAGGACAGCGGGCTGCGTTAATGGATCAACATCTGGCACCAGCTTCGAAATGCAGTGCTAAGGCTTCACGCGTTAATGGGGTCAGTTCAGGTACATTTTCCGAGGAAGGAAAGGATCAACGTCCCGTTTTTACGTCGCGGTAAAAGTTCTCATGCGTGCCAAGGGCCAGGAGATATAGAACCACCGCGCCCTCTTCATAGCTATAGCCAAGTAGAGTCAGTTGACCGACCATCTTGAATTTATAGACTCGTAAAAAGCTGAGATCGCCTTTCTTCCGTTCGCCAAGATCTGGATCGGATAATAATTCACGGATGGCGGCATCCAGATCCCGCTTCTGGTTAGCATGAAGACGCTTGACAGCCTTGCCAAAGATCGGCGTCTGGACAACCTCCGCTATCTCAGCCAAATGAATAACTCTCCAGCTTCCCTGCCTCTTTCTCAGCCTTGGCGATGATAGCTTGCCGCACCAGCTCATAGGGCAGATCGGGGTTATCCTCCATCATCTCGCCGATTTTAGCCCAATGCTCTATCTGTTTTGGCGTGCTCCGGCTTAATGCCCGACCGATGATAGTCGCTTTTTCAATAAGCTCATCATCAAGACGTACGCTGGTTGTGCTCATGGTCGCTACCTCAAAAATAATTCGATGCATAATGCACCAGTTGATGCAATTTGCCACAAATCATGCGCAAATACCAATTCAGGACATCTGAGCCTGACCACGCATGCAACCCATCCCACTTGAAGAAACTGCGGCTGTTCTCCAGAGCCATGGCGTCGCTTACGGCGTTGATCCCGCGTTCGGGAGGATGACGCGGGACGAGGGACTCGAAACCCAGGCGCGTTTCACGCGCCGTCGGGGCGGGGCACCCCTCCTACAGGACAGCGAGGGTTGGTGGGGGCAGAGGCTGTGGCGCTTGGCAGTTAAATGACACAGCCCTGACCGGGCGGGCTGGGACTGTGTCATTTCGGGGAGTTTATTGCTCGTTACCCGTGGCTCGTGCGTCTTCGCTTGAACCCGCGCCGCGGATTTCCTGCAGGGCCTTGCTTGAATGTACGACGCAGGCTTCTTCATCGCCCTCTGACTGGGCTTCGCCGGCCTGGCGGATATGTTCGTCAATCTGTTGCTGAGCGGATTCGGTCAGGGAGTCGCGGTTGTAGTCGGCGTTTTCGGATAGCGATGCCATGTTGGACTCGCAGGTGACGTCCGGTTGTTCGGCAAATGCGAGGGGGCTGGCAAGCAGGGTGGTCAGGGTGAGCAGGGGCAGGATTTTCATGGTGGTTGTCTCCAGTTTCAAGGGGTCGACACCAGATTGAGACCATGAATGCGGGGGAGTGTTTTATCTTTCGTTAATGGGGTCAGATGAGAGTTATTCAGATCTCCGCGTTCGCGAGGATGACGGGGGTGGTTTTATCCCTGGGGGAGTGCAGGCCGGGGCGCGTTTCACGCGCCGTCGGGGCGAGGCGCCCCTCCCACAGAGGTATTGGTGCGTTCGTTTAATGGGGTCAGATGAACATAACCACAGGAGCGAAGGCGCCCACGCGGGCCGTCGCCCCTGGGTCAGGGTACGAAGGGCTGCGGGGGGCCTCCATCGGGCAGGTGATCCCTCACCATGCATGCAGTTCGCCATTCCACTTGAAGAAGCTGCCGCTGTCCTCCAGGCTCAGGCTGTCGGTTACGGCCTTGATGCCGGCGGCGCTTTCCTGGGGGGTTATTTCGGCGTTGGGGCCGCCCATGTCGGTTTGCACGTAGCCGGGGTGGATGCTGGCGACGCTGACGCCTCTGGCTTTCAGGTCAATCGCCAGGCTGAGCATGACCCGGTTGACGCCAGCCTTGGTCGCGCCGTAGGCGTACATGCCGCCGTAGGGCCAGGTGGATGCGCCGATCTGGCTGCTGACGGTCATGACCTTACCCTTGGCGGCGATGAGGTTGGGCAGCAACGCCTGGGTGAGGCGGAAGGGCCCGATGGCCATGATGTCGAAGGCTGTGCGCCAGTCGTTGAAGTCCTCTTCGGTGAAGGGCTTGTCCAGAACACTGTCGCTCCGCCCGCCAACCACGCCAGCCACGTTCAACAGCACATCGACCGGTGTATCGCCCATCACTTCTGCCACGGCGTCGATGGAGGCGCCGTCGGCCATGTCCACCGGGTGCAGGGTCAGTTGTCCGCCGGCGCTGTCCGCCAGCTGGATCAGATCAGTGGCTTGCTGCGGGTTACGGCAGAAGGCATATATGCGGTTGCCGCCGACAAGATAGGATTTTACCAATGCGAATCCGATACCCCGATTGGCACCGGTAATAACAATGTTGGCCATGCCCCTGCTCCTCAAGATGGTTGTTGGGGAGCAGGATGCCAGAGTGGGGGTGATGTAGCCAGGCCGCCGGGTTCTGCTGCAGATACCCAGCGGCAAGTCGCGGAGGAAATCTATCGGTTGCCGTCGACGTCTATATCGTCGTCATCGAGACGGTTGCCGTAATCCTCTTCCAGCAGGGCGTCCTGGGCGGCGACACTAGTGTCAGCCGGCACAGCAGCGGTATTGGGGCGCTTGTTGCGCAATTTGCCCAGCTGGCTGGTAAGGGCCGCATGCAGTTTGTCCAGCGCGCCCTCTACGGCCAGCCGCTCTGAGTCGGATTTATGCGTGACGGAGATCGGTTGCAGTCCTCTGGCACGTGCTTCTATCTGGCAGCGCTTGTCCTGGGCACCAGCCTTTTCGCCATTCTCATCATTGATGTGCACAGTAACGCGGGTTAAATCCTCATCGAAGCGCTGCAGTCTGCTTGTGGCCGCGCTCTGCGCCCACTCCACCAGTTTGCTGCTGTTTTCAATACGGTTATCGCTAAAGACCTGTATTTGCATAACGCCTTCCTCATCAGTCAACTCAACCTCAGCCTACGCCATTTGGCTGGCTTTTGCTCTACCCATGATCCGGCTTTCGTTGCAGGGCATGTACCGCTGTGTTTGGAGCCCTGCCGAACGGTCATTTTCTGACACGGGGCTGTAACCTGATTCGGCTTTACTGCACGCCAGTGATTTCCGATTCAAGGAGTGCGACATGTATGCAGAGAAGGCAGTAGTGCGCGTGCACGGCGAGCTGAAGGTGCAGACGCGTTTCTATCCCCACCCCACCAGTAACAGCACCATTATTCTGGTCAATGGTTCGCTGGCGACCTGCGCCTCTTTCAGTCAGGCACTACGGTTTCTAAATGCGCTTTTCAATGTAGTGCTGTTTGACCAGCCCTATTCAGGCGGTTCGCGGGCGCACAACCATGAGCTGCCGCTGCTCGACATGGAGGACGAAGCGCTGATCCTGCTGGATCTGATCGAGCATTTCCGCGCGGATCAGGTGATGTCCTTTTCCTGGGGTGGCGTATCGACACTGCTGGCGATGGCCCAGCGGCCGGCGCGTGTTCAGCGGGCGGTTATCAGCTCCTTTTCACCGGTGCTGAACGGCCCCATGCTGGACTATCTCATGCGCGGTGAGAAATATATGGCCGCCGGTGATCGGCTGGCAATCGCCACGCTGGTCAATGAAACACTGGGCAAGCATCTACCGCATGCCATCAAGCGCAGCAATTTCGAGCATATCTCGGCGCTGGACGAGCATGAGTACGCTCAGATGCAGCATCACATTCGTCAGATTCTGAATCTGGGTACCGATCGCTTCATGCACTGCGTGGGCAATGTGGATGTGCCACTGCTCTTTCTCAACGGCGAGCGCGACGAATACACCACGCCGACCGACGCGCTGTATTTTGCTGATCTGGCCCGGCGCTCGGAATATGTGACTATCCGCCATACCGGGCATTATATGGAACAGGAACACAAAAGCGCTCGACAGGACGTACGTCAGGCTATCGAGCGCTTCCTGCTGGCAGAAAGCAACCTTGCCAGACTGCGCAAGGCCAGCTGACAGGCACTGCGTTACGGCTGGCTGCCGGTGCCGCTGGTACCGGGCTCGGTAGTGCCCGTACCGGTACCTGTTCCCGTGCCAGTTCCTGTTCCTGTTCCTGTTCCTGTTCCTGTTCCAGCGCCGCTGGCCGGTGGCGTAGTGCCGGGCTGGGTGCCATATTCTGTGCCCAGGCCATCATCTTCGTCCGTTGGGCGCGGCAAGGTGGTGTTGCTCGGCGCCGTGTCAGCTGAACCCGGCGTACCGTAACCCGGATCAGTAGAGGTGTTTGGCGCGGCTTCGTCCACCGGGCGGACATCATTGTTGTCGTCACCACAACCGACGAGAAGCAGGGTGAACAGTGGTACACAAAGATAAGTCAGTCGCATGGGTAGTCTCCGGATTGATGGGGCTGTCCGTAGCTTTGACTGGAGCCTGCCGATCAAGTGCGGATTATTTTTCGTAACGACAAGCGAACCGCCAACAGCACGCCAACAAACAGCATGGCTCCGCCTATCCTGAAAAGGCGCATCAGATCGGGCTGGCCCTGCGCCTGTGCGCTGCCGTAACGCAGCCCTTGCACCTGCTCGAGGGTGACCTGGGCATCGGGATTGCCATACAGGCTCAACACATGGTTGCCGAGGGTGGTCACCTGCAGATTATTCAGCTCATGTGCAAAGCCCGGCATGCGAATGTCATGCCCCTCGCTGACCCTGTGGATACCTTGCAGAATCACCAGCGCCAGGTTGTTGCTGTGCGGTCTGCCGGTGGCGGTGTTGTGATACAGCGCCGGTATGGCGCCATCGGCCGTGCCCTGCCCGGACGCTTGGTGACAGGCCGCGCAATAGGCATCGAATAATTGCGCGCCGCTCCATCCATCTGCCTCGTCCGGCAGATCTTCACCGCGTACGGCGGCCAGCTCGTTGTCCGCCTGCCCCCACTCATGCACGGCACGCTCTACCTGTGACAGTGTGGATACGGCCGGAACCGTTTGCAGGTATACCGCTATCGCCTGCAGATCCGCCTCGGTGACATGG
This sequence comes from uncultured Halopseudomonas sp., assembly GCA_964474945.1. Taxonomy (GTDB): domain Bacteria; phylum Pseudomonadota; class Gammaproteobacteria; order Pseudomonadales; family Pseudomonadaceae; genus Halopseudomonas. The sequence continues at coordinate 6,530 of CAYYUQ010000089.1, read as the reverse complement.
CGCAGACTGTGATCCACTGCCTCAGCCATGGGGCCGGCGGCCTGGCTGCGATTACTGCTCCCGGTCTGCATGTACTGCACCAGCTCCTCGATACTCCAGTCACCGATGCCGGTCTGCGGATCGGAGGTGATATCCGGTGCTTCCCATGGGCCGACTGCGCCGCCGGCCAGATGACGCGACGGGTCTTCGCGCATCAGCAGCGTTCGCGGCGTGTGGCAGGTGCCGCAATGAGCCAGACCCTTGACCAGATAGGCACCGCGATTCCATTGTTCGCTCTGATCGGGATCAGACGCAAACACCTGGTCGTCGAGAAACAGCGCATTCCACACCGCCATGGACAGTCGGATGCTGAACGGAAAGGGCAGCTCCGTCGGCGGGGGATGGCAGTCACTCGGTTCGACCTCCGTCATGAACCAGTCGTACATGGCGGCGATGTCATCGTCCGTTACCTGCGCATAAGCGGTATAGGGCATGGCGGGATACAGATATTTGCCGTCAGCCCGGATACCACGGCGCACCGCCGCATCGAACTGTTCCAGGGTATAGGCGCCGATTCCGGCTACCGAGGGCGTGATATTGGTCGATATGATGTCGCCCAGCGGGGTTGGCAGCAGCACTCCGCCGGCAAAGGGTTGACCACCGGGCGTGGTATGACAGGCCATGCAATCTCCGAGGATAGCGACATATTCTCCCCGGCCAGGCTGTTCCTGCGGTTGGGCGACCAGGTCGCAATGGCCCGCCAGCAATAGCAACCCGGCAAGCAGGGCATTACGCGCCGGGATTGTGACTCGGCTCATGATCTGCCCTGCCCCGCTGCTGACGGCGCTGCAACCGGCAACATGGCGTCGACCGAACGCAAGGCGACGGCTATTGCCGTCAGCGTGGAATTGCAGGTACCCGCGGTGGGTAGCAGACCGGTGCCCACCAGAAACAGATTGTCGTGATCATGGGTGCGCCCCCAACTGTCGCAAACGGAGGTTGCCGGGTCGTCGCCGATACGGACAGTACCGCAGATATGCTGGTTATTGGCGAAGTCATCATCCGCGGTAAAGCGCAGGTTGCTGCCGCCCATCAACTGGGCGATCCGGGTGAAATGCTGTTTTGCATCCAGCGCCCCGCCACGGGTGTAGTCGTCAATCGCGTAATGGGCCTGTGGTCTGGGCAGGCCCAGCGCGTCCTTCTTGCCGCTCAGGGTGATGCGATTCTCCGGGCGAGGCAGTACTTCCAGCACGGTCTTGACGCTCATTTCCCGGGCCGCGCTGTGACGCAAGCGGCGCTCGAACTCCGCCCCGTATACCCCCTCCTGCAGCAAGCGCCGGGTCGTGCTGTCCACCCTGGAAATATTGGTGAAATCCAGCCGGTAGGCAGAGCGCTCAGCGCGGAAAGCGCCGTCACGCAGGGCACTGATCGAGCTGGGACTCTGCGGGCCGCGCCCCAGCCAGAGGTCTTCATCAGCGTCAAAGGTCAGTGAGGTGCTGGGGTGATCCATCAGATAGCGCCCGACCGTATCAGCGCTGTTGGCAATGCCGTTGGGAAAGCGTTCGCTGGTGGACATCAGCAACAGCCGCGGCGTCTCTATGCCGTTGGCAGCCACCACGAAGGTGTTGCCGGTAATGCGGTAGCTGTTGCGTTCGGGATCATGAAAGTGCGCGGCAACAATACGATCCTGATCATCATGCTCCAGATGGTAGACCACCGCGTTGGCGATCAACCTGACGCCCGCGGCCTCTGCGGCCGCAACGGAAATACCGCCGTGGTACTGCGCATCCACCGGACAGATCGGCTGGCAATTATTGCTGCCGCAGCAGGCCGGACGATGACCAAAGGTACGGCTATTACGCGCTACCGGATTATTGGCCACTCGGTAAGTGCCATCCAGCCGCTCGCGGATACGCCGCATGGCCCAGGGCTCGGCCACCGGCTGCATCGGATAAGGCTTCTGCCTCGGTGATTCCGGGTGCTCTTCTTCGGCTCCCGCCACACCAATCAGCTCTTCAGCCCACTGATAATAGGGCTCCAGCTGCGCATAATCGAACGGCCAGTCGACACCGACACCATAGCGGCTGAACATCTCCAGATCACTGGGTAGATAACGCCAGGCCAGCGCGGCCCAATGCCAGGTAGTACCGCCGACCATGCGGATATATTCCGCCGGGTAGGGATAAGGCCCGGCTTGCAGCAGATGCTCGTTTGCTTCGGGAAGATAGACCGGGTGCGGCGCCCAGGGCGAGAACGGATAAGGCGACATCCAGTCGCTGCGTCGGGGTGAGTTGCGAAAGTTTGCCAGCAACTGCGCCCGCCCTACCCGTGGCCCGGCCTCAAGCATGATGACCGAGGCGCCCCGCTGGGCCAGCAGCATTGCTGCCAGCGCGCCACAGATGCCGGAGCCCACCACTACAAAATCGGCTGATAACGGTTCAGACATCTGTCTGGCCCGGATCGGGCTTTCTGGCCCAACTGCCGTAACCACCATGGCAGTAACTCGGCGGTTGCAGGACGTCGCTCACTATCTGCGCGTTCAAGGCATCTTCATAGGCCAGGGCCCGTGCGCCTTCCGCTGTATCGACGATCCCCAGAAACCAGGCGGTCGCCACCCGCCGCGGGACACCCGCCAGCTCTGGGCGTGACTCATCCAGCCAGGCCTGCAGTTGCAGCGGATCTATCTGGTGCTGATTGATCAAGGCGAGAACGGCGCCGGCGGCCGCAGGAAAGAGCGGATCCTGCTTCACCAGCGCGTCGTAGTAGCGCATGGCGAGATCGGTATCCAGCGCTTCGCGTCCGGCAATCAAGGCCGACAGGACGAGGAAACTGCCGCGGTCAGCATCCGGCGCTGACGCGGCCAGGGCCCAGGGAATCAGCGAGGCGGTGTAAGCCGTCAACAGGCCGGCCAGCACCACCCGCCGGGAGAAAGTGACGGGGGAATCGCGATCCATGGTTCAACCTCAACATCGAGACGGTGCTCTCAGCGTAGTAGACCAGAGTCGGATCGCCAGCCCCCGCTGCTCAGGGATTCAACGAATCAAACACGTCCTGTTCGCGATCCGCCGCTTCAGCACGCAGCTTGATCAGTTGTTTGATCTTGCGGTGCGGGAAGACGTAGAACTGGTTGGTTTCCACCGCTTTGAGGGTCATCTCGGCGATGTCATTGGCGGGGATACGACCGTGCTCCACTGCGTATTTGAGCGCTGCGGCACGCTTCTGGGAAATTTCGCTCTTCTCAACCGTATCGGCCTTTTCTGCCGGACGGTTGCGGTCGGACAAGTGAATACCCGTGGGGAAAAATGCCGGGCAAAGCACGGTAACGCCAACATTGGCCTGAGCGTCACGCAGATCCAGCGCCAGGGTTTCGGAAATGGCAACGACCGAGGTCTTGCTGGCGTTGTAGATGCCGCTGCTCGGGCCGTTGAGCCAGCCCGCAGCGGAGGCGGTATTGATGATATGGCCTTCATTCTGCTCGATCAGCATGGGCGTGAACGCCTTGATGCCCCAGACCACGCCGTACAGGTTGACGCCCAGAACCCACTCCCAGTCGTCCACGGTGTTCTGCCAGATCGGCCCGTTAACGCTGACACCGGCGTTATTGAAGATCAGGTGTGCACCGCCGAAGCGGCTCTTGCACAGTGCGGCCAGTTCCTGCACCTGTTCCAGTTTGGAGACATCCAGACGCATGGTGGCCGATTCGGTACCGGGATACGCCTCGCCGACCAGTCGCAGGGTTTCCTGCATACCGGCCTCGTCCACATCGCCCAGCACCAGTTTCATGCCCCGTGCCGCGCAACACAGCGCCAGTTCACGGCCCAGTCCGCTGCCGCCGCCGGTGATGACCGCTACTTTATTGTTGAAGTCCTGCATGCGTGAGTTCTCCTGTGGGCGCGCAGGAACGTCCAGCGCGTCGTTATCATGAGTAAAAAACCTCAGGAGCATGCCGCGCCGGGAAGGCTACCGCCAGCGCTATGTATCGGGTTGATCGGGCCGCAACAGCCACGCTTATGTTATACCCGCTCCTGCACCAGCACCCATGGCCGAATCACCACAGCCCACAGGGTATCCGGATTGCGCTGATGCCAGTCGGCGGCCTGCTCGTCAGTTGCGGCACCGAACTGGCTCTGCTGCATCCAGCCCTGGACGGCCGCACTGTCGTCGTCTATCAGGGCCTGGGCCACCTCGACCAGATCCAAGCCGCTGGCCACGACCAGCAGTTCTCCGCGGGCAAAATGCGGCTCCAGATCCTTCCATTCAATCTGGGCGGTGGCACCGACAATGGCGGCGTAAGTTTCGCTGGGGGCGGTCATGCAGGGATCCTCATAATGTGACTGCAGCGTATGGTAACCATCAATGCCAGCCATGCAAGCGTTAACGGCGAAATACCGAGTGGGGCTGGCTGTCTGGCATCGGCTCCGCTACAGTTCCCTGCACAACTCAAATAATCCAGTGGGCAAAGGATATGAAACAGACACCTCTGAAGGCTCTTTCCCGAATTATCGCGATTACCACCCTGACCGGCATCAGCACCCTGTCGCTGGCCGCGGACAATATCAGGATAGCCCTGGCCGGCCCGGTCACCGGCCCGGTGGCACAGTATGGTGACATGCAGTTCACCGGGGCCAATATGGCCATCGACATGATCAACAAGGCAGGCGGTGTCAACGGCCAGCAGTTGGAAGGTGTGGTCTTCGATGATGCCTGTGATCCCAAGCAGGCGGTCGCGGTGGCCAACCGCATCGTCAACGAAGGCATCAGTTTTGTGGTCGGTCATCTGTGCTCCAGCTCCACCCAGCCGGCAACGGATATTTATGAGGATGAAGGCATTCTGATGGTGACGCCGGCCGCCACCAGCCCGGACATCACCAGCCGCGGTTATGAGCTGGTTTTCCGCACCATCGGCCTGGACAGCATGCAGGGCCCCACCGCCGGTAAATACATCGCCGAGCAGGTCAAGCCGAGCAAGGTTGCGGTTATTCATGATAAGCAACAGTACGGCGAAGGCATTGCGACCGCCGTGCGCGGCGTGTTGCAGGAAGCCGGCATTGACGTGCCGATCTTCGATGGCGTGACCGTTGGCGACAAGGATTTCTCATCGCTGATCGCTCGCCTGCGCCAGTCGGGTGTGGACTTTGCCTACTTCGGTGGTTATCACCCCGAACTGGGTCTGATTCTGCGCCAGGCGCGGGAACAGGGTCTGAATATCCCCTTCATGGGCCCGGAAGGTGTCGGTAACAGCGATATCAGTGCCATCGCCGGGGATGCTTCGGAAGGCATGCTGGTGACCTTGCCCAAGGCATTTGATGAAGATCCGGCTAACGCGCATCTGGTAGCCGCCTTCAAGGAGCGCGATCAGGATCCACGTGGCCCCTTCGTATTCCCCTCCTATGCCGCCGTGCAGGTCATTGCGGATGGTATTCGTCTGGCTGAAAGCACTGATCCAGCCGACGTAGCCAAAGCGCTGCGCAGCAATACCTTCGATACGCCGACCGGCCAACTGGCCTTCGATGAGAAAGGCGACCTGAAAGACTTCAACTTCGTGGTTTACAAGTGGCATGCAGACGGCAGTAAGACGGCGTTGACCCAGTAAACATTACCGTCCTTGACCCGGCGCGCCCTGCGCCGGGTCAGTTGTCATGGATGTTGTCCTATGCCTGATTCCTTCTATTACCTGCTGCAACAGTTGCTCAACGGCCTGACCGTTGGCAGCACCTACGCCCTCATCGCCATCGGCTACACCATGGTGTACGGCATTATCGGCATGATCAACTTCGCCCACGGCGAGGTGTACATGATCGGCAGCTATATCACCTTTATTGTGCTGGCAGCGCTGGCGTTGCTCGGTATTGAGTCGCTGCCCTTGCTTATTATCGGCGCCCTGGTGGTCAGCATGGTCGTCACCAGCGCCTACGGTTACAGTATCGAGCGGGTTGCCTATCGCCCCTTGCGTGGCGGTAACCGGTTGATTCCATTGATTTCCGCTATCGGCATGTCGATTTTTCTGCAGAACCTGGTGCGTATCGCCCAGGGCTCGCGGGACGTTGCCATGCCCAACCTCGTGCGTGGCGGTATCGACATCGGCCCGACCACTGGCTTCCATGCAACGCTGTCCTATATGCAGATCGTGATCTTTGTGGTGACGCTGATCAGCATGACTCTGTTGACCCTGTTCATCACCCGCTCGCGCATGGGGCGTGCCTGCCGGGCCTGTGCTGAAGATCTGAAGATGACCAACCTACTGGGCATCAATACCAACGCCATCATTGCCATCACTTTCATCATTGGCGCAGCGCTGGCGGCGGTTGCCGGTGTACTGCTCGGCATGTATTACGGGGTTATCAATCCCTATATCGGTTTCATGGCTGGTTTGAAAGCCTTTACCGCCGCGGTGTTGGGCGGTATCGGCAGCATCCCTGGCGCGGTACTCGGTGGCCTGTTGCTCGGCGTGGCCGAAGCATTGACGGCAGGCTATTTCAGCGCAGAGTACAAGGATGTGGTGGCCTTCAGTGTGCTGATCCTGGTGCTGCTGTTCCGCCCCAGCGGCATTC
>CAYYUQ010000088.1:0-13258 GCA_964474945.1 uncultured Halopseudomonas sp. | reverse complement strand
TGATTTATATGTTATCTCAAAATCAATTGGCTCAGGCTTAGGTTGACACACAGGGAAAAGTCAACAAAAATGAGTAACGGCTGTTAACCTTGATGATTTCAGAGCAACTTAAACTCAAAGCATTAGCAATCCTCACCGAGGTGAACCGGCTGAGTGGTGGCGAGCCGATATTGGTAACCCTCTCCGGTGGCAACCCAGCGCTGCAGCCACTCAAGGAACTGCTACAACTCGGCCATCGGCAAGGCCACCGCTTCGCCATGGAAACCCAGGGCAGCAAGTCCCAAGCCTGATTCAACCAGCTCGATTACCTCACCCTCAGCCCTAAACCGCCCTCCTCGCACATGCCCTTTCGCCGCGAGCGCTTCGAAGACTGTCTGGCTGCTGCCGGGGCTGAGACCCAGCTCAGTCTCAAACTGGTGATAGCCGACGAGGCGGATTACCAATGGGCAAGGGCCCTGTCAGCGGACTACCCGGAACTGCCGCTGTATCTACAACCATGCAACACCGCCCCGGCTACGCCAGAGCAACCAGAACGTGAGACCAATGTGGCGGCGCTGAACACGCAGTTACGCTGGTTGATAGAGCGGGTAACCGCCGACCGCTGGTATCGGCCCCGGATACTGCCGCAGCTGCATGTGTTGATATGGAATAACGAGCGGGGAGTATAACGACAATGCAAACCGCACCGCCTGATCCGCATGGATCTCTGTGGCGTCATAGAGCGGAACATGGGCCGGAGCGCGCGGGCATATCGGAGAGAAAATAAAAAAGCCCCGCAGAGGTTAATCTACGGGGCTTTGATACTGGAGGCCGAGGTCGGAATCGAACCGGCGTTGACGGATTTGCAATCCGCTGCATGACCACTCTGCCACCCGGCCTCTAAACGGGTGCTGTCGCGTTGCCGTGGCAACACAACAAGAACATATGGGAAATTAATTTACTATCAAGCTTCTAACTTATTGATTGTAAAACGCTTTCCGCAGGCGCTAGCTGAACAACGGACGCAATTATGGACTTAATTGCTTGGTCAGGCAACCCCAATGTTGATCTTTCTGAACGCATCATGGCGTTTCTGGCTATATTGACCTCTAAACAATCGGGCGCTGGATGTGCCTGATGAGCCGGAGTGTATGCCATGCCCCTACCCCACCCGCTCCATGATCAGAACAGGCAACAACACAGCAAGGCTGACGAGTTGCTGAATCCCGACCTGAAACAGTCAGATCTGCAACAGCTCGCCCGGCAGGTCAGTCAGCATTATATGGTGGATGAAAACACCCTGATGCCTGAGCTTGTCCATCTATTGAACCACCAGCCTGAGTGTATTCAGCGGCTTCATCAACACACCGCTGAGCTGGTTGAGCAGGTGCGCGCCCAGGGCGACGCTGTCGACAGTCTGGATCAACTGTTACAACAGTACAGCCTGGATACACAGGAAGGCGTGCTGTTGATGTGTCTGGCTGAAGCCTTGTTGCGGATTCCTGACTCACGCACCGCCGAAGCGCTGATTCGGGACAAGCTATCCATAGCGGACTGGAAGAGCCATCTGGGCCAGAGCGATTCGCTGCTGGTCAATGCCTCCACATGGGGACTGATATTGACCAAACGGGTAGTCAAGATGGATCCCCGTCAGGATCAACCCGTCCCTGTGTTCAATCGTCTGATCAGCCGCCTGGGTGAACCCGTCGTGCGGCAGGTGATGTCCCATGCGATGAAGCTCATGGGGCATCAGTTCGTGCTCGGCCGCACCCTTCCTGAAGCATTGAATAACGGCAAGCCCCTGTTCAAACAGGGTTACACCTATTCATTCGATATGCTGGGTGAGGCAGCCCGCACCCGTGGCGATGCCCAGCGTTATTTTGCAGCCTATCTGGATGCTATTGAGCGTGTCGGCGAGGCCAGCGCGTCAACCCTGAGTTCGGCGCCGGCGCCGTCTATCTCCATCAAGCTTTCCGCCCTGCATCCACGCTACGAGCGCAGCCAGCGCGACAGAGTTCTTCGAGAGCTGGGCGATACGCTGGGGCAACTGGTAGCACGAGCCAGAGAGCGGGATGTGGCTATTACGCTGGATGCCGAGGAGGCGGATCGGCTGGAGCTTTCATGGGAGCTGCTCGAGCAGGTCTACCGCCGGCAGGCACGGGGTTGGGGCAAGCTGGGGTTGGTGGTGCAAGCCTATTCCAAGCGTGCGTTGCCGGTACTGCATTGGCTGACGCGCCTGGCAGCCGAACAGGGTGACGAGATTCCAGTGCGGCTGGTCAAGGGCGCCTATTGGGATACCGAGATCAAGCAGGCGCAGGTGGAAGGTCTGGCCGATTACCCGGTGTATACGCGCAAGGCCAATACCGATATCAGCTATTTGGCCTGTGCCCGCTATCTGCTCTCCGATGCCGTCCGTGGCCGCTTGTTTCCTCAGTTTGCTACCCACAATGCCCATACTCTGATATGCCTGCTGGATATGGCCGGTGACCGTCCGCTTGAGTTCCAGCGTCTGCATGGCATGGGTGAGGCGCTGTATAAACAGGCCTTGCAACGTGCGCCAGCGGGCAGTTACTGCCGCATCTACGCCCCGGTTGGGGCCCACAAGGATCTGCTGCCCTACCTCGTGCGTCGCCTGCTGGAAAACGGCGCCAATTCGTCATTTGTGCATCAACTGGTCGATGAGCGAGTTCCTGTTGCTCAGCTCTGCCGCCACCCACTGGAAGCCCTCCGCGGCAAAGCTGAATATCGCAATACCAGCATCCCGTTGCCGCATGATCTGTATGGCCCGCACCGTCCGAATTCCAAGGGGCTGAATCTGATGATCAACAGTCAGATCGAGCCACTGCGTCAGGCGATGCAGGCATGGGATCGGCATCAATGGCAGGGCCATCCCTTACTGGCTGATGCAGGTAAGGCCCCGTCGGGAGCAAGCCACACCGTCAACAGCCCCTTCGATCACCGACAACCGGTCGGCGAGATCCAGTGGGCGTCAGCCGATCAGGTGAAGCCGGCGCTGGACGCCGCTGCACTGGCCTTCCCGCGCTGGAATGCGGTGGCCGTTACTGAGCGTGCCGGCGCGCTGCGCCGTCTGGCTGATCTCCTGGAGGAGCATTTTGCCGAGCTGATGACGCTGTGCGCCCGTGAAGCGGGAAAGCACCTCAAGGATGGCGTGGCTGAAATCCGCGAAGCGGTGGATTTCTGTCGTTACTATGCCCACCAAGCCGAGCAGACAATGGGCCAGCCCACCCTGCTACCCGGCCCCACTGGTGAGTCCAACGAGCTTTATTTCACTGGTCGGGGCGTATTTGTTGCGATCAGCCCGTGGAATTTTCCGGTAGCTATCTTCCTCGGTCAGATAACCGCCGCAGTAGTTACCGGCAATACGGTACTGGCCAAGCCCGCCGAACAGACCTCCCTTGTGGCCTACCGCTGCATCGAGCTGATGCACGCCGCCGGCATCCCACGGGATGTTGTGCAGTTATTACCCGGGCCAGGTCGGGGGCTTGGCCCTCTGCTCACGGGCGATCCGCGCGTCAGCGGGGTGGTCTTCACTGGCTCCACGGCCACAGCGCAACAGATCAATCTCAGCCTGGCCCAACGTACCGGCGGCCCATTGGCAACGCTGATCGCAGAAACAGGCGGCCAGAATGCCATGCTGGTCGATTCCACTGCGCTGCCGGAACAGGTTGTCGCCGACGTGATCGAGTCCGCGTTTGCCAGCGCTGGACAGCGCTGCTCCGCCTTGCGCGTGCTGTTCCTGCAGGAAGACATTGCAGACAAGGTAGAGGCGTTGTTGACTGGCACCATGCAGGAGCTGCAACTGGGCGATCCCCGCGATCTGGCCACGGATGTTGGCCCGGTGATCGATGCCCAGGCCAGAAAGAGCTTACAGAAGCATATCGAGCATTGTCGCCAGCAAGGCCGAGTGCTGGCTGAAACCCAAGTCCCTGAAGCGTGGCAAGCGCACGGGGAGTTCGTGGCGCCGGTCGCCCTGAGACTGGATCACATCAATGAACTGGAGCAGGAGCACTTCGGGCCAGTTTTGCACATCATCCGTTACCGGGCAACAGCGGTGGATGAGGTTATCGATAGCATCAACTGCTGCGGCTACGGCCTGACTTTCGGCATCCAGAGCCGCAATGAAGGGCTCGCTGCGTATATTCAATCGCGCATTCGGGCAGGCAACATTTATGTTAACCGTAATATGATAGGCGCAGTTGTCGGTGTTCAACCCTTTGGTGGCATGGGACTTTCCGGTACCGGGCCCAAGGCTGGCGGGCCGCATTATCTACTGCGTTTTGTTACAGAAAAGACCCACACCATCAATACCGCCGCCATTGGCGGTAATGCCAGTCTGCTAGCGCAGGGGGACGACTGAGCGTCAGTCAGACACCCGACCTTTACCTTCCCTTCGACAAGGAGCTGTTTCTATGCTGAACAACAATAACCCCGTCCCCCTGCATGGGGCATACCGGAAGCGGAGGACGCACCCATGACAGACCAGACATATCAGCTGATCGCCATCGGCCTGTACTTTCTGACGATGCTCGGCATCGGCTATTACGCTTACTTCAAGACCACTGACCTTGATGATTACATGCTCGCCGGGCGCAAGCTGCCACCGGGCGTAGCAGCCCTGTCCGCTGGCGCGTCGGATATGTCTGGCTGGCTGCTGATGGGTCTGCCTGGCGCGATTTACGCCTCAGGCCTGGTCGAGGCCTGGATCGCTATTGGTCTGACCATAGGTGCCTATCTCAACTGGCGCTTTGTGGCTCCCCGACTGCGCTCCTATACCGAGGTATCCAACAACTCGATTACCCTGCCGAGCTTTCTCGAGAGCCGATTCAAGGACGGTACCCGGCTACTGCGGATCACCGCCGGCATTATTATTCTGGTGTTCTTCACCTTCTACGTTTCCTCTGGCATGGTCGCCGGCGGGGTCTTCTTTGAGGCCTCGTTCAATACGCACTACCTGTTCGGCATGCTGTTGGTAGCCGGTATTACGCTGACCTACACCCTGTTCGGTGGCTTTCTCGGCGCGTCGCTGACTGACGTAGCACAAGGCCTACTGATGTTTGCCGCGCTGATCATCGTACCGGCACTCACGGTTCACACCATGGGTGGCCTGGACGAGACTATCGCCGCCGTCAATGCTGCAGATGCTGCCCATAACCTGGCTAATCCGGAAAATGAACTGCACCGCACCTCATTGCTGTTCGGTGGTAGCCTGATGGCGATCCTGTCAGCCGCCTCTTGGGGGCTGGGCTATTTCGGTCAACCCCATATCATCGTGCGTTTCATGGCCCTGCGTTCCTCTGCAGACGCCAAGGCCGGCCGCCGGATTGGTATCGGCTGGATGATTCTGGTCGCCTGCGGCGCGGTCTTTACCGGTCTGATCGGTGTCGGCTATTTCCACGCCAGCGGACAGACTCTGGAGAATCCGGAAACCGTCTTCCTGATGCTGTCGCAGATCCTGTTCCACCCGCTCATTGCCGGGTTGGTGCTGGCGGCGGTACTGGCAGCGATCATGTCCACCGTCTCATCCCAGCTGCTGGTCTGCTCATCGGCACTGGTAGAAGACCTGTACAAGATCGTTGGCAAGGAGCTATCAGCCAGGACACAGGTAATGCTGGGCCGTCTGGGTGTATTGGTCGTCGCGGTGATCGCCGCCTTGCTGGCCATTGATCCACGCTCGAATATTCTCGGACTGGTTGCCTTTGCCTGGGCCGGATTCGGCGCTGCATTTGGCCCGATCATCCTGCTGTCGCTGTTCTGGCGTAATCTCACCGCGATGGGTGCACTGGCTGGCATGATTGCGGGAGCTGTAGTGGTCGGCATCTGGGGCAACATCCCCAGCCTGCAATCCCAGATGTATGAGATTGTCCCCGGCTTTTTTGCCTGCGTGGTGGTTGCCGTCGTCGTTTCTCTGCTGACAAGGCAGCGAAACGACAAGGAGATTCAGAAAGAATTCACCATCATGGAATCGCATCAGTGATAGGTTAATCCAGACGATGGCACCCGCACGGGTGCCATCGTCCAACGAAGGTCACTCACCCATCACCGCAACCGCCAGCAGCACCGCTACTACAGGTTCGAGAAGCGTAATGCTGTGTATCCCTGCAGCCGCGTGACGGTCTGTCGCAGTCCCTCCATCTACCGCTTCGCTGAAACTCTGCTAGCCTGATTCAGGTCTAGTTCGGAGTCGGGCGCATCGCAGTGTTCACAGATAACTATGTTACAGAAATTCGGGGTCTCGAAGAGGCTCTGCTTGGGGCATATAGACGTTTGGATGAGGCAGCGGATGAGGAAGCGTTACATGACTTGCGCATCTCGGTCAGACGCATTCGCAGCCTGATCACCCCACTACGCTCCCAGCCTGAGAGCCAGGCACTGCGTAAGGCCGCCGCCGACGTCGGCCGGCTGACCACCCCGACCCGGGATCTGGAAGTACTGATCGTCGAATTGCAAAAGCGTGGCCATGACACCTTGGCGGACGTCCGCCGCCAACGTCTGCAGACGGAATATCGGCAGATCGTCGCCGCGCCGGAGTTGCAGCGGCTGTTTGCAGCACTGCAGCAGTGGCCTGCGGCGTTCAGAGAATCGAAAATAGGCGGAGATTCGCAAAAGCTCAAGCGCATCATTGGTAAGGCGCTGACCAAGCAAGTCAAGAAGCTGCACGCAGCACTGGAAGACGCCGAGTTCGACCGCCACCAACTGCGTATTCTGGTCAAACGAACCCGTTATCTCACTGATGCCTTCCCACAGCTATCCCCTCTACCCTCTGCCGCAACCAAATCGCTGAAGAAGGCTCAGGCTGCGCTCGGCGCATGGCATGATCACTTCCAATGGGGGCTTGCAGTCCGGCGTGAGAGCGATCTGCAGCCATTGGCGTTGCAATGGAAAGAGGCCTCGGAACAAGAACTGAAAGAGGCGGAGGTGGCATTGAGCGAACTGGCCAGGTTGCTGCCAAAGGCGCAGAAATAACCAGGCACATAGCCTGACAGGGGGTTACAGTGGATGTTACTGGAACGAAAAAAGGGACTTACGGCCCTTTCTTCAATGACTTACAGGCTTCAGTAGACGCCTATAAGTCATAATTTGGAGCGGGAAACGAGACTCGAACTCGCGACCCCGACCTTGGCAAGGTCGTGCTCTACCAACTGAGCTATTCCCGCTTTGGAATGGCGCCTATTTTATCTTTCTCAGGCGCCCTGTCAAGTCATTGATTCAAAAAAGTTTATCTTCGATTCTATTCGGACGCGGCAGGCCGCAAATGCGGCCAAGCAGCAGCCAGGTACTTCACCATGGACCACAATGTCAGTACAGCAGATATTGCCAGCAGCACATAACCAAGAACAACCCAAACGGTAATGGGATCTTCAGGGTTAGCCAGCAGCACGACCAACGCGATCATCTGCGCTGCAGTCTTGTATTTGCCGAGGTTGGACACCGCGACCTGCGCTCTCGCACCTATTTCAGCCATCCATTCACGCAGAGCTGAAATTACGATTTCACGACCAATAATGACCACGGCTGGGGCTGTTACCCAGAAGTTGCCATGGCTCTGCACCAGTAGCACCAAGGCCACGGCCACCATCAGCTTGTCTGCGACCGGATCCAGAAAAGCCCCAAAAGGCGTACTCTGTTGCCATTTGCGGGCCAGATAGCCGTCCAGCCAGTCCGTCACGCTGGCCACCGTAAAAACGATAGCGGCAGCAAGGTAACTCCAGTGGAACGGAAGGTAGTACAGCAGAATGAAGATGGGGATCAACGCGACCCGCATCAGGGTAAGCATATTAGGTATGTTCATGACGTCTCTGTGACATGGACTGTGGCAGCATTCTAGTCGCTATGCAGCGCAGTATATATCTGTTCAGCCATTTTTTTGCTGATACCGGGTGCTTTAGCAATTTCCACGGCGCTGGCGCGAGTCAGTTCCTGCAAACCACCAAAGTGTTTAAGCAGCTCCCGCCGACGCTTTGGACCGACGCCCGGGATACCCTCGAGCGTCGAGGTGTTGCGTGTCTTGCCACGCCGTTGCCGATGCCCGGTAATAGCGAAGCGGTGCGCTTCATCGCGTATATGCTGGATCAGGTGTAACGCCGGAGAATGCCCTGGTAGCACCAATTCGTTATGCGGATCATTCAGATACAGCGTTTCCAGTCCGGCCTTGCGAGTAACGCCCTTGGCCACACCGAGCAAAGTCAGGTCATGAATCGCCAGCTCCTGAAGTACCTCTCGAGCCATCTTCATCTGCCCTTTACCGCCATCCACCAACAGGATATCGGGCATCTTGCCTTCCCCTTCGCGCAACCGAGTAAAGCGTCGCATCAGCACCTGATGCATCGCCGCGTAATCATCTCCCTCGGTGATGCCTTCAATGTTATAGCGGCGATAATCACTTTTCAGTGGGCCCTCCGGGCCAAAAACCACACAGGACGCGACCGTCGATTCACCACTGGTATGGCTGATGTCGTAACACTCCAGGCGCATCGGCATCTCATCCAATTTCAATGCTTCCTGCAGCGCTTCAAAACGGGCCTGCACGTTCTGCCGGTTGCTGAGCATGGATGCCAGCGCCTGTTCCGCATTGGCAATGGCCATGGCCTGCCAGCGACTGCGGGTGCCACGCACTTTATGACTGAAGCCGACAGAGAAGCC
The DNA here is from genome assembly GCA_964474945.1 of uncultured Halopseudomonas sp. Lineage (GTDB taxonomy): Bacteria > Pseudomonadota > Gammaproteobacteria > Pseudomonadales > Pseudomonadaceae > Halopseudomonas. Next base: position 4,618 of record CAYYUQ010000088.1, on the reverse strand, counting down.
TCGCGCTTGCGCCAGCGCATCCGCAATGACTGGCAGATCATCATGCACGGCGTTAACGATGATCTCGCCGGGCAGCTCTCGCTCGGCGCCGCCCAGATAGTATTGTGGCAGGAAAGCAGCCAGCACTTCGCCTGGGGTCTGCTCGATCGGCACCCGTGGGAAGTGGTTACGGCTACCCAGTACCCTGCCCTGTCTGACCATGATGACGTGCACGCAAGCACCGCCGGGCATCACTGCTGCCGCGACTACGTCCACGTTGCCATGTTCGGTATCGATATTCTGCTGATCCTGCACCCGGCGCAGCTGGGCTATCTGATCACGTAGTTCTGCTGCACGCTCGAACTGCAAACTCTGCGCTGCCGCTTCCATGGCCCGGGTAAGCTCGTCGGTCAGTGCAGTGCTGCGCCCTTCGAGGAACATCACCGAGTGGCGTACATCTTCGGCGTATTCCTCTTCACTGACAAAGCCAACACAGGGTGCCTTGCAGCGCTTGATCTGATATTGCAGGCAAGGCCGCATACGGTTACGGAAATAGCTGTCTTCGCACTGGCGAACCTTGAAGGTCTTCTGCAGTAAACCCAGGCTCTCCCGAATGGCACCGGCGCTCGGGTATGGTCCGAAGTAACGACCTTTGGCTTTCTTTGCGCCACGGTGCAACCCCAACCGTGGATAAGCATCCAGGCTGGAAAGGTACACATAGGGGTAGGACTTATCATCGCGTAACAGGATATTGTAAGGTGGCCGGGACACCTTGATCAGGCTCTGCTCAAGCAGCAGCGCCTCGGTCTCATTGGCGGTGATGGTGGTGTCAATATGCTGGATGCGCGCGACCAGTGCCGCCGTCTTCGGGCTCAGACCCGTCTTGCGGAAATAGCTGGAAAGGCGCTTCTTGAGGTTGTTGGCCTTGCCGACGTAGAGCAACTCGTCGTCGGCATCAAACATCCGGTAAACGCCCGGTTTACCGGTTACCGCCGTGAGGAAAGCCGAGGCGTCGAATGGCGCTGTGGTCATGCCTGGTCTGAAGACGCGTCGATCATGCCATGACGCACAGCCAACAGAGTCAGTTCCACATCACTGGTGATATTGAGCTTTTCAAAAATGCGGTATCGGTAGGTGTTCACTGTCTTGGGACTGAGGTGCAGTTTCTCCGAGATGCCTTGAACCTTCTCGCATCCGACAATCATCAGCGCGATTTGCATTTCCCGTTCGGATAGCGAATCAAACGGGCCATCATTGTTGGATCCATACATGCGGGTCAGCAGCAATTGTGCAATATCCGGGCTGATATGACGCTGCCCGGCAGCCACCTTGTGTATGGCATTGACCATCTCCTCCAGCGGTGCCCCTTTGGTGACATAGCCCACAGCGCCAGCCTGCATGAGACGGCTGGGGAACGGCTCTTCATCACAGGCAGTCACTGCGATTACTTTAATACTGCGATCATATTGCAACAGCTTGCGCGTAGCCTCCAGACCACCAATACCGGGCATCCGCACATCCATCAACACCACATCAGGCTTCAGCGATCTCGCCTGTGCAATGGCTTCCTCACCACTGCTTGCTTCACCGATGATCGTTAATCCCGATACATCGCTGAGCATACGGGTAATGCCCATGCGTACCAGGTCATGATCATCAACCACCAATACCTTGACCAAAACAAACCCCTTTCGTGAGCGCAACGGGCGACAGGATACCGCTTGAAACATCCCGCAATGCTGTCACGATAGCAAATTGGCGGATTTTGAGACATCCGTCACATTATCTTTGCCGGACAACCCGAATCATGATCCATATACACTTAAGTAGCATAGGCATTTAATGCCAGTCGAGTTGGACTGTCCTTTTGCCTGAGGTAGCCATGAGCGATCAAGAATCCCTCGATCAAATCGGCAGGACAGCGGTAAAGCAGAATGTTCATGGTACCTTGACCTTTCTGCTCGGTCACCCGCCTTTCAACCAGATGGACACTCATCATCTGGCCTGGATGGTAGAGCACTGTCAGTTACGATTTTACGAACAGGGCGACAGTATTATCCGCCCGCAAGATGGCCCTGTGCAGTTTTTTCATATTGTAAAACAGGGGCTCGTGCGCGGCGAGCGGCGAATCGTTGGTCAGGAAGCACCGGATACCACCTTTGAAATCAGCGCTGGAGAATGCTTTCCACTGGCCGCCCTGATTGGTGACCGGGCGACACGCACGGAGCACATAGCTGGAGAACATACCTTCTGCCTGTTGCTACCCAAGGAGGACTTTCAGCAACTGATAGGCCTCTCACCGATCTTCCGTGATTTCGCTTTGCGTGGCGTCAGCAGTCTACTCGAGCAGGTCAACCAGCAAACCCAACGTCAGGCACGGGACACGGTAAGCGCTTTGTATTCGCTGGAGACACCGCTCGACAGAATTGCCATTCGCCAACCGATAATCTGCGCAGCCGATACGCCTATCCAGCAGGCGGTGCGGACAATGCATGAGGCCAGCGTCGGCAGCATCGTCATCACTACAAACCAATCCGCTCCGCTGGGTATATTTACGCTGCGCGACCTGCGCCAACTAGTGGCTGAAGGCATTATTGACCTGCAGCGCCCCATCAGCAGCGTCATGACGCCCTCCCCTTGCCGGCTGCCCAGCGATGCCAGCGCATTCGACGCAGCTATCGCCATGACCAGAGAGCACATCGGACACATTTGTGTCGTGCGCGATAACAAGTTGGTCGGGGTGCTCTCCGAGCGGGATCTATTTGCCCTTCAGCGGGTTGATCTGGTACATCTGGCTCGTGCTATCAGCAACGCGGCGGGGCTTGATGAGCTTATCCGTCTGCGCACGGATATTCATCGCTTGGTCGATAGCATGCTGGCTCACGGCGCCTCGGCCACCCAACTGACCCATATCATCACCCTGCTCAACGACCAGACCACCTGTCGTGTCATCGAGTTATGTCTGGAGCGACACGGCGATCCCGGCATTGCATTTACCTGGCTGTGTTTTGGTAGCGAGGCCCGACGAGAGCAGACCCTGAGCACCGATCAGGATAATGGCATTCTGTTTGAGGCTGAAAGCGATGAGCAAGCCGAGCAGATCAGGCAGAAATTGCTCCCGCTGGCCAAGCAGATCAACCAGATGCTGGCCGAGTGCGGGTTTACTCTATGCCCCGGCAATATCATGGCCAGCAATCCGGAACTCTGCCTGTCGCAAAAGGAATGGCATCGCCGCTTTAGCCAATGCATCCACTCAGCCACGCCCGAGAACCTGCTGGCATCCTCGATTTTCTTTGATTTTCGTGTGATATGGGGTAACTCACAGGGCGCCGAGACCCTATTCGATGCGCTGTTGCAGATGGTGGCCGACGCACCCGGCTTCCAGCACATGTTGGCTCGCAATGCATTGGCAAACCGCCCGCCGATTGGCTTCTTTCGTAAATTTGTCGTATCCGGTACCGGGCGCGATAGACACACTGTGGATCTGAAGATCCAGGGGCTGACACCCTTCGTTGACGCAGCTCGCATCCTGGCACTGGCGCATGGCATCCGTGACGCCGGCACAGTACAACGCCTGGCACAATTGAAACAGCGGCAGGTGATCAACGAACTGGATGCGGATGCCTACGATGAGGCCTATCAATTCATTCAGCTCCTGCGCATGCAGCAACATCAGCGACAGGAGTTGGAGCAACGCCCATTCAGCAACCGTCTGGATCCGCAATCACTGAACCAGCTGGATCAGCGCATCCTGCGGGAATCTTTCCGCCAGGCGCAACGCATCCAGTCCAGTCTGGGCATGAGGTACCAGCTATGAATCTGGCCCGCCTGTTCCGCCAACGGCGAAGAGCCTCAAGTCACGGCGCGCCCGAATCACAGGCGTTGGATAGCACCCCAATCAACCGCGCCCGATTGGTGATAGTGGATCTGGAAACCAGCGGTTTCGATGTACAGCGTGACGATATTCTTTCGATTGGCGCCGTCGCCATCAACCGTGGCGCATTGCATATGGCTGATCAATTCGAGCGCACCGTATATAGAGCCGGTCACCAGCCCACCCAGGCAACCGTGCTACATGAAATTGCGCCCAGCGATGTTCTGCGCGGGCAACCCATGAACGCCGTTCTTGAGGATTTTCTCAACTATGCTGGAGCCAGCGTTCTACTGGCATTTCATGCCGGGTTTGACCAGCGCATGCTGGTACGCAGCGTACGCAAAGAACTGGGATACCGCTTGCAGCATCGATTCATCGATGTGGCCGAAATGGCGGCAATGCTGTTTCCAGAAGCTGCTGCCCAATGCCTCAGTCTGGATGACTGGCAACGATACTTCCATTTGACCAACAGCGAACGTCACAACGCCTCCGCCGATGCCCAGGTCACCGCCGAAATAGTGTTGATTTTATTGAACCGCATGACTAAGCAAGGGACAAATACGCTGGCAGAGCTTAACAACCGACTCGCGGTGTGGCGGCGCCTCGATCAGGCACGCTCTGTTCGGCTGTAGGATAACCTCTGCTTGCGGCAGGAAGTGCAGTCATATAAAGACTGATCAGTCTCTCAGCAATTACAAATTAAATTACTAGGCGGTTGCAGACACTGAGTGCAACAGGTTAATGGAGCGACAGTGACGGCTCATG
>CAYYUQ010000087.1:0-13477 GCA_964474945.1 uncultured Halopseudomonas sp. | reverse complement strand
TAGATTGAGGAACACCAATACCCATGGGAAAAGCACTGGTCATTGTGGAGTCACCTGCCAAGGCCAAGACGATCAACAAATATCTTGGCAATGACTTTGTGGTGAAGTCGAGTATCGGCCATATTCGCGACTTGCCCACCAGCGGCAGCAGCAAGACCGAAAGCAAACCCAAGGGTGGAGGCAAGGCTGCTTCTGCGCCGGAAGTTGATAAAGCCACCAAGGCCAGGATGCAACTGGTTAACCGAATGGGCGTTGATCCCGAGAACGGTTGGAAGGCGCGCTACGAGATTTTGCCGGGCAAGGAAAAGGTCATCGACGAACTCCGTCGACTGGCCAAGGACGCCGACACCATCTATCTCGCGACGGACTTGGACCGCGAAGGGGAGGCGATTGCCTGGCACCTGCGGGAATCCATAGGTGGCGATGAAAGCCGCTATCGCCGTGTGGTGTTCAACGAAATCACCAAAAAAGCCATCCAGGAAGCCTTCTCCCAGCCCGGTGAGTTGGACATGAACCGAGTCAACGCCCAGCAAGCACGGCGTTTTCTTGATCGGGTGGTGGGATATATGGTCTCGCCGCTGCTATGGCAGAAAATCGCCCGCGGCTTGTCCGCAGGCCGCGTGCAGTCGGTCGCTGTCAAGCTGATCGTTGACCGTGAGCGTGAGATCCGTGCGTTTGTTCCGGAAGAGTTCTGGGAGGTACATGCCGATCTCACTACGCCGAAAAGCGAATCCGTACGCTTTGAGGTCATCAAGGAAAGCGGCGAAACCTTCCGCCCGCTGAACAAGGACCAGACTGACAAGGCGCTGGCACAACTGAAAGCTGCCAGTTACAAAGTCGTCAAACGTGACGCCAGGCCGACCAGTACCAAGCCAGGCGCGCCTTTCATTACCTCCACTCTGCAGCAAGCTGCCAGTACGCGGCTGGGCTTCAGTGTAAAGAAAACCATGATGATGGCTCAGCGTTTATACGAAGCTGGCTACATCACCTACATGCGAACCGATTCGACCAACCTGTCGGCGGATGCAGTCGGTATGGTGCGCGGCTATATCGAGAAGAGTTTCGGTGCGGAATACTTGCCGGATTCGCCGAATGTGTATGGTAGCAAGGCCAATGCGCAGGAAGCGCACGAAGCCATTCGTCCTTCCGACGTCAAGCTCAAGGCCACTGAACTGAATGGTATGGAGCGTGATGCAGAGCGGCTGTATGAGTTGATCTGGCGTCAGTTTGTTGCCTGCCAGATGCCACCGGCCAAATATCTGTCGATCACTATTACCGTGCAGGCCGGTGATTTCGAACTGCGCGCCCGCGGTCGTATTCTGCAATTTGATGGTTTCACCAGGGTTCTGCCGCCGCTGGGTAAGGGTGGCGAGGATGAGGTGCTGCCAGATATGCAGGTCGATCATGTCATGGGTCTGGTTAAACTGGATCCGAAGCAGCATTTCACCAAGCCTCCGGCTCGTTACTCCGAAGCCAGTCTGGTCAAGGAGTTGGAAAAGCGCGGTATCGGTCGTCCGTCTACCTACGCTTCGATTATTTCCACCATCCAAGAGCGTGGTTACGTCAATTTGACGAACAGGCGCTTCTATGCGGAAAAGATGGGCGATATCGTTACCGAACGCCTGAACGAAAGCTTCCCCAATCTGATGGATTACAGCTTCACCGCGCGGATGGAAGAGTCACTGGACGAGGTGGCTGAAGGCGAGATGCTCTGGAAGCAGGTGCTTGATAAGTTTTATGCCGACTTCAGTCAGAAGCTCAAGGCTGCGGGGATGACCGAAGACGGCCAGGGGATGCGTGCTAACCAGCCTACGCCCACTGATATCCCCTGCGTCGATTGTGGCCGGCAGATGATGATACGTACTGCATCCACTGGTGTCTTCCTTGGCTGCTCAGGCTATGCCTTGCCGCCCAAGGAACGTTGCAAGGCCACCGTTAATCTGGTGCCGGGTAACGAGGTGGCTGCGGATGATGAAGAAGGTGAATCCCGTGTATTGCGCGCCAAGCGCCGCTGCCCGATCTGCGCCACAGCGATGGACAGCTATCTGGTGGACGAGCGTCGCAAACTGCATGTCTGCGGTAACAATCCGGACTGCAGTGGTTTTGAAGTGGAAGAAGGTCAATTCAAGATCAAGGGTTATGACGGTCCGATCATTGAATGCGACAAGTGCGGCAGTGAGATGCAGCTCAAGACTGGCCGTTTCGGCAAGTACTTCGGTTGCACCAATACGGCCTGCAAGAATACCCGTAAATTGCTGAGAAGCGGCGAAGCTGCGCCACCGAAAATGGATCCGGTGCTGATGCCGGAGCTGCGCTGTGAGAAGGTGAATGACGTCTACGTGCTGCGTGATGGCGCCTCCGGTCTGTTCCTCGCTGCCAGTCAATTCCCCAAGAACCGGGAAACCCGTGCGCCACTGGTCAGGGAGCTGTTGCCGCACGCCAGCGAAATTGACTCGAAATATGATTTCCTGATGAAGGCACCTGTAGCTGACCCGGATGGTAATCCGACGGTCATACGCTACAGCCGCAAGACCAAGGAACAGTACGTGCAGAGCGAGATTGAAGGCAAGCCCAGCGGCTGGCGCGCCTTCTACGACGGCAAGAACTGGATAGTAGAGGATGCCCGTAAGGGGAAACGCTGATAGCAGCGGGGCGTCGATGCTGGCGCACCCTCAGACTATCGTCACCTGCCTATGCCTCGGAACCCACGCCGGGGCTGTGGTACACTGCCTCGCTTGACTGACAGGAGACCTCCATGCCTTCACCCTTTCTCGAGATCATTGAGCTGGCCGATGGAACGGTGGCATTGCGCCGTCCGGATGAAGATGGCAAGCCGCTGTTGGTTATCGAGTTTTCCGAGGAAGCCAGAGACTTCCTGCAGGGAAACTATGTCGAAGTGGCCAAGGTTATGATTGGCGCTGGCATGCAAATGGCAGGACAGATCATGGAAGAAGACCCTGACCTGGACGAACAACGCGTTCTGCATTGATCCGCCCGGTTTCGGCTGTCAGGGTCAGCCTCTGGGCTGGCTGCCCATGCGGATATTCAAACTGGCGCAATGACCCGCCTGCGCTGCCTTGTCGAGAAGACGGCTGTGCGCCGAAGTGGGCAGCCAGCTGACAACGGTGTGGCTATAGCCCAATTCCAGAATGTCACAGCACAGCTTCAGTGAATCCATGCCGTGTCGGGAGCGGATGATGAGTATGCGTTGCGGATCAAGGCCTGATGCGCGCAGCCATTTCTGACTGATGGGCAGCGGCGGGTCGATCAGACTGAGCCAGCCCGGCAGGTCTGCCTGGCTGAGATCCCGCAGTACAGGCGCCAATAATTGCAAGCAATGACGGGGCGAGCCATTCAGACTGAGCTCGCTGAAGCCTATCTGGTCGTCTTCCTCATCGTAATCTATTGCTGCTGTCATTAAAGGCTGCATGCCCAGGTGAGACGCCATCATGGCGTTGTGCAGCAGATCCGGTTGTTCAGCTGAAACCTTGCTTCGCGCATACCGCATGGTCTACTCCTTCAGTGGCGAATAACGCCCACACTCAAACCTTCAATAATCAATTCCTGCTCACTCAGATCAATTTCGATCGGGGCGAAGTCAGGGTTCTCTGCGATAAGTGATACCTTGCGTCCTTGTTTTTGAAAGCGTTTGACGGTGACTTCGTCATCGATTCGGGCAACGACTACCTGACCATTGCGTGCTTCGCTGGTGCGATGCACTGCCAATAAATCCCCATCAAGAATGCCGATGTCTTTCATGCTCATGCCGCGAACACGCAGCAGGTAATCAGCCCGTGGGCTGAAGAAGGCGGGGTCAATACGGCAATGGTTTTCAATATTTTCCAATGCCAGGATCGGCGCCCCTGCGGCCACCTGACCGATGACCGGCAGGTTGTTCTCGTCTTCGGCGCAAGCCTGCTCCGCAGGCAGTCGAATTCCTCGGGAGGCCCCCGGGATCATTTCGATCGCGCCCTTGCGGGCGAGGGCCTTGAGGTGATCCTCGGCAGCATTGGGTGAGCGGAACCCGAGCTCCCGGGCGATATCCACTCGGGTGGGGGGGTAGCCGTTGCTGGCCACATATTGCTTGATGAAGGCCAGTACCTGCTGTTGCCGTGCGGTCAGTTTCTGCATTTTCTTTGCCTGTTTTTCTATACAGTGGCTGTGATTATATACAGCATATGGCGGAGCGCAACCCTGTTGGTGGGATTTGATCCATTGTGGTAAAACATGCAGGTTGACATCGGGTTCGTTTGAAACGTATGTTTCAAACATATGTTTTTTGGTCGGAGTAGTCTGTGGCACAGTCTGAAACAGTCGAGCGGATTCTGGATGCTGCAGAACAATTATTCGCCGAAAAGGGATTTGCAGAGACATCTCTGCGTCTGATTACCAGTAAGGCAGGCGTTAACCTGGCTGCGGTCAACTATCACTTCGGTTCAAAGAAATCCTTGATCCAAGCGGTTTTCACCCGTTTCCTTGATCCCTTCGTGGTCAGTCTTGAGCAGGAGCTGGATCGTAACGAGCAGGCTGGCAATCCTGATCCATCGCTGGAAGAGCTGCTGGAGATGCTGGTGCGTCTGGTGCTGACAGTGAAGCCGCGCAGCGGTAACGACCTGTCCACCTTCATGCGCTTGCTGGGCCTGGCCTTCAGTCAGAGCCAGGGCCATCTGCGCAAGTATCTGGGCGAGGTGTATGGCAAGGTCTTCAAACGCTATATGGAACTGGTATTGCACAGTGCACCGGAGCTGCCGGTAGAAGTGCTGTTCTGGCGAGTGCACTTCATGCTCGGCAGTGCCGCCTTCACCTTGTCCAGCATGAAGGCGCTGAAGGCCATGGCTGAAGCGGAATGCGGGCAGCGGGCCGGGACAGAGGACATATTGCATCAGATGGTGCCTTTCTTTGCCGCTGGTATGCGGGCTGAACGGTTGACCGCTGAAGAGTCCGCGCTTTCCGTATAAGCAGCTCTTTCAGGGCTTACCAGAGCGTGCCTGATCCGCTATCGTGTTGCCTTTGTAGCGGAGCAGAGCATGCAGCTGGATCTGATACTCATTTCCATTGAACAACAAACACTGACCGGTTTCGTAGCCGGTCGGTCGTTGTGTTGCTATCCGGTTTCCACGGCCAGGAATGGGCCCGGGGAATTGAACGGCAGTGGTTGCACACCACGCGGGCGGCACCGCGTACGTGCGCGCATCGGTGACGGCCAACCCCTTGGCGCGGTATTTATCGGGCGTCGTCCAACCGGCGAGGTATGGTCGCCGGAGTTGGCTGCTGCACATCCGCAGCGGGACTGGATATTGACCCGTATTCTCTGGTTGTGTGGAGAGCAGTCCGGCTTCAATCGTGGCGGCAACTGCGACTCTCAGCGTCGTTACATCTATTTGCACGGCACCGGTGATGACCAGCCGATGGGTGTGCCGCTGTCCCATGGCTGTATACGTCTGCGCAACAAGGACATGCTTTCCCTCTTTGATATGACCCCGGCGGGCTGCGCTGTGGTCATCGAATAAATCTGCTTCAGGAGCGCTTTTCTTGACCCAAGGTTCGTTGATGCTGGATCTGGCCGGGTTCTGGTTGACCTCGGAAGATCGACAATTATTACGCCAGCCCGAAGTGGGTGGTCTGATTCTGTTTGCTCGCAATACCGAATCGCCGAGTCAGGTGCGCGAGCTGGTGCGCAGCATTCGTGCTGTCCGGCCGGATATGTTGATCGCGATCGATCAAGAGGGCGGGCGAGTTCAACGCTTGCGACGTGAGGTGTTGCGTCTGCCCGCACTTGGTCGTGTCGCCGCCTGCGGTGAGCAGGCTGAAACGGTGGCCGAAACCGCTGCCTGGATGATGGCTACAGAGATGCTGGCTTGTGGCATCGATATCAGCTTTGCCCCGGTGCTGGATCTCGATTATGGCCGTAGCCAGGTCATTGGTGATCGCTCGTTGGGCGGTGACCCGGAGCAGGTGTCGAGGCTGGGGCGGGCCTATATTCATGGGCTGCATCAGGCGGGCATGGCTGCCACTGGCAAGCATTTTCCCGGCCATGGCTGGGCTGAGGCGGATTCGCACTTTGATCTACCGGTGGATGAACGCAGCGAAGAGCAGATACGTCAGACTGATCTGCAGCCCTTTGCGGCACTGACTCCCTTGCTGGATGGCATCATGCCAGCGCATGTGGTGTACCCCGCCGTAGACGAGCAGCCTGCCGGTTTCTCCCGACGTTGGCTGCAGGACATTCTGCGCGCCGAACTGGGATTCAATGGCGTGATTTTCAGTGACGATCTGACCATGGCCGGCGCCCACGTCGTGGGTGATATGACCCGGCGGGTGGATGCAGCACTGGCGTCGGGTTGCGATATGTTGCTGGTGTGTAATGACCGGGGAGCGGCGGAGCAGGCGTTAGCGCATGTTCAACGCACTGCCATGCAGCCCTCGATTCGGGCCCAGGCGATGTTGGCGCGGCGTGCGGTTGGGGTGGATTACAAGTCTCAGCCGCGATGGGGCCAATCAGTGGCGCTGCTGCGGGGGTTGGGGTTGTTATAACCCGCCCCCCCATTGCAGCTGCGGGGTACTCGCCGGGCTGATCAGGGGCGGCTGACCCGGATCAGTGCACCCATGCTGCGATGATCCAGATAGTGCGTTTCACCCAGGCGCAGGCGGCGGGTGGTCTGCAGGCGCTCGCTGACCGGTTCTGCCATGTCGGCTGTGGCGTGGTTAAGCCAGAGGGTGACCTTGGCCGTTAACGGATCACTGTCCACGCTGACCAGACCCTGCACCGGATACAAGGGATCTTCGTTGATAGCCGTCAGGCTCTCGCCCTGATGCACTGCGACGCTCAGAAGTCCGTCCGCTGGTTGCGTCCAGGCCCGATGGAACTGTATCTGATAACCATTATTCTGCAGCTTGCGCGCATCGCTATCCAACTGGTGACGGGTCGGGTCGATGCTGAGTACATCACTGCGTACCGTATCGTCCAGCACCACGGCGCGCTCGGCCCAGTCGTAACCGGGTGCTGAGGCCGGCATCAGTTCTGCGCTGGGCTGACTGAATACCACCAGTTCTACCAACAGTTCTTGTGCCTGCGCCAGCAGACTACCGGTTAACAAGGCGATGGCCAGTAGGGGGTGCCGTAGATGACGCGTGCTCAGCTTCATGGTCGTTTTCCTTTGCCCTTGGGCTCGGCAGGTGAATATTGCAGGCGTTCGATCAGTGCTTCCACTGTATTCAAGCGCAGGTCGGATGCGCCCATGGGGGCGCTGAAGCGCAGTATATTGCCACCTTCCAGACGGTAACGCTGACTGTTCTCCTGGATCAAACGGATAAGAGCCATCGGGTCGACGCGGGTGTCGGCGGCGAACTCGATACGGCCATGTTCCGGGCCTACATCGATACGGCTGATACCCATCGGGGCACTGCGTAGCTTCAATGACGTGATACGGAACAGCGTCTTGACCTGCGGCGGCAGCAGGCCGAAGCGATCGATCATCTCTACTTGCAGATCCTTCAGTTCGTCGTCGTTGTTGGCATTGGCGATGCGTTTGTACAGCGTCAGGCGGGCATGTACGTCGGGCAGATAATCGTCCGGTATCAGCGCTGGTAGACGCAGGTTTATATCCAGCACATCGCCCAGCGGGTTCTCCAGTTCGGGTTCCTTGCCCTGTTGAATGGCCTTGATTGCACGTTCGAGCATGTCCATGTACATGCTGAAGCCAACCGCCTGGATCTGGCCGCTCTGGCCTTCACCGAGCAGTTCGCCGGCTCCGCGAATTTCCAGGTCATGGTTGGCCAGAGTGAAACCGGCACCCAGATCCTGCGCGGCGGCGATCGCCTCCAGACGTTTTTCCGCATCGCCGGTGAGTTTGCGTCCAGCTGGGGTCAACAAATAGGCATAGGCCTGGTGGTGGCTGCGGCCAACGCGACCGCGCAGCTGGTGCAGCTGGGCCAGGCCGAACTTGTCCGCCCGCTCGATGATAATGGTATTGGCGCTGGGTACGTCAATGCCGGTTTCGATGATGGTCGAGGTCACCAGAATGTTGAAACGGCGATGATAGAAATCACGCATTACCTGTTCCAGTGCCCGCTCGGGCATCTGGCCGTGGCTTATGCCGATACGTGCTTCGGGTACCAGTTCGGCGAGATCAGCGGCGCATTTCTCGATGGTTTCCACTTCGTTGTGCAGGAAATACACCTGACCGCCGCGAAGCAGTTCACGGAGGATGGCCTCCTTTATTACAGCAGGCTGCTGTTGCATGACGAAGGTCTTGACCGATAGCCGTCGTGCCGGTGGTGTGGCGATGATCGACAGGTCACGCATGCCGGTCATGGCCATGTTCAAGGTGCGCGGAATGGGTGTTGCGGTCAGATTAAGAATGTCCACTTCACTGCGCAGCGCCTTGAGGCGCTCTTTCTGGCGAACACCAAAGCGGTGTTCTTCATCGATAATGACCAGCCCCAGATCCTTGAACTCTACATCGCTCTGCAACAGTTTGTGGGTGCCGATCATGATATCCACCTTGCCGGCAGCCAGCTCTTCGGTCGCGGCCTTGATTTCCTTGGCGGACTTGAAGCGTGACAGTACCTCGACCTGCACCGGCCAGTCGGCAAAGCGATCCTTGAAGCTGTTGTAATGCTGCTGGGCAAGCAGGGTAGTGGGTACCAGTACCGCCACCTGTCGACCGCTGTGTACCGCAAGAAAGGCGGCGCGCATGGCAACTTCCGTCTTGCCGAAGCCAACGTCACCGCAGACCAGACGATCCATGGGCTGGTTGCGGGTCATGTCGCTGATCACGGCGTCGATCGCGGCTTGCTGATCACCTGTTTCCTCGAACGGGAAGGCTTCGGCGAAGGTCTGGTAGTCCTGGTCCGGATTGCTGAAGCTGTAGCCCTTGCGTGCGGCGCGGCGGGCGTACACGTCCAACAGCTCGGCGGCCACGTCGCGGACTTTTTCTGCGGCCTTGCGCCGGGCCTTCTGCCATTGATCGGAGCCCAGTCGGTGCAATGGCGCGGTGTCGCTGTCGGCGCCGCTGTAGCGCGCAATCATATGCAGATTGGCAACCGGCACATACAGCGTCGCTTCGTCGGCGTATTCCAGTTTCAGAAATTCGGCCTCCTGACCTTCCACGCTCAGGTTCACCAGCCCCTGGAAGCGGCCCACACCATGGTCGATATGCACCACCGGCGAGCCTTCCCGCAGTTCGGTAAGGTTGCGAATGATGGCATCGCCCAGATCGGTGGCCTTGCCGCGCCGGCGGCGCTGCATGACCCGCTGGCCGAATAACTGGCTTTCGGCGATCAGCGCGATAGCGGGATCATTGCTCAGCAGCCCTTCATCCACCGGCGCGATAGTGATCGCGCAGGGATGTTCGCCGCTAACGAACTCGGCCCAGCTGTCTACGGACACCGGCCTGAGCGGGATGCGAGCCAGCATTTCCAGCAGCACTTCACGTCGGCCCGCTGTTTCCGCTACAAACAGAGTGCGACCCTTGAAGCTATCATTGAACTGTTCCAGCAGGTGTAGCGGGCGCTCCAGCTTGTTGTCCAGCGGCAGTTCCGGCGGCGGGCTGCAATCGAAGTTGGTGACGCCGGCCGCGGTGGGTAACAGCGTGTCATGACAGATGACGCGCGGGTAGCCCTTGAGCAGCGCAAAGCAGTCTTCCACCGGCAGGAACAGGTCTGCCGGTGGAAGGAGTGGCCGGGTTGGATCAATGCCGTGCTCCTCGAAGCGGTTGCGCACGTCAACCCAGAACTGGTTGGCACTGTCCTCGATACCCGGCAAGCTGAACAGCTGGGTGTTGCCGGGCAGATAATCGAACAGGTTGCCCAGTTCCTCGAAGAACAGCGGCATGTAGTATTCGATGCCGGGCGGTACCACGCCGTCGCTCAGATCCTGATACAGCGGACAGCGACGGTGATCAACCTCGAAGCGCTCGCGAAACCTGGCCCGGAAGCCGGTCAGGGCGCTTTTATCCAGCGGAAATTCCCGGGCCGGTAGCAGATGGATGCTGTCGACCTTGTCGATCGAGCGTTGGGTCTCCGGGTCGAAGGTGCGCAGGGTCTCGATTTCATCGTCGAACAGGTCGATGCGATAGGGCAGGCGGCTACCCATCGGATAGAGATCCAGCAGCGCGCCGCGTACGGCGTAATCACCATGCTCATAGACGGTATCCACGCAGCGATAACCGGCGGCATCCAGATTCTGCCGCATGCGGTCAATATCCAGTTGCTGGCCAACTTCCAGCATCAATACCGAGCCGCCAAGAAAGCTGCGCGGCGGCAGGCGGTGCAGGAGGGTGATCATGGGCACCACAAGAATGCCCTGACTGATCTGCGGTAAACGGTACAGCGTCTCCAGCCGCTGGGAGATGATGTCCTGGTGGGGTGAGAAGCGGTCGTAGGGTAAGGTTTCCCAGTCAGGGAAGCTGGTCACCGGTAGCTGCGGCGCGAAGAAGCGCAGCGCCTGCTCCAGTCGATCGGACTCAGCGGTATCACGGGTGATAACCAGACTCAGGCCCTTGTGCTGCAAGGCGGCCTCGGCAATAGCCAAGGCCCGTGCCGCCGCCGGCAGATTGCCCCAGGCGCTACGCTGCCCTGGGCGGTTGTCCAGTGATGCGGAAAACAAAATGGGGGTATCAGGCATGCTGGTGTGGATGTCCGGTGTGAGCAAAACCGTCATTTTAACCCCTCACGGGTTTCTGTGCTGAGTCAGTGTCTTTTATTGGCGCTTGCTGCCGGTTTGCTTGTCAGATAAAAGAGGCGGTTATATGATGAGCGCCGCATGACGCCGGGCCCCTCTGGCGATGGCTGTTGCCATCGTGATGTCGGAGTCATGAGTTCGACTACATACCTTAGACTGGAGGGGGCTATGGACGCGCTGCTTGCCTTTTTAACAACACCTTTTCTTGGCACTGCCGCTTGGCAGTGGTTTGCATTTCTGGCCATCGTGCTGGGTATTCTCGCTTTCGATCTGGGCGTGCTGCACCGGGATGAGCACGAAATTGAGGTGCGCGAGAGTCTGTTGCTGTATGCCGGCTATTTCACCGTAGGCATCCTGTTCGGCTTCTGGGTCTGGTTTGACCGGGGCGCGGCCAGTGGTCTGGAGTTCTATACCGGCTTTCTGATCGAGCAATCGTTGTCGATGGATAACGTGTTCGTCATGGCGATGATTCTTGGTTTCTTCGGCATTCCCCGCATTTATCAGCACAGAGTATTGTTCTGGGGCATCCTCGGAGTGATTGTGCTGCGTGCGATCATGATCGGCCTCGGTGCGGCGCTGGTGCAGGAGTTTGAGTGGATCCTGTATATCTTCGGTGTCTTTCTGCTGTTCTCCGGGGTGAAGATGTTCTTCAGCAAGGATGAGGAAGAGCACAAGGATTTTTCGGAGAATGCTGTGGTGCGATTCATCCGTAAGCGCTTCCGGGTGACCGATGAGTTGCATGGCTCGCACTTCTTTGTGCGTCTGCCCGACAAAGCCGGCAAGGTGGTATTGTTTGCTACTCCCTTGTTTCTGGCGCTGGTGCTGATCGAGCTGGCCGATCTGGTGTTCGCTGTAGATAGCGTGCCGGCGATCTTCGCCATCACCCAGGACCCCTTCATCGTTTATACATCGAATATTTTCGCCATCCTTGGACTGCGCTCGTTGTATTTCGCCTTGGCAGCCTTGATGCACCGTTTTGTTTATCTGAAATACGCCCTGGCGCTGGTACTGGTATTCATCGGCTGCAAGATTCTGTTGCACGGATTGGATATCAAGATTCACGCGGGCGTATCGCTTGGCGTGACCTTCGCCTTGCTGACCGGTGGGGTGGTGCTGTCGCTTTACAGCACTCGCAAGACGGCAAGCTGAGGTGAAAATGGCGATTTTCAGCTGATCGGGAAGGGCTTTGACCGTCAGGTCATTGCCTCCCCGGGCAGCTGGACGCATAATATCGGCCCTCTTTAGCTCCCCTGACCTGGAAGGAAGAACTGTGACTCAAGCCCAATACGAGCAGTGCCTGGACAATTGGACTGATCGCGAAGCGACTGCCGAGGCGATGATCCCGCTGATCGGACGCCTGTACCGTGAACACAATGTGGTCACCTCCATCTACGGCCGTGGCCTGGTTAACCGCTCGGTAATCAGCCTGCTCAAGTCCCATCGTTTCGCCCGTCAGATTGATGACAATGGCCTGTCTGTGCACGACACCTATCCGGTGATCAAGGCGTTGGTTGATCTGGATCTGGGGCCGGCATCGATTGATCTGGCACGCTTGGTAGTCAAATTCCAGAAAGAAGGCGGCAATGACCTGGACGCCTTCCTGCGTCGGGAACTGGCCAGTGTTATCGGTCGCAAGGGTGAGCAGCGTCAGGGTCGTGACGTTGTGTTGTATGGCTTTGGCCGTATCGGTCGTCTGCTGGCCCGGATCATGGTCGAGAAGGCCGGTGCTGGTGACGCTCTGCGTCTGCGTGCGGTTGTCGTGCGCAAGGGTGCGACCAATGACCTGGCCAAGCGCGCCAGTCTGCTGCGACGCGATTCGGTTCATGGTTCCTTCCAGGGCACCATCACCATCGATGAAGAAAACAACACGCTGACTGCCAATGGTACGCAGATCCAGTTCATCTATGCCAGCGATCCGAGCACGGTCAATTATGCCCATTACGGCATCAAGGACGCGATCCTGGTGGATAACACCGGTGTCTGGCGCGATGAGGCCGGCCTGTCCCAGCATCTCAAGTGCGACGGTATCAGCCGCGTGGTGCTGACTGCGCCGGGCAAGGGCGATCTGAAGAACATCGTGCATGGTATCAACCATAGCTGGATCACCGATGAGGACAAGATTGTCTCTGCTGCCTCCTGTACCACCAATGCTATCGTGCCGGTGCTCAAGGCCATCAACGACAAGTTCGGCATTCACAATGGTCACGTGGAAACAGTTCACTCCTACACCAACGACCAGAACCTGATCGACAACTTCCACAAGGGTAACCGTCGCGGTCGTAGTGCTGCACTGAACATGGTGATCACCGAGACCGGTGCTGCCAAGGCGGTGGCCAAGGCGCTGCCAGAGCTGGCAGGCAAGTTGAGCGGTAACGCCATTCGTGTGCCCACACCGAACGTGTCCATGGCGATCCTCAACCTGAACCTGAAAACCGCGACCAATCGTGACGAAGTCAACGATTACCTGCGGTACATGGCGCTGCATTCCGACCTGCACAAGCAGATCGACTTCACCAACAGTCAGGAAGTGGTTTCCACTGATTTCGTTGGGTCGCGTCACGCAGGTGTGGTGGATGCTGAGGCAACCATCTGTAACGATGATCGCGTCATTCTCTATGTCTGGTATGACAACGAGTTCGGTTACAGCTGTCAGGTAGTACGTGTGCTCGAGGATATGGCAGGCGTTAACTCGCCGGCCTTCCCGGTGTAACATGTCGTAAACAAAAAAGGCGCTTCGGCGCCTTTTTTGTTTGCCCGGCGAAGCCGGCAAACCCGTCCACCTGAAAGAAGGTG
>CAYYUQ010000086.1:0-13984 GCA_964474945.1 uncultured Halopseudomonas sp. | reverse complement strand
CAGTGTGATGGGGGCCAGCCATGGAAAACAGGTGCTGATTCTTTGGCGCTTACATATTTCTTGCTGAAGAAAAACTTATTTGATCGGTGATTCTCCAAGGTTTTCAACCACCCCTGAACCTGAAAAAAAAGGCCCGACTTTTCAGTCGGGCCTTTCGTTTATCTGGCGGAGAGCGAGGGATTCGAACCCTCATACACTTGAGCCGGCACCGCTGTAGACCGCTATAGCTCGCGGCATTGAGCCAAGCTCATGGCGCTGATCGGCGCAGAGCGGCCACCGAATTGCCCTAAATTTGCCCTAAATATTTAATCCCTCCTCCGCCCGTCCGGGCACTCACAACCCCAACCCCGCCTTCTGCACCCTGCCCCATTCACAGCACGCCGCCGCATGCGCGTTATACGCCTCAAACTCTGCGCTGGGTGCCGTCCGTAGCAGCTTGATCTCCTCTGTCGGGCGCTCTCTTTCATTTCAATAAAAAACCCGCCGGAGCGGGTATGGCTTGGTGGCTTAAACACCTGTCATGGGTAAACACTTGCCACATGCAAACACCACGCGCCCAACGTGGCCGGACTCAGGCTCGACGGCGCGGGCAATCCCAACGCAGCAGCGCACCACTCTGAACAGAACGGAGCCTCACCCAGCACGTTACGATTGAACAACTGATTGACCGCCAGTGAGGTCAGACCGTACTTCTGGTGGTCTGTCTCCAAGAAGTAATCCACTACCTCCGAGCCGGAAGCCCAAGGCAGCTCAATCATATCCCAATTGCCGGAGTCCAGATTGATCGCCTTGCCGCGAACACCTCCATCCATGAGACTGGACGAATAACAGATATCATTCACCACTAGCTCACAGTGGGAGTAGATCGAGCCAGTCCACCACCGGATGAACTGGTTTACGAAGGTGCCCTTGCCTTTGTACATCGCCAGTTTGACGATCATTGCGGGACCTCATGCGGCTCTACCGGACTGTCCAGAATCTCCAGCGCACGACCCTCTGCAAGGATACCCACTGACTCAAGGGCCAGCACTCCCTGCCTCGTATCCTCTCTTTCCAAGTCGATGAAAGAGGCAGCTTCGACCTTTGAAAGGTAACGACGCATCATCGCTGCTTCAATCGTTGTTCCGATAGATGCTAGGTCGATTGCTATCGCTTCCTCATCAGTGAACCGGGACAGGAAAGCCAGTCGGGTAATGTGGCGTGGAGGTGGGGGAAGCTGCACTACTACCCAACTCTGAATCGCCCTGCCGTCCTCGATACGGATTTCGCCCGGCTCTGCGACTTCATTCGGCTCCAGCTCGGGCTGATCATCGTATTCGATGGGCAGGTAGCCCAGCTCCGCTACGTGCTCGATGGAGATCGTCGGTGGGAAGCTGATGTCCGGGTGAGCCTTCCGGATTTCGTATGCTGATATAACAGTTAAATTGTCTGGATGTGTGAACATGATTTTTTACTCCTAGATTGCAACACGGCGTACTGCACGAACTTTGCGCGAGTTCACCTTGTACGCCGTGCTCTGGCTCCCATTGGTGAAGATATGCATCCGACTTGTGGTAGACGAGTCTTGAGTGCTGCTCCAATAAACACTGGCAGTAAAATCATCCCCACCCCCCTGCTTGAACACCTCAACATTCGTCTGTGACGGGTTGCTAATTGTGTAGTTTCCTGTCGGCGGGATGGCGCTAGGGTTTGCCCCAGAAGATGTGTTGTTACTATCGGTCGTGGGTTTGAAGGCTCGATAAAGTATCTCCAACTCATCCTGAGCCGGAAGATACCAATCATCATACCCATTAATGTCTAATCCCCCACAAAACGAAGCAGCAGGGTGCCCACCCGCGAGCATGGCCTGTGTATTAGCCCACCCGTCATTCCTGCTGTCTGTTCCAACGGTGGTGGTGTCTGCCGTTTTCCATCTCAGGTTGCTGCCAGACTCACCCTGAGTCTTTGGTGCCACAACAAGCGCATAAGCCTGCCCGTCAATCATGATCCTTCCAGCGTAGAATCCGCCGCCAAAAGGTGTACCGGGGATAGTGGGTACAGGCTCCGCACCGCTCACTCCCATCAATAGCTTCGCTAATGTACTCATCAGTTCGATGCCCCCTCTCTTCCAAGCCAGCTCGACCCGTCATAGCTCAGCACGTATTCCTTGATCTTGTTCTCTTCAGGGGCCTCTGGAGTAGTCGAGGCCAGCCACGTAATCCCCGACCACCACGTCAGCGTCCGGGCCGTGGCACCCTGTCCGATTCGCACGACGACAGAGCGCGTCTCACCTGCTGGAACATTGGCGTTACTGACTGTGAGGGTGACGTTGTCTGTGAGGGTAAGATCAAATATGCTGGCCGTTGCGAGATCGAGAGTTACTGCTCCTGTCGCGTCAGCTGTGTGCTGCTTGTCAGTGCCGAGGTACCAGTTGTTAGCATCCAGCTTGAGGTCCAGAGCAGCCTGCTGGGCAGTGGACACCGGCTTGTCGGCGTCGGAGGTATTATCGGCATTACCCAAACCAACGTCTGCTGCATCAAGCTCCGGCAGGATGGATTTAGGCAACGTATCCCCGTCGGGGAACTCCCTGAGCCCTACCGGATTGCCCAGCTCGTCTTTCAACACACCCACCGGGTATCTGTCAGCCATGTATTGCTCCTATTGTGGTCACGCTGTCCATGCTGCCGTCTGCAAGCTGGATAGGCAGTTCAAGGTGCTGGTTCAACGCCAGGTAGTGGCGGACGTTTTGCGCATCATAGAACCGCAACATCTTGCGATTGCCGGATTCCAACGCTTCGACTCGATCAGTTAGCGCACCTAAAAGCAAACCCACGTTCAGGTCGTAAGCTACAACCTCACCCAACCCGTTGGTAACATAAACATCAAAGCCCTGCCCCACCCGAACGTAGTAAATGGAATCTGGCTCCAGCGGCGACGGCAACGCCGCCACCACCTTGTGCTGCAAAACGGTAGCCATGCTGGTCACCAGTTCGCCGTTTCCCAGTTCGCCTGAATCGGGCTGCCGTCGTACAGCACCTGGCCGCCGGACTCGCTGAATTTATCCAGCGTCGCTTTGTTGCTGTGCGTGTGCGTCTGGCTCACCGCTGTGTCGATCTGCGCGGGTGTACTGCTCGGCCCACCCTGGATGCTGGCCCACTGGACGACCACGTCCATGGACTCGTACTCGGCCACCTTGTAAATAGTTTCGGTCGATGCGGCGAACGCGTACAGCGCCGAGCCGGCGTCTACGGTTGGGTCATCGGAGGCATCCAGCACCAGGATCATGGCGTTGCGATCCAGCGTGGAGGTAAGCACATCCCGCGCGGCAATGTCGCTGACAATATCAAGAGCGCCTGCGTCACCGGACCAGCCCGCCAATGCGTCGGCAACCAGTGCGTTGATCATGGCCGAGTTGCCAACGGCCCGGGCAACACCCGAACTGTTTGTCAGGTACGACTCGGCGTAGCTGCCGTTCTCGACGTAGTAAAAGGAATCCGGCTCAAGCGTGCCGGGCAGCGTTGCAACTTTGTAGAATTTAACCAGTGCCATGATTTACCACTCCGATTCTTGCCAGATTGCGCCGGAGCCCAGCTCCGACATGAATTGTTCCCAGGTGCCGCCGGGGTTGCGCTCGAGCCAGTCCTCGAAGCTGCTGTTGCCAGTTCGGCCCCGCACGCCCGCCAGCACCACGTTACGCTGCGGCTGGTGCACCCGAACAAGACGGCGCTCCATTTCCGATGTGACCGTAACGGCGTCGGGGCCGGGGCCGGTTCTTACAAGTGTCCTACCTGCGGATTCATGCTCGACCTGAACGACGCTCTCGCGCTCTGAATGCACCAGATGCTGAGCGCCTTCATGGGCAATCAAGGTCGCAACACGGCTCCCTTTGCGAACTACCGCCCTTCTCACTTGGTGACCTCCGGCCCCACCTCAAACCGACTGATCCCCGTCAGCGGTAACACTCGCCCCTGCGGATCAATCGCCTCCACATCAAACACTCCAGAGACAACCGGCAGCGCCTCTGCTGTCACAGCATCAAGCTGAAGGGTGAAAGAAGAGTCGGCGGGGTCAATAATGATCAGCCCGTCCGCGCCCTCAGCAGGGTCAGAATGAAAAGTGAGGAGGGAGTCAGTGGAATTGACGCTACGCCGCCACACGGATCGCGCGTGCCAGCCGGCAATGTCTTGGGGCTTCAGGTAGACAACAATCCCGCCCCCAGCCCAAGGCCGCCAGCAGTCGCCAAGCAGGCTGTTGATCTCCACCGTGTCGTCATCAATGACCTTGGCCACATAGTCCCGACCATTCAATTCGCTGGGCCGATTCACACAGGCAATATCGAACGGCCAGCCGTCGGGAATTCCGTGGCCAGGCAGCATCAAGCGAACCGGCGCAAGTGAAGGCACCCCGGCGATGGGTACATAGACCCGCTCATCCGAGGCGTACATCAGGGCAAGCTCAAACGTCTTGCCCTGGGTCAGGGTGATATCCAGCTCAATAGCCATGGCAGATCCTCATATCTGCCATGCACGCTATGTGACTGGATGCCGCCGTCAACTGGATGCTCTGGCTGACTCCACCCGCTTACCAGCCCGCTCCATGATCTGGCTGCGCATCAACGTCAGCCTGTCCAGCTCCCGGCGCTTCCAGGCACCGTCTCTATCGGAGCGCCGAACGGCTTCCATTCGCTTATTGATGGCGCTGACCCGGCGCTGCTGCTGGTTGAGCGTGCTCCGAAGGGCGAGAATGTTTCGCTTGTCCTGTTGCAGCTCGCGAGCATCAGCCGTCTTGCCCAGTTCCTGCAGCTCCTTCACGTCAGCGTATACCCGGCCAGCCTCACGCAGCCCCTCATAGAACAGCGTGCTGTAGCGGTTGTGCGATGCCGGCAGATCCAGATCGCGGTAGAACCGGCGGAACGGCTGCCGCTCTGACCAGCGCTTATCTGGCGCTTCTTCACCGTTGGCCGAGCGCCACACGGTATCGATGATGCCCGCTGCATTGGCCCCCACCGCGCCGAGGTAGCCCCGAATCAGGTGGTCGGCCTGCACCGGTGACAGAGCAATAGGCGAATCATCGCCCAGCGCCCGGCTGACGGCCGATACCGCATGGCCTGCAGCAGTGGTGTTGTCGCGGGAACGAAGCCCTTTGCTCAGCCGATCCATACCCATGGACTCGATCTGCCGGCCAGTGAAGGCGTCTTTATTGGAGTACACATCGAGTACGGGCTGGAACGCCTGCGGCACCGGGCTGAAGCTGAAGGTCTGCAGCATCATGTCTTTCATGCGAGCAGCAAACAGCTTGCCGGTGGCCTTGTCATCCACCATCTGCTCCGTCATCCGCTCGGCCATGGTAGCGATGGCCCCAACTTCAAACGGCTTGGGAATGAAGATGAAGCTGTCGCCAATGCGGATCGGCCAGTACGCATCCTTCTGCCAGTCCTCCAGCTTGCGGAACTCGTCGTCATCCGCGTTGGCCAGATACAGCGCGATGCTGGCCAGCGTCAACGCACCGGTTACCGCGCCAAAGCGCATGGCTGCCTGCTTATCGCTGGCAGTCCCTTTGCCCATTGCAGTGAGTAGCGCAGGCTTTGCCCCAGACCGGTACAGCTTGTCGAGTCCCTGCAGCCGCGCATTCAGGAACGGCACCACGCGTATCAGGAAGCGCACTGCTGGGAACGCGCCGTGTTGACTGAAGTCCATCACGTCACGCGCCTCGTAAGCTGCACGCAGGCGCCCACGCTGCTCCACGTTCTGCTGGTAGATGGCCGTGCGGCTGATGTTCTCTGCCGTGTCAGCCATGTCACCCCATTTACGCCAGGCCGCGGTCAACAGCTTCGGCACCATCGCCGGATCGGTCACCAGCTGTGCCCCCTTCACCGTCCTTTGCAGGCTGGCCTTCACCTCATTCACGTCAGCGCCATACAGATGCCCAAAGCTGAAGGCGCCGCCACTGGCCTGCATCTCGGCCCGGGTGGTCGCGTCACGATAGCCGCGCGTACCCTGGACAAGGTTGGCGATGACGTTCTTGCTGGTGGGCGACGTAGCCGCTGCCTGCATCAGATCCCGCATGGTGTTGGCGATGATGAACTGCGGCGTCACTGTCGTCATGTTCGTGAACACCCGCTTGAAGGCGGACAGCGTGCGCACCGCCAGGTTGTTCAGGCCCGGGTCGGCCAGCGCCGTCAGCGCCTCGAACACCAGACCATCATCGACCTGATAGAACTCCTTGCGGCCGTCCTTCAGAATAAAGGTGCTGGTCTTTGTGTCGCGCCCGGACTCTGGCACCCGGTGGGCGATACCGGCAGCCTGGGCGTTCTCCATGACCTGTGCAGCCGCCTGGTTCTTCAGACTGGCGGACAGCAGGTGATGGAAGTTCATCAGCGTGTTCTCCAGCAGATCATTCAGGTTCTGCTTGCCGCCCTTCAGCTTCTTGAACGCCTCCTGCCGGCTCAAGCCTTTGCCTGTGCTCGGCCCTCCGTTGACCTCTTCCTCCATCACTCGGTAGAACGGGACATAGAACTCATCACGCCACATCGCCCGATTGTCAGCACTGATGATGCCGGTCTGCTCGGCGATACCCAGCACGTCATCCCGGTACTGCTGGAACTCGCGGAACACCTTGCCGTACAGCATTGGCCGGGCATCACCAGCCTCTGTTCTGCCGGTATTGAGGGTCTTGCCTGCCCTGATCTCATCAGCGGTGAACAGATTCTCCCTGCCCTCCGCCATCAGTTTTTCAGCACGGTTCGCAGCCACCCAGCCGAACCAACGCTCGACCTCTGCCGGTGACCCCAATTGAGCCAGCAGACCGGTCAGGCCGCCGGTATCTTTGCCATCGCGCAGCGTGATGACCTTCTCTTTCTTATCAAAGGCCAGGCGCCCCGTCGACATCATGGCCTGCATGGCGCCAGATGCTGCCGAGGACATACGCGCCAGCACCCACGAGCTGCTGTGAATAGAGTTCTCGATGAAGTCCTTGCCATGCAGCTTCTCGTCCAGCTCCTTCAGTGAGGCGTAGCGATCGACAATACCCTGGCGGATGCGTGTACCGGCCCGCTCCATACGCGCCTTCAGCCAGTCTTTGGCCTGGACCACGGTGGGCGGAGTGCCTACTTTGCGCAGCAGGCTTTGCTGCATAGGACTGAGGTCGTTGAAGGCATCGGCAGTAGCAGTAGCCTGGGTGCGCAGCACACGATTCAGAACCGCATCAGCAGCCCGAGAAGCTCGGCTGAAACGGATGTCAGGGTTGTTCGGGTCGAAGGTGCCGATGTTACCGATGGCGGACTTCACATTTTCCGTACTGAAGGTGGCTAGCTCAACAGCTCCATCTCTGAACTCAAGATAGGCCCCATCTCGCCCGCTATCGACAAGCCTTCGGGTAACCTCGTCAATAGTCTGCTGGGAAGCACGACTTAGCTTCTGCTTGGTTTCAAGGTCGAAGGCGTGAAGACCACCCATCGACCTTACAAAGATCGGCATTACATTGGGCTCGGCACTGCCACCCTTGAGATTTGCGTAGCTGTTCGCAAGACGCGAGTCAGAAGCGACATATACACCACGACCCAACCAGCCTGCATCTTTGCGGTTCGGATGATTTAGGTCGAACGCGCCGATGTCATCGCTGGTTCCGTGGTAGAAGACTCGGGGTTCTCCTGTGTCGGGGTCGATAAGGACATCATGTACGCGTCGATCTCTGCCAGCGTTTTCGCCTCTTCCAGCGACTTCGGGGGCGGCGGAAGCGGCGGCTTGGCTGGATCGTCCGGCTGCGCCATGATCCATCGTTTCAATTCGTCCATTTTCCCACTCCCCAAACCATTGCTTAAACGCCGGCGTCCGCACCAGCACCCATTGCCGGTAGTTTAGTTTGGTGTGCCCGGTGTTGCGAGCCTTCTCCCAGGCGGCACGCCCTCCGTAGTCCTGCTCAGTGTCTTGATACCCCTTCACCGCGTCGAGAATTTGCGCTTCGGTAGGAGCGCCCTCGCTGCCTGCATACTGTTCAACCAGTGCGCGCACCTCGGCATCGACATCGCCCTCATCACGCGCCCGGTTGAATACTGGCACTCCGGCCTCCGCCTCGCTTGCTTCCATCGCCGCCTGCCGCGCCATGCGCAGCTCATACGACAGGTCAGCAGCATTCAGCTTCGCCAGCTCGGCATAGCCATTCTCGCGCAGCCAGTTGCGGACGGCGCCGTACCACTCCTGCAGGAAGCGTTTGAGCGTTCCGGTAGACTCGGCCATGTGCGCCAGCAACTCATCCATGAGCAAAGCACCACGCTGCGAGGCGGTCAGGCTGGCATCTTGAGCAGCGCCCTCGATGTAATGATCGATATTGAAGCCTTGAGATTCCGCCATCGCCTGCAGCCCGCGCACGCCGCCCAGGCGCAGCAGCATCCGGTTCATCTGCTTCTCAAGATCCTTGCCGTATCTTTGCCGCAGGCCATAATGGGCGAAGTACTCATGGAAGATGGTGCGCTCAACATCACGCGCATCACTGAATCGACGATCAACCAGATAGGTTTTGCCACGCCAATGAACCGCTTTTATATCGCCTGGGCGAGCGCCCTGCGCGGCAGCCGTATCCTTAATCGCCTTCGGAAGCTGCTCCCACGACGTAAGCACGAACCGTCTGGCCATGGCGGCTTCTGTTACAAGCCCGGCGGCGATCTTCTCTACATCCCCCCGGCTGAGGGTGGCAGCGGTGGCACCGGCAGTCCGGCGGAACATCGCGACATCACCTGAATCAGTCTCCTGCGTCTCGATAGTAGAGAACAGCTTGTCGAAGGCCTCGTTGACCGGGCCTTGCTCATCCGGCGTCAGGTATGGATACCGCCCCGGATCGCGGGCGAACTCCTCCAGCGTCTGCACGTTTGCCAGATAGTCGTTGCGCGCACCCTGATCAGCCAGGCGGGCAATCACATACGTCTCGAATGCTCGCGCGCCACGCTCAATGATCCTCGACCAGTAGCCATCCGACCTGTTGCCATCAATCACTTTCGATCGCTGGAGCATAGGCGAAGCATTCAAGGTAGCCACCAGCTCGGCAAATGCCTTTTCCACTTCCGGGCGCACGCCTTTGGGGTGGTTGGCGTCCCGCTCCCAGCTGTCCTCTGCATACAGCGGGGCGCCAGGGTGATTGGCCTGATACCGGGAAAGCTCGGCGCGAGTCATCCGCATAGCGGGATGCTTCTTGTTAACCAGCATCGCCTCGGGCCGATAAGTGATGTATGCCTCATCGATAGTGGAGGCGCCCTGGCTGCTGACAGGCGCTTCGCGCTTGCGTGAGAAATAGTTGTCGGCCGCATGGAACCACTCATGCGCCAGCGAGCCAGCACCTTTGGTCTTGGTCAGGTTAATCACCATCCGGCCCGGCTCGTAATGCGCAGCAGCGCTCCCGCCTCGCCCGCGCGAGCCGAAACCTACACCCAGCCTGCCCTCAAGGCTCAGTGCCCTTGGCGGCACACCAATAACCCCAGCCAGATCCATGAAGGCGTCATAGGCATCGTTGAGAATACCCTGTCGCTCCCGGCCACCCTTGCCCTGCTTCACCCAGTTGCCGAACTCGACACCGCGGAAACCGAACTGATCCAGAAACTGCTCTGGCGTTACATCCTTGCCGTCGCGGTAGTCCTGCCCCACGCGGGTCTCGTTGACGCTGCGACGCATGTCACCCTTGGTCACGTTCTCGCGATTCTTCACTGCCTCCCACGCAGCCACCAGGTCGCCGTGATGGTCGTCCAGGTACTTGCGTGCTTCGCCAGTGCTTTCAAATGACTTCAGCGCCCGGCGCTCCTTATCTGCGTCTGCGCTGATGAACACTTTGCCTGTGGCGGTGCGCGTGTAGATATTGAACTTCTGCTTC
This sequence comes from uncultured Halopseudomonas sp., assembly GCA_964474945.1. Lineage (GTDB taxonomy): Bacteria > Pseudomonadota > Gammaproteobacteria > Pseudomonadales > Pseudomonadaceae > Halopseudomonas. The sequence continues at coordinate 4,150 of CAYYUQ010000086.1, read as the reverse complement.
TTCTCGGCGACCGGTTTACTGTCCAGACTCTGATTGATTGCAGGCAGCGCGCTGGCAATCGACTCGTGGCCATAGAAGCTCTTGCCCCGCTTGTCGACCTTCAGCTCGACCCAAGAGCCCGGCACCATCTCGCCGTCCTGGCTGTAGCGGCCATTGCGGATCTTCGCATCGCTCACCCGGCTCCAGTGCGCACGGTCAATGCCCATGTACAACTCGATCTGGTTCGCCAGGATGTTCAGCGAGGGGCTGTGTTCACGCATCCGGGCAACAGAAGCATCCGCACCTAGTCCTGCCAGATCAGCCAGCAGGCCGCGCGCCGCCTTCACTTGATCAACCCAGCGCTTCACGCGGTAGGCCACTCTCGGCTTGGTCGGGATGTGCGCACGCACCGCATGATACGCCGCGGCATGGAACGGGTCGGTGATGCGGTCGACTTCGCCCTTGGGCCACAGCTCACTGAGCTTGCTGCTCGCTATAGCTTCATCACTCATATCATCCAGGCGCTCGCGCACAGTTCGCAGCTCATCCTTGCGCGCGCCGCCCAGCTTCTCGCCCGCGTCCTCGATGAGCGCAGCTGTGCTGGTCGGATTAGCCTGTGCTATGCTGTCATTGCTCTGGGGGCTTACCATGGGGGCCGCTTCACCGGCTTGAGAAGTTAGGCCAGCGAAGCCCGATGCGCCGGACGCATCAGCAGGAACGGGGTACCTGCTCCAGAGTTCTTTCCATCCTCTTTTCTTCTGTGCATAGCTTCCGGAAACCGGGAATGCGGTATTGACCGCGTAATAATCCCCTTCTTCGTCCTTGGCAGGCTGCAATTGCACGAATATCGCCTTACCCTTTCTGCCCTGCTCAATGACCACCAATTGCGTCGTGGCGCTCGGCTTCCACAAGGTATCGGGGCGTTCCAGCGCGGAGCGAACGAACCGCTCTACGCTGGCATAGCCTGCCTGACGAATCTGCTTGCCGTGATTGGCTTCAATATGGGTCAGCCCGTAGCCGGTTCCATCCGCATTCTGCACACCCTGCTGCAGTCGAATCTTTCCAGCCTGCCGCCCCGCTGCCAGAGCCATCTCTGACGTGATCTCACCAAAGACCAGCGAACCATTCGGAGCACTGACGAACGCCTCCGAATCGGCGTGCCGCTCGCTCTGCGTCGGCGGCGACAGCAAGTCACTCTGCCCTTGGGCGGCCGCCACATCAGCGACCCGGTCAGATCCAGCCAGCGTAAAGTCGTCACGCTCCGCGTCAGCCTGCTCCTGCTGCGCGGCCAGCGCTTCTGTCCGCTCGCCCTGCTGCTGTTGCTGCGCCCTTTCGGCTAGGTCTTCTTCTGAGTAGCTTTCGAGGAGTCCGGCGTCTCCAGCGGGTACGGCTGGGCCGTCTTGACCAGCTTCCCGTCCACGCCCCGGTACCCCTTGCTGTGCAGGAACTTCGCTGCCAGCTTGGCCTGCTCCTTGGTTATTGCCATACGCCACCCCCTGTAAATCTGTTTCGGTATCGCCGATAGCAGCTGCCTCGGCGGTCTGCTCGGCTGTGTCGTCGAGTGCAATCACTTCAGCATAAACAGCATCGTAGTCTGCCGGCGTCAGGTCGGACAGCCTGAACGGATCTGCCTGGCCGGTCAGATAGGCATGCAGCTCAGCGTCGTCCTGCTCGATTACATCGCGACCCCGTTCGGCACCTTGCTCGAAGTCCTGCTGGTTACGCGCCGCCTCACCGCTTGCAGCCTGTTCCAGCGCGGCCAGCGTGGCGTGATTCTCCGCTGCCCGCTGCGGGTCGGTGCGCAGGTCATCGACCAGGTCCATCATACCCGCGATGAACCGCGCCTGTTTCGGCCCCAGGTTGCCGCCCACCAGCGCCTTGCTGACGATACGATTAGCCTGCTCGATCGAGCCCGGCTTCACGCTGGCATCCATATTCTGCCACCAGGACGGATTGATTGACGGCGTGCGCCCGATGATCCGATCATGGGCATCGCGGACATAGGCAACGTCACCACCTTTGGCCAGCTGCCCGACCAACGCCTGCACGCTCTCGCGGTACACATCGGCCTGCCACCGGCCATGCCCGTCCTTATCCGCCAGCTCCAGCCCCTTGGGCGCCGGATAGTTTGGCTCCGGCTCACCCAATGCCTGGCGCTCAGCCATGGCTTCAGCGATCTTACTGTTCACATCATTGACGTGCGCAGCAGCAATCAGATCTGCACGCTCCTGCTCGATCTGCGGCTGGGCCAGGCGATCTATGCGGCGCTGCTCTTCTGCGGGAATGGCGTTGGGCTGGATGCCCGCGGGCGCCTGACCTTCCATGCCGACCATTGTCCGGTCACCGGCAATCTCTGCAGGCCTTGCTTGCGGAGTAGGCTGGACATCGCCGTCCACGTTCACGTTCGGCCCGATATCCTGCACTACGCCGTCAGATCCGCCGTACATGACCGGATCGGGAGCTGGTAGACCCAGAACAGGCTCAGGCGACGGCAGTTGCGCGGCAGCACGGGACAGTGCGCCAGCTGCAGGATCAGGGCGATCCACCGGCGCAGGGTTGGGGTTGTCCTCGGTGGGCAGGGGCTGGATCAGATGGCGTGCGCTGGATCGGGCCATATTCCATGTAGTCTGTGCTCCGCTCTGACCCAAGGACAAGAACGACTCCAGCACAGCATCAGGAATGCTGGCCTCGCCGGTAGCAGCCAACTCACCGATATACTCGCCAAGCCCCTCACCAACTGTCTCCATTGAAAGCAGGGCTCCGCCTTGAGCCAGTCTTGCTCCAACGCTTTGGGTGGACTTTATTGCTAGGTCTTGAGCTTCTTGAACAGCCTTCATGACGGCTGGATTCTTCCGGGCCGCCAGCACGGCTGCCTCGCTGGTTACATCCACCCCTTGCGCCACCAGAGTTCTGCGTGTTGCTGCCTCGGCAGCCACGGTGGCAGGCTTGAGCAAGGCACTGCTGATCGCGCCGCCGAGCTTGAAGGTTGCCGCATCTATCGCGGTAATGACTGCGCCCTTGACTGCTCCCTCGCGCCGCGCCTTGGACATTTCTTCGGGAGTGACTACGCCGTCATCGGCTTTCTCCATTGCCTTCTGGCCGGTCTCCAGCGCTACGTTGCCACCAAGCATGCCGACCAGCCCGCCAATGGCGCCGCCAATTGGCTTGGCAAGCGGCCCAACAAACGGCAGGACGGGTGGCGTCAAGGCAAATCCGGCCTTAGCGCCAGCCCAGCCGCCACCGAGGGTCACTGCCGCATTCGGGGCTTGCTCCACCACAGACAAGGCGGCGCCCTTCGGCTGTTCGGCAATGGCGCCTACGCCAGACTTGATGCTGTCCCACACCCCTGGGTCATCGCCTGCGGCTTCAACCCGGTCGTAATATGACTTGCTGAAGTCGGCGATACTCTGATTTTGAGGCGCCTGCTGCTGTCGCTCTGCAGTGCGGACAATGGAGTCTCCATCACCGCGATATGCGTCGATGCCAGCACTCAAAGACCGACCGGTAGATTTGGCCCCCTCTTTCAGGGTGCCGAGCACGCCGGGCTTTTTCGGTGTTAAATCATCGAAAAGGCCAGAGCCGCCAGAAGCGCTACCAGTGCCTTCAATCAAGTCGTCAAATAAACCGGCCATCCTCACTCCTAGCCCCGCAGGCGCATGAATCAATGCGCCCGAGGCTATGTGACTGGATGACGGAGGCAAGGTAAGCCGCTAAGCTCAACAAATAGAAAAGGAGCAAGATCCGATGAAGAGAATCATCCTAATGCTGGCACTCGCATCGCCTTCAGCTTTCGCTGGCAACTACGCGACATGCCTGCTGGACAGGATGGGTCGCATACAAAATGATCACGCGGCCCGCGCGGCAATGAGTGTATGCAGGAGCGAGCATCCAGGGGGGCTCGAGGGCGTTGAGCAGGGCGCCGGCCGCGGCTTTTTTGGATTCAGCTCGGGCGATGAATGCACATTAAAGCGCGGCGCTACAACTGAAAATAGAATTGCTGCATACCAGATCCGCCTGGCATGCAGCAAGCTGTACAACAAGCCAGCGGCACCCCGCAGCAGCTCTACTGGCTTATTTGACGATCTCATGCCCGCACCCGCTAGATAGGATCGAGCCCTAGGGAAACGCTGCATAAATCCACCAACGCTACCTGATCGGGTAGAATCCAATA
>CAYYUQ010000085.1:0-14037 GCA_964474945.1 uncultured Halopseudomonas sp. | reverse complement strand
GCGGGCCTGCGTTATGAATTGCCCTGGCGAAAAGTTCCTTGCCGGTACCGGTCTCGCCATACACCAACACGGGCACCAGCTTCTGCGCCAGCACCTGGGCCTGCTGTTTGAGCAGTAGCATGTTTTTATTACGGGTGATGATGTTGTCAAACGCCGCATTGACCGGGGTCGCCTGCAGAGCGATGTTGCTCAAGCTTACCGTGCTAATTTCCGAAGCGGCCGGAACATATTCAGCAGCGATTTCGAAAGGTATGTCGACCTGCTGAACGCCCTGCTCCAGCGATGACTGATAAAAGATAGCTGGATAACGGGTCTTGCCCAGCAAAATCCATACAGCCTGCATCGCCGCGGTGCCAGGGCTGAGCAGAATGGCCAGCGACTCTCCGGTCGATTGCAGCTGCCGCAGGTGTTGATCAGCCGCCTCGTAGATCTCGGCGAAGTCGACTGGTGAGGTGAGCGGCACCTGAGTAACTGCCAGAGGAACAGATGTTTGTGCCGCCAGCCAGGTCTGATAGGTCTCCAGCTCAGTACGGGGATAGGAGCAAAGCAACTCAGCCCGGGCAAACTCGGCAGCACGCAGAGCCGAGAGGATCGGGCCCGGCAAGCCACCGGTAGCCGCTTTAAGGTCGTTACCACCAATCCAGCACACCAGTACTGGTGTTTTCTCCTTGGCCACTCGTGTCCTCCTTGGAATAGCAGCACAGTTCATCATGGCTTTAGTAGCTGATGGCCGAGATTTATGGCTATCAGCGTTACCCAGCGACCTCGACTCGATTGCGCCCACCATGCTTACTGGCGTATAGAGCAGCATCTGCGCGGGCTACGCTGTCACCGAGCATTTCCCCCGGCTGGTGCTGGCTTACGCCGATGCTCAGGGTGACCGGGATATCAGCACCTTGCAAACTCCAGTCATGCCCTGCAACAGCCCGCCGTACCCGCTCGGCAATCTGCAGTGCCTGCCGGCTATCAGCGTTGGGCAGCACAGCCAGAAACTCCTCTCCGCCCCAGCGCCCGACATAATCCTGATCGCGCAGGGTCGCCTTCAGCAATTGGCTGATTTCGCTCAGTACCTGATCGCCACAATCATGCCCGTGGCGGTCATTGATCTGTTTGAAATGGTCGACGTCCATCAACAGGAAAGCCAGCGTGGCGTTGTCATTTCCATTGCCGAGAATGTCACGACTGGCCCGCTCGACCATATGCCGACGGTTGTACAGCTGTGTCAGCGAATCGGTTGTAGCCATTGTTCTCAAGCTCCGATACGCCCGCTTGACCGTCAGCATGTAGTACATCGACAGGTAAGCGAACATGCTGAAGACGACGCTGAGATTGAACAGGTAGACCCCAAGCAATGCGCGATCGGAGATGGGTTGCAGGGGTTCAATAAGATGCGTGGCAATGTTCAGCCCGACGTAGTACAGCCACAGACAAAGTGCCGCAAAGGTGGCTGTGCGGAACGAGCGGCTGCCGGCATAAAGTGCAGGAATGAACATCAGCAGGTAGTAGTAGAAACCACTACTCCAGCCGATCATCAGCGAACCCAGGCCGGCGTGCGCCAGCACTTCGATCCAGATCAATGACACCCCAAGTCGATTGCGTCGATTTTTCAGCGCCCAGTAGGCTGTGGCATACATGGGCACGCTGAGCACGTTGACCCAGGCCATGATCGGCGAGCCCATATAATGGAAGAGGAAGAAAAAGGCCACATCCACGCTGCCGGCCAACACGCAGCAGCGCAAAGTCATCAACCAGAACTCCGAGCGAGGCTCATCCAATCGAGGTCGTGCGTCCATGAACCCGCTTGCTCCTGCATCAGTTTGCGCTTGCGGTAACATTAACCTGAATCGGACGCTGTTTGCAGCTGTATTCGAGCTGTGCGCAAGGGGACGCTGTGGCCCGTTTCAGAGCCGCAACTGCCCACCACCCATCGCCACCCCCATCAATCCACCGCCGCAGCCAGCTTCTCATCAATCACATGCAGGTACTGCGTCCAGTCATCAACCTGGTGCAGTTCCGCCTTGCCATCGGAAATACCGCGCAACGCCACAAGCGGCACATCAAAATGCATGCAGGCGCGCAGGCAGGCGTAGCTTTCCATGTCCACCATCTGCGCGTCGATGGCGTCGTAGGCTGGGCCCGACACAATGTTGGCGCCGGTGGACAGTGTCGCTTCCTTTAGCCCGGGAATGCGTAGCGGCAATGGAATGGTCGCCGGCAGGGCGAGAAATGGCGTGACGCCCCTGTCGAAGCCCAGCGCGCTGGCGTCCATGTCGCGGTAGGCAACCGACGTTGCCTGGTATATTTCTGTCTGCTCCAGCACCCGGCTGCCGGCCGAGCCCAGCGAGACCACCAGATCCGGCAGGCTGTCGCGCAGGGCCAGCGCGGCGAGCGCGGCGGTGAGCTGCACCGCCGCTTCGACCGGGCCGATGCCGGTCATCAGCGGAGTGAATCGTTGTTGCAGGTGTGGCCCGTATTCGGCCTTGTCGGCCATCACGAACAGGATATGGCGGCCTGCAATGCTGGTCAGCTGGCCGGGGCTATCGATTTCAGGAACGCTGGTACGTGGTGTATTCATCAGTATCGCTTGTCATTGCCGAGGGAAGATTGCGCTTCAGTCTATCGCTTTGCCACGGAGTTCGCCGTACGGCGACATCAGTGTTTGATCGGGCCGGCGCCTGGACAGCTTCTTCGCTGGCGTTCGACGTCAACCTGTACGAGACCCGGGCACCGGCAGGGATCTGGCCGTCCGCGTCACCAGGGCCGCGACAAACGGCTGACACTGCGGACTGCGGCCGTGTATCATTGCCACAATCACATAATGGCGATGCGCCATTCCGCTTTTCTACAGGCCGATGATGGATCGCATGTCGGAAACCGTTAGCAGCAGTACCACTCTGATCAGGCGTGTGCATCGGCGCATCGTGCTTCTGGTCGCCTGCGGCATTCTGCTGACCTCGCTGCTGGCCGGCCTGTCGGCGGTACTGCCCTATTACTTCTCTTCACGCGCCCACCTCGAGGATGTGACCCGGATGACCATCCGGGCACGGGCGGACGCCCTGCACCATCAGCTGTCCCGCTACCAGGATACCGCACGGCAGTTCGTCAGCCGCACGGAAATCCGCCGACAGCTGGAGTCCTTCGTCCGCGGCGAGATCAGTCTGGCGGAACTGCAGCGCTATACCACACCGCGGCTGGCTGAGGCCATGGAACAGATGTCCGACGTGGTCGGGCTGGTACGCCTGGACATGGCCGGCAACGAGATAAGCCGCCTGGGCCTGGTACCGGCGCATCCGAGCCCCGGTAACAACCACAGCCCGGGTTACCCCTGCCGCTTTCTGGTTCTGCCGGACAGCCCACTGTTACTGCAAGCCTGCGCCCCCATTCAGGACGGACAGGGTGTGCAGATCGGCCGTGATCTGGTGTTCTTCCGCGCCGAGTCGCTGCTGGCACTGCTCGGGCTGGATCGGCAGCTGGCCGACGGCGGTATTGCCTGGCTCACCGACAGCCATGGCCAGTACGTCATGGCCAGCGGCTCCGGGCAGGCGAGCCTGGGCCATGCTGATTTCCGCGCCGCCCTGGACACACTGGACGATGACCAACTGCTGCAATTCGACGCCCCTGTCGGCGACGCCGGCTGGCGTTTGCAGGTGGCGGTGCCGGCCGGCCAGCTGCACCAGCAGAGCCTGCAGCTGCTGCTCTGGCCTGCACTGTCTGTGCTGTTACTGGCCCTTGGCGGCACCCTACTGATCCACCGGCTGATCCACCCCATGCTGCGCATCGCCTTGAATCAGGCGCGGGCGCTGGAACGCTCCGAGCAACAGCAACGCCAGGCCGCCAGCGTCTTCCGCCATGCCAGCGAGGCGATTCTGATCACCGATGCGCAGCATGCCATTGTGGAGGTCAACCCGACTTTCTGCCGCCTGACCGGATACGAGGCCGGAGCACTGGTCTCCCGACCCCTCGCTGAACTGCTGGCCCAGCGCCTGCACCTGCAGGAGCAGGTGCAGGCGGTACTGAAAAAGCTCGCTGAGCAGGACGCCTGGCAGGGTGAGATACACTACCGCTGCGCCGATGGCGCAACCCTGATCGCACTGCAGACGATCAGCGCCGTGCATGACGCCAATGGCAAGCTGATCCGCTACATCCATATCTTCAATGACGTGACCGACAAGAAGCGTGAGGAAGAACAGGTGCGCCACCAGGCGCTGCATGACGAACTGACCGGTCTGCCGAACCGCGCCTCTCTGGAGCATCATCTGCAACTGAGGCTCAAACGCGGCCGCCACGGTGACAGCGGCCAGTTTGCCCTGCTGTTTCTCGATCTGGATCGCTTCAAGCAGGTCAATGATCGCTTTGGTCACAAGGCTGGCGACCTGCTGCTGCAGGAGGTTTGCCAACGCCTGACCGGCAACCTGCGCCAAGGTGATCTGCTGGCCCGGCTGGGTGGCGACGAGTTCATTCTGGTGCTCGATCCATTGCGCGAGCCCAAGGATGCGGCAAAGGTCGCCGCTCATATCCGCGCAGCGCTGACCGCCCCCTTCCAGATCAATGAGCAACACGCGCAGATTGGCGTATCCATCGGCATCGCGATCTACCCTGAGCACGGCAGCACCGCCCAGGAGCTGCTCGAGGCTGCGGACACGGCGATGTACGTCGCCAAGAACGCCGGCCGCAATACCTGGCGTTTTGCCAGCCAGGCCCACAGCAGCCTACCTTAGACTAGTAGGAGCTGGTTCCGGGCCGTGATAGCATGCGGCCCTGAAACAGCACTGCCAGACAGCACAATCTGCCAGCAGGTGCCACCACTCTCCCTGTATGAGGACAGGAAATGCTCATTTTCTTCGTCAGTCTTGCGATCCTGCTGCTTGGCTACAAATTCTACAGTCCCTTTGTAGAAAAGCAGGCCGGCATCGACCCGTCCGCAGCCACACCACAGCAACGCCTCAACGACGGCGTCGATTACGTCGCTATCAGTCCGGTCAAGGCCTTTCTCATCCAGTTCCTGAATATCGCCGGTATCGGCCCGATCTTCGGACCGATTCTCGGTGCGATGTACGGCCCGATTGCACTGGTGTGGATCGTCATCGGCAACATCGTCGGTGGCGCGGTGCACGATTATTTCTCCGGGGTGATGAGCCTGAAAGAGGACGGCAAGAGTCTGCCGGAGATCGCCGGGCATTATTACAACGTGATCTTCAAGGGCTTCATGCTGGTCTTCACCTGCATGCTGCTGTTCTTCGTCGGCGTGGTCTTCATCATGAGTCCGGCGGGCCTGCTGAGCAACCTGTCCTACTTCGAGGACACTTTCCTGGCCGGCAACACGTTCTGGGTGCTGGTGATTCTGGCTTATTACTTCTTTGCCACCCTGCTGCCGATCGACAAGGTCATTGCCCGACTCTACCCGCTGTTCGGCCTGCTGATGATTGTCATGACCAGCCTGGTGGCCCTGGCCGTGTTGCTGGAGGCGCCCCATCTGCCCCAGTTCAGCGATGTGTTCGCCTATTTCCATACCCACCATGACCATGACTTCCTGATCCCCAATCCCGATGGACTGCCAATCTGGCCGTTGCTGTTCCTGACCATTACCTGTGGTGCCATCAGCGGCTTTCACTCGACCCAGTCGCCGATGATCGCCCGCTGCCTGACCAATGAGAAATATGCCCGTCCGGTGTTCTATGGCGCCATGATGTGCGAAGGCATCGTCGCCTGCGTCTGGGCAACGGCTGGCATTGCCACCTTCCCCGGCGGCTATCCGGAACTCAAGGCCATGCTGGATATGGGCGGCCCGGGTCTGGTGGTCAACCACATTGCCACCGGCTATCTGGGTGTGTTCGGTGGCGTAATGGCGATCCTGGCGGTGGCGATCTTCCCGATCACCTCGGGTGATACCGCGTTCCGCTCGCTGCGCCTGACCATCACCGACGCCTTCAACATCCAGCAATCGGCAATGCGCCGGCTGGTGCTGGCAGCGCCGATACTGGGCGTGGCTTACCTGATGACGTTCCTCGACTTCTCGCTGATCTGGCGCTACTTCGCCTTCTCCAACATGCTGCTGTCGACCAGCGTCTTGTGGCTGGCGACCAAGTATCTATTTGACCGCGGCACCTTTCATTGGATTGTCAGTATTCCAGCGGTAATAGGCACGGCAATTACCGTAGCCTATATCGCTACCGCTGGTATTGGTTTTAACCTGCCGGAGGAGTACAGCAAGCCGATCGGTATTCTGGTTGCGTTAGTCTGCCTGGTTGGTCTGGTCATCCAGAACAACAAGCGCTGCTCGAACATTACGCAAACAGACATCTGATTGCCCATCACAGCTGCATACAGCCGGGACCGACTATCCGACTCCGCCCGCCTGTTTGCGGCTCCACCATGATCCGGGTACTGATCCGCTCCTTCAGCGCCTGGACGTGGGAGATGATGCCGATCAGCTTGCCATCCTGCTGCAGCCCGGCAAGCGTATCCAGCGCAGTATCCAGCGCTTCTTCGTCCAATGTGCCGAAACCCTCATCAAGAAACAGCGAATCTACCCGCACATTACGACTGGACATCTGTGACAGGCCCAGCGCCAGGGCCAGGCTGACAATGAAGCTTTCACCGCCTGACAGGTTACGGGTGGAGCGCACCTCCCCGGCCTGGTAATTGTCCAGCACGTTGAGTTCCAGCGGCTGATGCCGATCACGTATCAACAAGTATCGGTCGGTCATCTTCTGCAGCTGACGGTTGGCATGACCAATCATCATTTCAAAGGTCAGACCCTGGGCAAAGTTGCGGTATTTCTTGCCATCGGACGAACCGATCAGCATGTGCAGCGCGTCCCAGCGGCGACACTCCATCTGTTGCGCCTCGATGCCCTGTTGCTTTTCACGGAGCCGCTCAGCTGCGCTGGTATTCTCCTGCAACTGATGACGCAGGGCGCCGCAAACCTGACGTAATTCCCTCAGCGCAGCGTCCTGATCGCCCTGCTGCGCCTGCAGTTGCTCCAATGTCTGCGCGGTAAGGCTGCGTGTCTGCTCAGCGGCCAGGCGGGCCTGGCGATCCATCTGACGGGTCTTGAGCTCGGCCTGCCGTTCATCCAGGGCTCTGGCATGAGCTGCCAGTTCATTACGTTCGGCGTCAGACAACACGGCGGCGAGGCAGGCGGTCTCATCCACAAAACCCACGCCGGCCAGAGCCGAGCTGAAACCGGCTTCCATCTGCGCCAGTTCCGGCTCGCAGCGAGCGATGCGCTGCTGCAGGGAGTCGACATGCACCCTGAGCTCACTCCAGCGCTGATGCAGTTCGGCGTGCAGCATGCGGGCTGCCTTTTCGGCTTCCTCGGCGGCTCCGATCGCCTGCTGCAGGCGGTGTTCTTCGGCTGCTGGATCGCGGATATCAAATAGCTCTCTGCGCCGTTCTGCCTGTTCTGCCTGATTCTTGCGCAGCAACTCCAGATGCTGCGTGCGATTGGCCAGTGCGCCGCTGGCAGCTTCGATCAGCGCATCCAGCCGCCGAACCTCGCTGGCCAGCTCGGCAAGCTGCCGGTCGATCTCCAGTTTGCTGGCAGCATGTGATTGCCAGGCCTTGAGTCTGCTGTCCAGATCCTCAAGCAAACCGGTTATGGCCCCGTCTGGCACGGCACTGATACCCAGCGGCAGCAGGCCCGCTGCCACTGTTTGTTGGCGACGCTCAAAGTCCGCCTGTAACGCCTGCAGGGCGCTCTTGATTTCAGCCAGCCGCGTTTCGGCGCTCTGCGCCTCGTGGTTGGCGGTCTTGCCGGCGGCTTCGGTGTTGGCGAAAAGCGTATGCGCCTGCAGTTCGGCCTGTTCCAGCCGACGAATATGGCTTTCCTGCTCCTCGGCCTGAGCGATGAGTTTGTCCAGCTCGGCTATCTGCCGCTCGGCAGCGTCCGGCGTCGGCACGTTGCCATGGGCAAAGGGGTGTTCGGTCGCGCCACAGAGCGGGCATGGCTGGCCGTCCTCAAGCCTGTTGCGCTGATCTTCGAGCTGAGCGATGCGGCTCAACAGGAAGGCCTCGCGCTGCAGACTGTCCTTTTCTGCGCGCCATTCCCGCAACAGCTTGCCTTGCAACAGCTGGCTCAGCGCCTCCCGGGCTTGCTGGGTATGCGTGCCAGCCTGCTCCCGTTCCTGCTTGTGCCTTGTGTATTGCTCACGCAGCGTTTCGAGCGTGCTGTTGGCCTGCAGCACGTTCTTCTCGGCATTGCTCTGCTCATTCTGGCGCCGGGCAATGTCCCGTTGTCGGTCAAGCAGACTTTCCAGCTGCTCTCTCACCCCGGCCAGGCCACTGACCAGCCATTCGTCCCGCGCGTGCTGCTGAAGATACTGCTGCACCCGCTGCAGACGCTCGGTTGCCTTATTCTGCTTTTGTTGCTCCGTAGCACGCTGCTTGCACAGGGTCTTTATGGCATCCGTTTCCTGATCACATGCTTGTTGCTCGACGCTGATGGTGCGGGTCTGGTCAGCCAGGGTCTGGTCGAGTGAGCGCACCTGCTGCAGCAATGGCGCGGCATCGGTCAACCGTTGCCTGCTCTGCGTGCAGTGCTGCTCGACCGCCTTCAATGCCTCGGCCTGCTCCAGGGCGCTCTTTTCCAGCGCTGGAAGAGCGTGCTGCTCTCGGCTCAGAGCCTCACGATCCTGCTGCAACTGTTTGCGTGTGGTGGTGAGCGCAGCGTAACGGCCCTCCAGCGTAGCCGCCTTGAGAGCGAGGCCCAGGCGCTGACGTTGGGGCACGAATGCATCACTTTCCGTCTTGAGTTTGCCCGCCTCCTCAGCCAGTACGCTCAGCTCACGATTCAGGTTATCGATGGTGCCGAGCCAGGTGATGGCCTGCTGAGTGTTGACCAGTTGGCTTCCCAGTTCGGCCTCCTCCTGCTTTCGAACTTCCAGCTGGTCGCGGATCTGCTGCTCCTGTTCCGGATCGAGCAGGGTAATACCGCTGGTTTCCGCCTGCAGCAACTCCAACTGCTGCTTCTCGGCCCGCTGGCGTTCGTGCACCCGTATGGAAATCTCGCTATAGATCTCGGTACCGGTGATCTGCTCCAGAATCGGCGCGCGCTCGTTGGCGCTGGCCTGCAGGAAGGCGGCAAAGCCGCCCTGGGCCAGCAGCATGGAGCGGGTAAACCGGTCAAAGCTCATGCCGGTGACCTGCTCCACATGGGCGGCGACCTTGCTGAGCATGGACTCGATGATCTCGCCGGTATCGGCCTTGGCGATCTCCTGCTTTTGCGGCTGCAGCTCACCATCCGATTTCCTGTGTGCCCTGCGCTGACTCCAGTGGCAGCGGTAGCGACCGGCCACGGTCTCGAAGGTCACCTCGGCAAAGCACTCCCCGGTCTGCCGGGACATGATTTCGTTATCGCTCGCACTGACTTTGCCCAGACGCGGCGTACGGCCATAGAGGGCCAGGCAGATGGCATCAAGAATGGTGCTTTTGCCAGCGCCGGTAGGCCCGGTGATGGCAAAAATACCATCGGCGACATAGGCGGGATCAGTCAGGTCGATCTGCCATTCGCCAACCAGTGAGTTGAGGTTCCTGAAGCGGATTTGCAGAATTTTCATCGAACGTCTTCCCTAGTGAGCCTGCGCATCATCTTCATGAATCAACTGAACTATTTCCCGGTAGGCATTGACCAGCCCCGGTCGCTGATCCTCGTTCACAGCGTGTTGCGCCAGGCATCGCTCGAACACCTCATTCACATCAAGGTCGTCCAGCGTCTCCTGCTCATGCGTCTGGCCAAGCACGCTGTCCATGATGCGGCTGTTCTTGATTCGCAGCACTTCCAGCCGGGTGCCGGCGATAGCGGTATCCAGACGCTCACACAGATCACTGATGACCTCCTCGCCCTGGTAGATGACCTCAAGCCAGGCGCTGGAGTCCGTGGCGGCAAGCTCGACCAGCCGCCCGGCAATCGTCGGCCAATCGCCACTGATACGCTCCAGTCGTTGGAATGATGGAATATTCAATAGCTCTACCTGCGTGCGGCGTTGGCCGCTGCTGCCGTCGAACGTTACCTGACACAGGCTTTTCTGTTGCCGGGCTTCACCAAAGCCCATGGGCAATGGCGAGCCACTGTAACGGATAATGTCAGAACCGCTGACCTTCTGTGGCACGTGCAGATGACCGAGAGCCACGTAATCGAAACAGGGATCAAACACGCCCGCAGTGATATGCGCCAGACTGCCAACATAGAGTTCGCGCACGCCATCGCCATCCACGGTCTGGCCGCCAGCGGTAAACAGATGCCCGGTAGCGACGATAGGGACGTCTGCTCCCAGTGCGTCGCGTTGCTGCTTTGCCAGGTCGGCCACCGCTGCGTAATGCCCGCGAATACCTTCCAGCAGCTTTTTCTCCTTGTCCGTTACACTCTCGCCGGCTTCAACCTGACGGATATCCCGATCACGCAGATAGGGCACGGCACAAACAATCAACTCCGGCGTGTCCTGGTCATCGCGCAGTACCAACACTTCATCCTGCGGATTCTCGGCGCTATTGCCGACCACATGCACATTCAGGACTCGCAGCAATTCACGCGGGGCGTTCAGGAACGAAGGGGAGTCGTGGTTGCCCGCGACGATAATCACATGCCGGCAGGGCGAGGCAGCTACCTGGCAAAGAAAGCGGTAGTACAACTGCTGTGCACGGTTGCTCGGCGCGGTGGTGTCGAATATATCGCCGGCAACCACCAACACCTCCGTGCCTTGCTCCAGCATGGTCTGCGCCAGCCAGTCGAGGAAGGCTTCAAACTCCTCGTAACGCCTTCGGCCATAGAGGGTACGCCCGAGATGCCAGTCGGATGTGTGCAGCAGTTTCATGAGTTCCCCGGGGGCCAGATTGTGTACCCCGATTGTCGCATAACGTCCGAATTGAATCCCTATCGGCGGGCATGGTCGACGTGATACAGCTGTTTGAATTACGCTGGCGAGGCTACCCCCAGCGGCAGGATCAACCAGACCAACAACCAGGGATCATGCCCGGCCGGCCTACCAGAAGGCGCTGGAACGCGGCGGCAAGTATGAGATGGTCGGCTAAGCCTCCGCTGTCACCTTCATGGGTGTCGGAGTATGCTGGCGGCCATGTACAGCCTCGCCTACCCGGTCACCAGCACGCTGGATATTCGTAAAAGTCGATTTCTTGCCTGCGTCGAACCCATAACTGACCGCGCCGCAGCCCAAGCGCGGGTCAATGAACTGCGCGTCCAGCATCCCGGCTGCGCGCACGTCTGCTGGGCCCTGCTGGCCGGCGGTCACAGTGCCGCAGTGGATGCTGGCGAACCCTCCGGCACGGCAGGCCGCCCCATGCTTGAAGTCCTGCGCCACCAGCAACTGGATGGCGTGCTGGCTACCGTAGTGCGTTATTACGGCGGCATCAAACTGGGTGCCGGCGGACTGGTACGCGCCTATACCGATGCGGTGGCCCAGGCCCTGCTGCAAGCCGAGAAGATCGAGCATATCCCGAGTCTGACCCTGCGCTGCGAGCTGCCCTATGCCCACGAAGGAATCGCCCGTCACCTGATAACCGAGGTCGGCGGTGAACTGCTGGAGGTGCAGCATACGCACGCCGTGCAGCTGATCGTACGGTTGCCGATAACCCGCTCTGGTGAGCTGCAAGAGCAATTACTGGCTGTCACCCGGGGAGAACTCACCTGGACAGTAGACACGCCTGATGCGCCGTAACACCCCATCATTGGAAAAGCCGATCATTTCATCCTGACATTTGCCCTTAACTTCGGAATCTCTTGGATAGATCATGACTCTGAAGCCATAGAGAAACGGGAGATGAACATGGGACTGCTTGTGGATGGGAAGTGGGTAGACCAGTGGTATGACACTGACTCGACAAAAGGCCGGTTTGTCCGCAGCGAGTCCCAGTTTCGCCATTGGGTCACCGCCGATGGCAGCGCCGGCCCCACCGGCGAAGGCGGATTCGAAGCCGAACCGGGGCGCTATCATCTGTATGTCTCGCTGGCCTGCCCGTGGGCTCACCGCACCCTTATTTTCCGCACTCTGAAGGGGCTGGAAAGCATGATCACGGTGTCCGTGGTCAACCCCTTGATGCGCGAGCATGGCTGGACATTCGAGCCGGATAACGGCGTGGTAGCCGACCCGCTGAACAATGCACTCTTTCTCCACCAGATTTATACTGCCGACACGCCTGACTATACAGGGCGGGTAACGGTGCCGGTTTTATGGGACAAGCAGCAGCGGCGCATCGTCAGTAATGAGTCCGCTGACATCATCCGCATGCTCAATAGCGCCTTTGACCAGGTGGGCGCCGCTCCCGGTGATTATTACCCCGCTGCCCTGCGGGATGAGATCGATGCGCTGAACGAACGCATCTATGACCGGATCAACAACGGCGTGTACAAGGCCGGGTTTGCCACTACTGCCGAAGCCTATGAGCAGGCGTTCTGGCCACTATTCGAGATGCTCGACCAGTTGGAAGAACGTCTGGGCAGCAACCGTTACCTGCTGGGTGACAGCCTGACCGAAGCTGACTGGCGCCTGTTTACCACGCTGATTCGCTTCGATGCTGTTTACCACGGTCACTTCAAGTGCAACCTCAAGCGCATCAAGGATTACCCCAACCTGTCAGCTTATGTACGCGAGCTGTACCAGTTGCCCGGCGTGGAGGATACGGTCAACTTTGAGCACATCAAGGGTCACTATTACCGCAGCCATCTCACCATCAACCCCACCGGCATAGTCCCGCTCGGGCCCCAGCTGAATCTGCAACGGCCGCATGGGCGTGATGCAAAATGAATCCGCTCTGGTTCAGTTGTCAGACGCCGCCAGGCTGGTAGCTTCCTGCCCGACCGGCAGAGCGGCCTGTTGCAGCCAGTTCAATGCTTCATCCCAGAAAGGCTGGGCCTCGGGCCGGAAATAGCCCATATGGCCGATGACTGGCTTGCCCGCTGCCGGCTCAATGTCATACAGCGTCAAGGGCGCATTGACGTAGCCCTTGACGAAAGCATCCCGCGATTGCGGCGGAGCCCAGGGATCATCGCGCGAGGTGACAAAGGCGCAGGGCGTCTTCACCGCAGCATAGCGTGCATGGACATGGGGCATGGTGGGGTCATCGAAGTAATAGTGCGGATACTTGCACCAACGCTTCCAATCCCGGTAGACGCCTCGCGGCAGGTCATCACCCATGCCCAGCAGACTCCAGGCCATATAGCCTTTCCAGGCCACGATCACTGGCATGATGACATTCCAGAACAGGCGGATCTTCAGTGCCTCAGCGTTCGGCATCCAGCCCGCCCAACCTGCCCCACTACCAAAGCTATAACAGGCCGTAAGACGGTCGTGATTGGGCAACATACCAATGGCATGGCCGCCGAAAGAATGCCCCACCCAGTACAATGGCAGACCCTCCTGGCTCAACAGGTCAACAGCCGCAGGTAGATCCTTTTCCGGCCAATCGAGGTAGGACATCTCAAAGCCTTTCAGCGTGGCAGGCTTCGATTCGCCGGTACCGCGATAATCGACAGTCAGTACATTGAAGCCTCTGCGCGCCACATATTCAGCGAAGCGTCGATAGAAGCGCTGCGGGACACCAGTACCGCCAGCTACCAGCAGATTTCCCTTGGCCTGACCATGGGCATGAAAACGATTTGCGCCCAGCAGATAACCATCCCGGGCAACGATGGTAACTTTCTCGGAACGAATCTCGATGGAGGATACATCTGCAGCCATGGCCTGACTCCGTACTTCATCTTGTTATTCAGAGTGGTTGGCCTGCGAACAGCCGGAACGGTTCTCCTGCTGACCG
The DNA here is from genome assembly GCA_964474945.1 of uncultured Halopseudomonas sp. GTDB lineage: Bacteria > Pseudomonadota > Gammaproteobacteria > Pseudomonadales > Pseudomonadaceae > Halopseudomonas. Next base: position 270 of record CAYYUQ010000085.1, on the reverse strand, counting down.
TCAGCGCTGTTTCAAATGACCGTTTGACACGCTAACCAATCTTTGCCCTGCGGTCAAACGCGCAGGTTGCAAAGCCCATCACAGCCTGCAACTCAGTTGCGTGAAGCGGTGCACACTTTGCTTGCGCGTTCAATTGCAGCAAATACAGCCGATAAAGAGGCAGGCAGCCCCATTCGGCGATATAATTTGCCGGCTCGGCTGACTGGCCTTTATTTTTTTGGGTAAGCGGATTAAATGGTTGATCTTACCTTTGCATGAGAGTGAGACAGA
>CAYYUQ010000084.1:0-14351 GCA_964474945.1 uncultured Halopseudomonas sp. | reverse complement strand
CCTTCGGATGCACGGCATTCTCGAAGCTGCACAGCTGTTCGAAGTTGGCCTGCACGTCTTCCGGAGTGAAGCCTTCATCGGGATTGAAACCGATACCCAGTGAACGCTCCCAGCGTACCTTGCCCATCCAGCCACCGCCGACTTCGAACAGGCCTCCGGTTTCCTGGTTCTGCTCGGAACACAGGTATACCACCAGCGGGCTGACCAGTTCGGGCTTGAGTTTGTCGAAGGCGCCGGGTGGGAACAGGCCTTCAGTCATGCGGGTGCCGCCAGTCGGGGCAATGGCGTTGACGAAGATGTTGTTCTTGCGGCCTTCGATGGCCAGGGTGCGGGTCAGGCCATACAGACCCAGCTTGGCCATGCCGTAGTTGGCCTGCCCGAAGTTACCGTAGATGCCGGAAGTGGAAGAAGTGAAGATGATGCGACCGAAGTTCTGTTCCTTCATCCGATCCCAGGCTGCGTGGGTCACCTTGTAGGCACCCTCGACGTGCACCTTGTAGACCAGATCCCAGTCGGTGTCGGACATCTTGGCGAAGCTCTTGTCGCGCAGAATACCGGCGTTGTTCACCACCACATCGACCCGGCCAAAGTTGTCCATGGCGCACTGTACGATCTTGTCGCCATCCACCACGCTGTCCGGGTTGGCGATCGCCGTGCCGCCAGCGGCCTTGATCTCTTCCACTACCTTCAGCGCAGCTTCACTGTTGGCACCTTCCCCCTGGGCACTGCCACCCAGATCGTTAACAATGACCTTGGCGCCATGCTTGGCAAACAGCAGTGCGTGGGCACGGCCGATACCACCGCCAGCGCCGGTAACGATAACGACCTTGTCTTCAAAACGGATGTCGCTCATGGGGAATCTCCTTGGAAGGGTGCTTGAAAAATGGCCGACAGTGTTGAGCAGCCCGCCTCAGCTTGGCAAGGGCGCGGTGGCTGGTGAATGGTGATACATAAACACTGTTGCAGCTATAGCGCATCCGACCGCAGCTTGCAGCCGGATGCACTATGGACGGGAGTTACATCAGTTCGATGGCCACGGCAGTCGCTTCGCCACCACCGATGCACAGCGAGGCCACGCCGCGCTTGCCGCCGGTTCTTTGCAGGGCATTGATCAGGGTAACGATCAACCGTGAGCCGGTCGAGCCAACCGGGTGCCCCTGAGCGCAGGCGCCACCGAAGATATTGACCTTGTCATGATCCAGACCGTGCCCCTGAATGGCCAGTATGGCGACCATGGCAAAAGCTTCGTTGATCTCGAACAGATCCACGTCCTTCTTGCTCCAGCCGGTCTTGTTGAACAGGTTGGTAATGGCACCGACCGGGGCGATGGTGAACTCGCTGGGATCCTGGCTCTGGGTAGCGTGGGCCACCACGCGGGCCAGCGGCTTGAGGCCGCGTTTGGCGGCTTCGCTCTCGGTCATCATTACCAGCGCGCTGGCACCATCGGAGATGGAGCTGGCATTGGCCGCAGTGATGGTGCCGTCCTTGGCGAAGGCCGGACGCAGTGAGGGAATCTTTTCGATGTTGGCGTTGTGCGGCTGTTCGTCATCCTTGATCACCACCTCGCCCTTGCGGGTACTGACGGTGAGGGGCACGATTTCGCTATCCAGTGAGCCGTTCTCGATGGCTTTCTTGGCACGGTTCAGGGATTCGATCGCATAGGCGTCCATCTGCTCCCGGGTCAGGCCGTACTGGTCGGCGGTTTCCTGGGCAAAGGAGCCCATCAGGCGGCCGCTGCGCGCATCCTCCAGTCCGTCGAGGAACATGTGATCCTTGATCTCGCCATGGCCCATGCGCAGGCCGCCGCGGGCTTTCTCAATGATATAGGGCGCGTTGGACATGCTCTCCATGCCACCCACGACCATTACCTGGTTGGAGCCGGCCTTGAGTACATCGTGTGCCAGCATGACGGCTTTCATACCCGAGCCGCACAGCTTGTTGATGGTGGTGCAACCGGTGGCGGCGGGCAGACCGGCATTCAGCGAAGCCTGGCGGGCTGGGCCCTGCTTGAGACCGGCGGGCAGAACGCAGCCCATGATCACTTCCTGCACATCGGCTGGAGAAATGCCAGCGCGGGCCACCGCTTCGCGAATAACCACTTCGCCGAGATCCACCGCTGACAGACTCGACAGACTACCCTGGAACCCGCCCATGGGGGTGCGGACGCCACTGACTATAACGATGTTCTCGGACATGCTGACTCCTGAAATATGACTGATGGGTTATCTATGGTCATCAATCGACTTTATACGCGCAAATACCCCTTATTGTCGACCGCAAAGCTTTGTATGATCGGGTCACAAAACTGCCATGGTGTCCGCGCTAAAGCCTCGTTATAGTTGAAGCGACAGGCAATGTAGCGCTGCTACCAGACCCGCATAAGCCAAACAATAAGGTCGTCTCATGTTGAATACACGGATTTTACCGCCCGCTGCGCAGGCATACTCTACGCCCCTGCTGATCAAGAATTTACTACTGTCGGGGGCCCGTTATGAAGCCTCCCAGGAAATTGTCTACCGGGATATCAGCCGTTACAGCTATGCCACCTTCAATGAGCGCGTCCGCCGGCTGGCCAACGTATTGACCGACGCCGGAGTCAAGGCCGGGGATACCGTCGCGGTGCTGGACTGGGACAGCAATCGCTATCTGGAGTGCATGTTTGCCGTACCCATGATTGGCGCTGTGCTGCACACGGTGAACGTGCGGTTATCGCCGGAGCAGATCATCTACACCATGAACCATGCCGACGACATCATGGTGCTGGTCAACAGCGAGTTCCTGTCGCTGTATCAATCTGTCGAGTCGCAGCTGACCACTGTCACCAGTACCATTCTGCTGACCGATGGAGAGGACAAGTCCGCTGACCTGCGCGGCTTCGTTGGCGAATATGAACAACTGCTGGCGGCAGCCGCCAGCACCTACGATTTCGCTGATTTCGACGAAAATTCCATCGCCACCACCTTCTACACTACCGGTACCACCGGCAATCCCAAGGGTGTTTATTTCACTCACCGTCAACTGGTACTGCACACCCTGACCCAGGCCGGCATGCTGAATGGCGTCGGTACCGAGCGCATGATGTGCAACCAGGACGTGTACATGCCGATCACGCCCATGTTCCACGTACATGCCTGGGGCATGCCTTACACCGCCACCATGTTAGGGGTGAAACAGGTGTATCCGGGCCGCTATGATCCGGAACTGCTGGTCAAACTGATTCAGGACGAGAAGGTCTCCTTCTCCCACTGCGTACCGACCATTCTGCAGATGGTGCTCAATGCCAAAGCCGCTGAAGGCTTCGATTTCGGTGGCATGAAGGTCATCATCGGTGGCAGCGCGCTGCCCCGCGGGTTGTTTGAAACCGCCGGCAAGCGCGGGATGCATCTGTCCGCAGCCTATGGCATGTCGGAAACCTGCCCGCTGATTTCTGCCGGCTACATCAATAGGGAAATACAAATGGCCGGTGAGCAGGAACAGATCACCTACAAGATCAAGGCCGGCGTGCCGGTACCCATGGTCGAGGCCAGACTGATGGACGAGCAGGGCAACTTCCTGCCCCATGATGGCCACACCCAGGGTGAGCTGGTACTGCGTGCACCCTGGCTGACCCAGGGCTATTTCAAGGAGCCGGAAAAGAGTGCCGAATTGTGGCAACACGGCTGGATGCACACCGGTGACGTGGCGGCGATCGACCACACCGGCAGCATCGAAATTCGTGATCGCATCAAGGACGTGATCAAGACCGGCGGTGAGTGGCTATCCTCGCTGGAGCTGGAAAGCCTGATCAGTGTGCATCCGGCGATCCGTGATGTGGCTGTGGTCGGCGTGCCTGATCCACGCTGGGACGAACGCCCGTTCGCACTGGTGGTCGTCGCGCCCGGACAGAAAGTGGATGCCGGCGCAGTGGCCGCTCACCTGCAACCCTTTGTGGATGAAGGTCGCATCAACAAATGGGCAGTACCTACCCAGATCGCTGTGGTTGATGAAATTCCCAAGACCAGTGTTGGCAAGCTGGACAAGAAACGTATCCGCGTGGAAATCGCCGAGTGGCTGGAGCAGCAGGCGCCCTGTATCTCCTCGGTCTGAGGCTGGATCGGGAAGGGACGAGCACCCGCTCGTCCAGGGTGACACGGGAACGCCTCTCATCGAGCCAGTGCTCGATATTCCCGGGCGCACTGATGTGTTGGGAAGTGGGTTGCCTGGGGCTGTAGCGCGCCTGTGGCCGGGCAACCTTCTGCTTGATGCCGGGGCAGGGCACATGGGGTATCCTTCTTCGCGAATAATCAAGGAGAACAACAGTGCCCAGCCTGAACCGTCTGATATTCATTGCCGCCGGCCTCGGCATCCTGATCGGCTGGCTGCTCGGTGCCATGCCAGAGGATGCCGGGCTGCGCTCAGGCGTGCTCTATGGCAGTACCCTGGTGGGCGGCGTCTTTATCGGCCTGCTGAAGATGGTGCTGATTCCGCTGGTCTTCACCTCCATTGTTGTCGGCGTCGCCAGCCTGCAGGCGCACCATCAGGTGCACCGGGTATGGATCACTACCGTGCTGTACTTCATGCTGACTACCGCCCTGGCCATGTTGCTGGCGCTGCTGGTGGCCAATGTATTCAAGCCGGGGGCCGGGCTGTCGCTGGATATGTTTGCCGAGGCGATGGATACCTTCGAAGCGCGGCAGATGAGCATGCCGGAATTCTTCCAGCATTTTTTCAGCGGCCTGTTCAAGAATCCCTTCACCGCCTTCGCCAACGGTGACATCCTCTCGGTGCTGATGTTCGCCATCTTCGTCGGTATTGCCCTGATAGCCGGCGGGCAGCGTTATCACACCATCCTGCAGGTGATGCAGGAGTTCCTCGATCTGCTGTTGCGAATCATCGGCTGGATCATGTGGCTGGCACCCCTGGGGATTCTGGCATTGCTGATCCGCCTGGTTGCCGAGCAGGATGTGGCGCTGCTGATGACCATGCTTGGCTTTATCGTACTGATCTTCGCCACTACCCTGTTTCATGGCATGGTCACTCTGCCCGGCATTCTCTATGCCGTGACGCGCAAATCGCCGCTGTGGTTCTGGCGTGGCGCGCGGGAGGCGATCATTACCGCCTTTGCTACCAGTTCCAGCTCGGCAGCGTTACCCATCTCCCTGCGCTGTGCCCAGGATAATCTTGGCGTGAAGCGGCGTATCGCCGGTTTTGTCCTGCCGCTGGGCGCCACCATGAATATGGACGGTACCGCCTTGTATGAGGCCGCGGCGGCCCTGTTCGTAGCCAACCTGATCGGTGTGGAGCTGTCGCTGGCCCAGCAGCTGGTGGTATTTCTCACCGCCATGATCGCCTCGTCGGGCGCGCCGGGTATTCCCAGTGCCGGCATGGTCACCATGGTCATGGTGCTGCAGGCGGTGGGGCTGCCTGCCGAGGCCATCGCCATCCTGCTGCCGATTGACCGTCTGCTGGATACCGTGCGCACGGCGGTCAACGTGGAGGGGGATATTATTGGCAGCCTTGTAGTACAGAAGCTGGCTGATGATGGCGAGGAATACCAGGGCGCTGCAGTTTGAGCGAAACCCGGCTGGCCTCGCGGCCAGCATCGGCCCGGCGCGGGCCGATAAGAGAAGGACGGAACCGCTGATTCGAGCCTGCGCCGATACTCACCCAGCCCGACGGCCTTTCAACCGATAGCACAGCCAGATCAATGCCACCCACACCGGCAGGGCAAACACCGACATCCGCGTGCCGCTGTCCAGTGACAGTACCACCAGAATAAACCCGACAAAGGCCAGGCACAGGTAATTACTGAAGGGCGACCACAGCGCCTTGAAGCCCGGCACGATTCCCTGTTCCTTCATGCTGCGACGGAACCGGAGATGGGAAAGCGAAATCATCGCCCAGTTCAATACCAATGCCGCTACCACCAGTGACATCAGGATGATCAGCGCGCCCTGGGGCAACACATAATTCAGCGCCACGCAGAGCAGGGTGATCAGGCCGGACACCAGAATCCCCAGCGCCGGCACGCCGCTGCGGCTGAGCTTGAGGAATATCCGCGGCGCATCGCCCTGTTCGGCCAGCCCGTAGAGCATGCGACTGTTGCAATACACGCCGCTGTTGTACACCGACAACGCGGCGGTCAGCACCACGAAGTTCAGCACATGCGCCGCCGTATCACTGCCGATCAACGAGAAGATCTGCACAAAGGGGCTGCGGGCGTAGGGGTCGTCGCCCATGGTCAGCGTCTCCACCAGGCTATCCCAAGGGTACAGCGACAGCAGCACACCCAGCGCCAGGATGTAGAACAGCAGGATGCGGTACACTACCTGGTTGATCGCCCTGGGGATGGATTTGCGCGGATTCTCCGCCTCGGCCGCGGTGATACCCACCAGTTCCAGCCCGCCGAAGGAGAACATGATCACCGCCATCACCACTACCAATCCGCCAACTCCGTTGGGGAAGAAGCCGCCGTGGCTCCACAGATTGCTGACACTGGCCTGCTCGCCACCAGCGCCTGAGATCAGCAGATACAACCCTAGCGCAATCATGCCCAGAATGGCACCGACCTTGATGATCGCAAACCAGAACTCAGCCTCACCAAACACCTTCACATTCCAGAGATTGATCAGGTTGATCAGGCCGAAAAATGCCAGTGCAGTGGCCCAGGTAGGGATATCGGGGTACCAGTACTGCACATACTTGCCGACGGCAGTCAGCTCCGCCATGCCCACCAGGATATACAGCACCCAGTAGTTCCAGCCCGACAGAAACCCGGCGAAGGGCGACCAGTACGCGTGAGCGAAATGGCTGAAGGAACCCGCCACGGGCTCCTCAACGATCATTTCGCCCAGCTGACGCATGATCAGAAAGGCAATGAATCCACCAATCGCATAACCCAGCAACATCGAGGGCCCGGCACTGCTCATGACCCCGGCCGAGCCGAGGAACAGGCCAGTACCTATGGCGCCGCCCAGGGCGATCAATTGAATGTGTCGATTGCTCAGGCCGCGCTTGAGCTGGCCCTGTTCAGCAGGTTCAGTCATGAGAGGAGTCCGTGGCGGCCGGATGGCCGAAAAGCGGGAAATTGTACATGGGTGTGATGTATTTTCGCAGGATGTTGGTCGGAAGAAGCATGCAGCGTGATTACCCTGTGCGCACCCAGCGCTGGCGTGTCCAGCCACTCAACGCATCCACTCCCAGTACCAACAGCAGCATGGCCAGAATCACCGTGCTGGCCTGCGCCTCCTGAAACAGGCTGAGGCTGATGTAGAGCATCTGCCCCAGACCGCCGGCACCGACAAAGCCGAGTACGCTGGCCATGCGGATGTTGTTCTCCCAGCGGTACAGGGTGTAGGCCAGCAGCTGTGGCCACAGGTTGGGAAGGGTGCCGTAGCAGAACGCGGCAATCTGGCCGCCACCCTGTAGCCGGATGGCTTCGGCTGGCGCGGTGGGGGTGTTTTCCAGCGCTTCGGCAAACAGCCGCCCGAGCACGCCGGCGGTATGCAGTGCCAGCGCCAGGGTGCCGGCGTTGGGGCCCAGACCGGCGGCGAGCACCATCAATGCTGCCCACACCAGCTCCGGAATCGCCCGCAGGGCATTCAGCAGCAGGCGCACCAGACTCTGGGCAACGCCGCCGAAGCGGCCTGCTGCCGGTAGGGCCAGCAGCAGGCCGAACACGGCTGCAAGCAGGGTGCCTACAGCCGACATGGCCAGGGTTTCCAGCGCGCCACGACCGATTGCCTGCAGATGGCCGCTACTCAGATCCGGCTGCAGGAAGCGAGCGGCGTAGGCACCCATCTGTTTGAGATTGTCACCTTCGACCAGTGCGCCCAGCCCCATGCCGAGATAGGCAAAGGAGGCCACCACAGCGGCAAGGATAGCCAGCAGCAGCGCGATATTGCCCAGCCGCCTCATGCCAGTCTCCCGCGCAACACGCGGCTGAGGGTGTCAGCCAGCAGTACCAGCAGCAGGAAGGTCAGCAGCATGCTGGCGACCTCGCTCCCGGCGAACATGCGCAGCGACAGGTCGATCTGCTGGCCCAGCCCGCCGGCGCCGACAAAGCCCATGACGACCGAAGCGCGGATCGCGCACTCCCAGCGGTATACGGTGTAGGAGGTCAGCTCGGCGGCGGCATTGGGCAGGCTGCCGTAGGCGAATGCCGCCAAGCGTCCGCTGCCGGCTTGCAGCAGGACATGCATGGGGCGTTGATCCACCGACTCGAAGATTTCTGCATAGACCTTGCCGAGCATGCCGGCATAGGTAATGGCGATGGCCAGTACACCAGCGGTCGGGCCCAGGCCCACAGCGCGCACGAACAGTAACGCCCAGACGATTTCCGGCACGCTGCGCAGGAATATCAGCAGACCGCGCACCGGCCAGCGCAGCGCTTGGCCAAGAGCACCTGGCCGACCACCACGGGAAGCTGCTGACAGCGACAGCGCGCGGCTGGCGGCCAGAGCGGCCGGTACGGCGAGCAGCAGGGCGATAGCCATGCCGGCGGTAGCAATGGCCAGCGTCTGCAGGGTGGCGTCCAGCAGCAGCTGCAGAAAATCCGGGCTATGTGCCGGCGGCCAGAAGGCAGACACAAAATGGCCCATCTCGCTCTGGCTGTCGCCGGCTATCAGCACACCGGGGTTCAGCTCGGCGAGCTGAATGCCCGGCCACAGCAGGGCAATGGCCAGCACCGTCAATAACAGGCGGGGCAGGGCGGCGGGATCGCGGGTATCGCGGCTCAGCATCGGGGCAGCTGCAGGCTCAGGGTGGCAGCGGGTGCCGGCGGCGAGACCAGCTGTTCATTGGCATAGAGCGCGTCGAGCAACTGCGGGGTAACCTCGGCGGCGGGACAATCAAAGGCGATGCGGCCGGCGCGTACACCGATAATCCGCGGGAAGTGCGCCAGTGCCAATTCTACCGCATGCAGGCTGGCGATCAGGGTCACTCCCTGCGTTTCGGCATGGCGGCACAAGACGTTCAGTGTATGTCCGGCCAGTACCGGATCCATGGCCGATACCGGCTCGTCTGCCAGCAGCAATTCAGGGGATTGATAGAGCGCGCGGGCGATGCCGACCCGCTGCAGCTGGCCCCCGGACAGTTGCTGGCACTGGGCGAACAGCTTGTCGGTGAGATCCAGTCGGGCGAGTACCGCGCGGGCGCCGGGGATGTCGACCGGATGCAGCAGATTCAGCAGACTTTTGCCCAGCCCCCATTGCCCCAGCTTGCCAGCCAGTACCGCGGTGACCACCCGCTGCCGTGGCGGCAACGGTGGTGCCTGATGGATCAGGCTGATGCGCGTACGCAAGCGCTGCCGGGCGCGGGCCGACAGCTGCCAGGGATTTTCCCCCAGCAGCTCGACGCTGCCGCTGCTCGGCGGCAGGGCGCTCGCCAGCAAGCTCAACAGACTGGACTTGCCCGCGCCGGACGGGCCAATGATCGCGACCCGTTCGCCGGTGGTAATGCTCAGATCCACGTCACACAGAGCTTGAACACCATTGCCGTGCTGCAGACTGGCGCCGGTCAGGCGCAGGCTCATTTCAGCAGGTCGGCAGCGCGAGCGGCATCCTCAATGCCCTGATAGTTCGCGGCCTCGGTTTCGATGAAGCGGCTCGCGGCTTGCAGGTCGAGGATTTCCTTGTGTGCCGGGTTGGCCGGATCAAGGGCCAGGAAGGCCTGGCGCAGCTTCTCGATCAAGGCCGGATCAAGCGTGCCACGCACTGTCCAGTTGTAATCGTAGTAGCTCGGTGTGGTGGCAAAAACCCGTACCTTGTCGGTATCGACCTTGCCGGCGGTGACCAGTTTGTCCCACACACTGGCGTTGAGCACGCCGGCGTCTACCCGGCCAGCCTGCACCCAGGCGGCGGTGGCATCATGGGCGCCGGAGTAGCCGATGCGGCTGAAGAAATCTTCCGGCTTGATGCCGTCCCGCAGCATGAAGTAACGCGGCATCAGGCTACCGGAAGTGGAGGAGATGGAGCCGAAGGCAAAGGTCTTGCCCTCCAGATCAGTCAGTGCCTGCACGTCCGGGTTGGCAGTGATGAATTTGCTGGTGAACTGCGCATCCTGTTCGCGCTGCACCAATGGAATGGCCGTGCCGCCGCTCTTCAGGTGCACCTGCACGAAGGTGAAGCCGCCAAGCCAGGCCAGATCAAGACGGTCGGTGGCCAGCGCTTCGACCACGGCCGGGTAATCGGCTACCGGAACGAACTCGACCTTCATGCCGGTCTCCTGTTCCAGATAGGCTCCCAGCGGTGCGAACTTGCGCAGCAGCTCGGTCGGCGCTTCGTCGGGGATGGCGCTGACTTTCAATACGTCGGCGGCCTGGGTGGTCAGGGCGGACAGGGTCAGGACAATAGCGCTGGTGAGCGCGAGGGTGCGCTTGAGCATGGGACGTTCTCCGGTTCAATAGCGGAAAAAATTCAAAAGACCACGATCGCAGCGAGCGTAGTGTTTTGTTGAGGGTTCGAGTGCGGCAATTATACGAGTGCAGTACGCAGGTCGATAGCAGTTTGCTGTCTGTCGGAAAAAAATCGGGCTCTTCGGGAGCAATCAGACCGAGCGTTCCGGAAAAGCCGGTGCAGCTTTGCTAGAATTCTCGCCCCGTTTCCGCATTTGCCGAGAGAACCGATGAGCGAGCCGATCCGCCTTACCCAATACAGCCACGGCGCCGGTTGTGGCTGCAAGATTTCCCCCAAGGTGCTGGAAGTGATACTTGCCGGCAGTGGAGCGCAGAACCTTGATCCGCGGTTATGGGTCGGCAACACCTCGCGGGACGACGCGGCGGTATACGCGCTGGACGAGGAGCGCGGCGTGATTTCGACCACCGATTTCTTCATGCCCATCGTTGACGACCCCTTTGACTTCGGTCGCATCGCCGCCACCAATGCCATCAGCGACATCTACGCCATGGGTGGTGACCCGCTGATGGCTATCGCTATTCTTGGCTGGCCGATAGATGTGCTGCCGCCGGAGGTTGCCCGCGAGGTGATGCGTGGCGGTCGGGCGGTCTGTGATGCTGCCGGCATTCCGCTGGCGGGTGGTCATTCGATTGACGCGCCTGAGCCGATCTTCGGACTGGCCGTGACCGGGGTGGTGGAGAAAAAGCACCTCAAGCGCAATGACACCGCCACGGCGGGCTGCCGGCTGTACCTGACCAAGCCGCTGGGCATCGGCATTCTGACCACCGCGGAGAAGAAGGCCAGACTGCGTGAGCAGGATGTGGGTCTGGCGCGTGACTGGATGTGCACCCTGAACCGGCCCGGCTCGCGCTTCGGCAAGCTGGCGGGCGTGCACGCCATGACTGATGTTACCGGCTTCGGTCTGCTCGGGCACCTGGTGGAAATGGCCGATGGCGCTGGCTTGACCGCACAGCTCGATTTCGCCGCTGTGCCGCGCCTGCCGGGAGTGGAACATTATCTGGCTGAGGGCTGTGTGCCCGGCGGTACCCAGCGCAACTTCGACAGCTACGGCGACCGTATTGCGCCGATCTCCGAGGAACAGCGCAACCTGCTGTGTGACCCGCAGACCAGCGGTGGCTTGCTGATTGCTGTGGCGCCCGAAGGTGAGACCGGGTTTCACACGGTCGCCGCCGAGCTGGGCCTGAGTCTTGCTCCCATCGGCCAATTGATCGAGCGACAGAGCCACGCGGTAGAGGTGTTGTGATGCGCGATAACAGCGCAGACTACCGCGATATCTTTCTCAATGACCTTCCGTTGATGGACATGCGCGCCCCGGTAGAGTTTGCCAAGGGCGCTTTTCCGAATGCCATCAGCCTGCCATTGATGACCGATATCGAGCGGCAGAAGGTGGGTACCTGCTACAAGCACAAGGGTCAGCAGGCAGCCATTGAACTGGGCCATCAGCTGGTCTCGGGCAAGATCAAGGATGCACGTGTCGAAGCCTGGGCGGCGTTTGCCAGGGCCAATCCGGATGGTTATCTGTATTGCTTTCGTGGTGGTCTGCGTTCGCAGATCGTCCAGCAGTGGCTGGCCGAGGCGGGTATTGATTATCCGCGGGTGATCGGTGGTTACAAGGCGATGCGTAGATTTCTGATCGATACGCTGGAGGCCGCGGTGGCCGAGTGTAACTTCATCATCGTCGGTGGCATGACCGGCACCGGCAAGACCGAAGTGGTTGCCGCGCTGGACAACAGTATTGACCTGGAAGGGCACGCCAATCATCGTGGTTCCAGCTTCGGCAAACGTGCCACCAGCCAGCCGTCGCAGATCGATTTCGAGAATCAGCTGGCTATCGATCTGCTCAAACGGCGCGGGCGTGGCCAGCAATATTTCGTACTTGAGGATGAGAGCCGACTGATCGGCGCTTGTTCGCTGCCCTTGACGCTGAACCAGAGCATGCAGCAATTCCCCATGGTGTGGCTGGAAGACAGCTTTGACGATCGGGTACAGCGCATCCTGCGTGATTATGTGATCGACCTCACCGCGGAATTTCTCAGCGTGCATGGTGAGGAGCAGGGGTTCGCAGCTTTTGCCGAGCGACTGCTGCAGAGCCTGGATAATATCCAGAAGCGCCTGGGTGGCGAGCGGCATATGCGACTGCGCGAGATCATGCAGCGGGCCCTCGACGAGCAGCGTCGCAGCGGCGAGGTCGAGCTACACCGTGGCTGGATCGAGGGACTGCTGAATGAGTACTACGATCCGATGTACGTGTACCAGCGCGAGAGCAAGGCGTCACGCATCGAATTTGCCGGTGAAGCCGAGGCGGTTCTGGCGTATCTGGCTGAGCGCACGCTGGGCTGACAGCCCGCGCTGGCGGCTGCCAGAGCTTGAAAAGTCGCACCCGTTGGGATCATATCCTGTAGAACCGGTTAGACCTGCCTGAATCTGATAACATTTTTGTACCACAAGGACTTCCCATGCCAGCCCCCACATTGATCCGTGAAACCTTCCCTGTCGGCCCGTTGCCATGCAACTGCACCATCATCGGCGATCCGGTGACCAAAAAAGCCATCGTTGTTGATCCGGGTGGGGATCATCAGTTGATCCTGAACCGTCTGGATGAGCTGGGTCTGAAGGTGGTGAGCATCATTCATACCCATGCCCACCTGGATCATTTTCTGGCCTCCGGAGAAATGAAGAAGGCCACCGGGGCGACCCTGCACCTGCACAAGGAAGACAAATTCCTGTGGGACAACCTGGAGATGCAGTGCCAGATGTTCGGCGTGCCTTACAAACCCGTGCCGGCACCGGATCAGTGGCTGCAGGATGATGAGGAACTGGCCTGTGGCTGTGGTGTGGCGTTGCATACACCGGGGCACACGCCGGGCTCGATGAGCTTCTGGTTTCCTCAGGATAAGTTGCTGATTGCGGGCGATACCCTGTTCCGCCGGGGGATCGGGCGGACGGATCTGTGGGGCGGCGATTACAGCCAGATCGAATCCTCCATCCGCCAGCGCCTTTACACGCTTGATGAAGAAGCGGTGGTGGTGACCGGGCACGGCCCGGACACCCTGATTGGCGATGAAATCCGAGAGAACCCTTTTATTCGAGGCTGAATCGACCATAATTGAATGATCGGGATAAAACACAGCCCCCTGCGGGCAAACCAGTGCCTCGCATGCCTGAATGCGTAGCCGTGATGATGACGTAAATTAAGGAAAACCTATGAAAATCAAAGCATTGATTGCCGTTTCTGCCTGTGCTGCAGTACTTGCAGGTTGTACTAATAACCCTTACACCGGCGAGCGTGAGGCCGGCAAGGCTGGCGTTTATGGCGGCGGCGGTGCAGTAGCAGGGGCCTTGATCGGTGCGGCTACCTCCAGCAAGGATGACCGGGCCAAGGGCGCACTGATCGGTGCGACCGTTGGTGGCGCGGCTGGTGCAGGTTACGGTTATTACGTGGATCGCCAGGAGCAGCGCCTGCGTCAGGAACTGACCGGTACCGGCGTTCAGGTAGTGCGTAACGGCGATAACCTGCAGCTGATCATGCCCGGCAATATCACTTTCGCCAGCAGTTCCTCGGATATCTCCAGCAGCTTCTTCCCGACCCTGAATTCGCTGGTCAAGGTATTCAAGGAATTCGACAAGAACGGTATCGACATCGTTGGTCACACTGACAGTACCGGTTCTCTGGAGCTGAACATGCGCCTGTCGCAGGATCGTGCGACCAGCGTTGCTTCCTACTTGACCGGTCAGGGTGTATCCGGTGCGCGTATCAGCAGCCGTGGTGTTGGCCCGAGCCAACCGATCGCCAGCAACGATACAACTGCTGGTCGTGCGCAGAACCGTCGGGTAGAGATCAACCTGCGTCCGCTGTAAGCCGCCTTGTGTTGATATGAAAACGGGACGCCATGTGCGTCCCGTTTTGTTTGCCCGGCGAAGCCGGCAAACCCGTCCACCTGAAAGAAGGTGGAGTCA
>CAYYUQ010000083.1:0-14760 GCA_964474945.1 uncultured Halopseudomonas sp. | reverse complement strand
AGGATACGCCACCCCTTCAGCCTGCTTCCATACACCAGAAATCACCATAACTCATTCTTTCGAACCAAACGGTAGATCGGGCTGCTCCTGCATGGCAGGTAATTGCATGCAGTAATAACCTAGTTGTACGCAATGCTGCTGCAGCACCCCGCCCCATAGGGGAATGGCTTGACTACTGCTCAGGCTCCCGGGCCAGCGCAAGCTCTTCCGTCTGCTGGCGGAGCGTTGACACCCGGTCGACATGCAGCTCGGATATATAGCCACTGGCATGGCGTACCGATATGAGTGAACCCGGCGCCTGAGGCAGGATGATCTCGGCATTGCCCAGATCGAAAACGCCACGCTTCTTCTGACGTTTCAGCACCGCCTTGGCCAACGCCAGATGCTTGCCCCAGACAGGCATCGCCGCCTGCAGCTCACCTTCGCCAAACCAGCCCAGGTAATGCACCTCTATGCCAGCCAACGCTGATAACCCGGCTACGATCTCCGGGTGCGTCGCCACACTGCCACCCCAGCGCATCCAGGCCTGCTGGTAGGCCCGGGCATCGATGGGAGTCCAGCCACGCTCGCGATAAAGACGAAACAGGTCGAACATGGAACTAGGCCGCCTTGCGCTGAGGATAGGAGGCTCCACTGGGTGCAGCGCACAAAGCATCAGTGGTAAACCCGTGATTATTGGCCATAGCTATCCCGATGCCGCTGCAGGAAGCATGACTTCCCCGCCTGGGCACAACCTCATGAAGATGAAATAACGAACTTGAAGGGCGGCATCCGCCAGCGGACCTAATATAGGGAAATTTGCTTTCCCGCTGTTGGGTTTCCGCGTTTTGTTCAGGAAGCGTTCAGCTTAGCAGAGAAGGCGGCCGTGCGGGCGGAGTCGAGTCGACCTGTCACGTTACCCAGATCGCTCCGTCAGGGTGCTACCTGCATGCCGCCAAAAGCGCCCGTGCCGACCAGGACGAGCTGTTGGGTGCTGATATCCAGTACGCCTGGAAGGACAATATGCATTGCCATGGCGTCGTGAAAGTTGAATGGGTCCACTGGTACAACCACCGACGGCTGCTGAGCTCGATTGGGTATTTACCCCCGGCAGAAGCTGAGGCAGACTTCTCCCAGCAGCAATCCGGTCAGACCATGGCAGCCTGACTTAAACTAAATGGCCTCCATAAAACCCGGTGCGATTCATTCAGATGAGTGCAGCGCTCATCCAACAAGGCAACCAGATGACAATCAAACTGTATTGGTGGCGGGGAGAAGGGGCTCAAGACCCTTCAAAACAGAACTTTGGCGACTATCTTTCGCCTCTGATAGTGGAAATGGTATCCGGGCGCAAGGTGATCTACGCCGAACCAGCGAATGCTGACATGATTGCGATCGGGTCGATACTCTCTCGGGAACGGAAGGCCAAAGGCATACTTTTCAAACGCCACCTGCATATATGGGGTAGCGGCACGGACAAAAGCACCAGAACATTTTCGAACCGCCACACCTATCACGCCGTGCGGGGAACCATAACCAGATCGCAGATCCCCGGCTTGCGGCAATCGCCCGCACTGGGTGACCCAGGGCTGTTGGCTGATCGCTGGTGGGGTACTAGACCAAAGCCGCGAAAAACCCACCGGGTGGGTATCATCCCGCATTTCGTTGACCAGCAGGACCCTCGATTTCACGCCATAGCCAAACTTGACAGCGTGAAAGCCATCAATGTTTTTTCTCCGATCGAGGAAGTGCTCTCGGATATCCTGAGGTGCGAGTTCATCCTCTCGTCCAGCATGCACGGCCTGATCATTGCTGACGCCTTCTCGATTCCCAACCGCAGAATACACTTCTCAACGGGTATTATTTCTGACTTGAAATTCGACGACTATTATTCGGCGCTGGGTATGAGCAGTCCCGAGCCGGTATCGCCGGACGCCATTATCCAGAGTGGCCTCGCCCATGCCGTGTTCAATGAAGATTACCAGCGCCCCGGCATTGAACAGGTCAAGGATGACCTGACGAGCGCTTTCCCGACGTTCTAAGAAAAAGAGCGTCTCTCAGACTCCCCGGCTTGATGCATCGCCAAGGCGCGGCGTGAATGTCAAGCCTCCCGTCGAAGGATACCCAAGCGCTTGCACCTACGCTGGAGCCGCTTGCGCCATTTCAGGCGAAGGCGCGACACCCGGATCGACCGCTTGAGCTGAATGCGCAGGGCGCGCTCCAATTCCGTCCACTCGCAGCCAGCCTCCCCCAACAACTGAGACTCCCGCGTGGAGAAACGGCGCCTTCATCTGAGCAGGCGAAGCGCCTTGCGCAGATAGGTTAAGCGCAATGCCTGTCGCGGGGATGCTCTGAGTGCTTGCAGATAGAATGCTCTGGCCTGGGTGGTGTCTCCAGCCAGGAGTGCTGCCCGGAACAATGACAGCAGGCGTTGTGCATGATAGGGCACTTTGAGTTTTTCAAAGGACTCAGGCAAGCGAGCGAAAACGGACTCCACGATAACCAGCGGATTTTCGTTATTTCGCTGATGGCGCAGGCTATCGGCGTGCTTGTGGATGCGCGCGATTGCTTGGGGAAGCCGGACAACCGGCGCTGCAATCAGCGCGTAGGCAAAAACAGCAATATCCTCCCCGCTCCTCAGATACTCCGGATAGGGACAGCCTTCAATTACGTCTCGACGAAATAATGAACAGCCGTGGGATATGGCGATACGCTTTTTCAACAGATACCGGTCGATCAGCTCGCTTGCCGACCCATCGCCAACGACACTGGCGCTGCGTTCCCGCTCGTGCCCACGTTCATCGACGCTGATATGGCCACCCAATATCAGCCCTGCTTCAGGATGGTGCCCCACCGTGGATTTGAGTAACGCCAGCGAGCCCGGAATGAGCTCGTCATCCGCATCCAGCATCAACAGGTAGCGACCGGAAGATCTTCGCACCCCATGATTTCGGGCTGCAGCCGCGCCCGCATTGGGCTGCCTGATGACGATCAATTCGGGCCAGGTGCGATGCAGATCGTCCAATACATTGCCGGTATGGTCGGTCGATCCGTCATCAACCACGATGACCTCTACACCCGGCTCGCGCTGCTCCAGAACCGAGTGAAGTGCGCGGGGCAGTCTATCCGCATAGTTATAGGACGGGACCACCACGCTGATACAGACGTCAGTACACATATCTTTGCTTACTCGTCGGTAACGCCCCGGACATACCTGATGATGTAGGCACTCTATCTGCTCTCCTGCTCTGAAGTTGGCACCCTGATAACCGTTTGCAGCAACGGGGAAACATACTCGGAACCGGCCTTGCTCAAATGGTTGGTGTCCCGATACAACGGTTGGCCATCCACTTTGACCCTGCAATACTGCTCATCGCATAGTACATCGGAGAGATCCACGCGTGCAAAGCTGTGCTTCTTCGCCAGATCGTCGAAATAGCGCCGCGCGTCTGCAACACCCGCTTCGTGCTGTTGGCTTGTGGGCCGGATTTCCAGATCACGTTCCAGCGCCGTCAGTCTCGCCAGCACCTGGGGTACGTGGTGTTCGATCAACGGCACCTGTTCAAGGAAGGTGTATCGAATACCGCGACGCTCAAGATACGCCAGGGTACGGTCCATCCCCGCTGCAAATGAAGTACCGGGGTCGGCGCTTTCCAGATCACGCCGCAAGTAGGTTGACCACACCCCGACCAGAATCACATGTGTGATTTCCGGATGTCTGTCCAGATAGCGAACGACGGCTGAGTTGAACTCCGCACATGAGACATCAGATGGACGGAACTCTCGGCTGCCCAACACCGGCGGGCAAACCGAGCGCGCCAGGAACCTGCCGGACTGTCCCTGCTCTCGGGCGACAAGATCAAAACCATGGGCAAGCGACAGGGCGTGCGAATCGCCCCATAACAGGAAATCAGCAGCCCCCTCCGCGCCGAGCGTGCAAACGTTACGCTCCTGGTCGACATCTTCAACCGATATACCGAAACACGGGCGCCGGAACGGAATGGTTTCCTTCTCTACCGAAGCGATCTCCGCAACATTCTCTGGCAATCTGAACGCGGCACCCTTGGTAATAGCACCGGGCAACGACACCAGAATCAACGCGCCAGCCACCACACCTGACCACTGAAAAAACTGACGGCGCTGGGCCGGGTCGGACTTGCCACGAAACGGCGTCTCGATAAATCGCCATGACAGCCAACCAAGCAGACAGGCCAGTATGAACAGCGCCAGCTGTTCCAATGGTGTGAAGGGCACTATCTTGTAATAGCCCGCAAATACAAACAGTGGCCAGTGCCACAGGTAAAGAGAGTAGGAGATCAGTCCTACCAGTACCAGCAGCGGAGTACCGAGCAGCCGTCCGGTCAAGGTCTGGCCACCCTGCCCAGCATGAATGATCAAGACCGCGCCCAATACCGCAGGGAGCGCCGACACTCCCGGAAATGGGGCACTTTTGTCCAGCATAAACACCGTGCCAAGGATCAAGGCCAGTCCAAGCAGGGCCGACAGTTCCCGCAACCACTGCATGCGATGCCCCGGCAGCAACCCGGTAGCCAACAGCGCACCGGCTAACAGTTCCCACGCTCTCAAATGGACCAGATAGAAGGCCGTCTCAGGAACCCGGCTGACTGCACGCTGTGCACCAAACAATGACAGCAACGCCAGGCCCAGCAGTATCAGATTGATGCGCGCCGGAAACCGTCTCACCAGAAACAGCAGCAGCGGCGGAAACAGGATGTAGAACTGTTCTTCGACCGACAGGGACCAAGTATGCAGCAGTGGAATATTGCCTACCGCATCATTGAAATAGTCAGTCTTGTTCCAGAAATGAAAATTGGCCAGAAACAGTACGGAAAGTCCCTGAGCTTCGCTGAACAGCTTGTAATCCAACGGCAGCAACATGAACCAAGCGACAATACCCGTGAGCAACAGCATCACTGCCAGCGCAGGGAACAATCTCCTTATCCGCCGCTCGTAAAAGCGCGCATAGGTGAATGTTCCTGCCTGCACCTCACGATAGACGATGGTTGAAATCAAAAAGCCGGAAATGACAAAAAACACGTCAACACCGATGAAACCACCCGAAAAAGGTGCAACACCAAGGTGATAAAGAACAACAGGTAGAACAGCAATGGCGCGCAGGCCATCAATATCACGACGATAAACAAGTGCCGGATTCAACTCAGCGCACTCCTTCCTTCACCACCAACACATCCTCCATGATCAGATACTTCAGATCCGACCCATAGAACATATTCAGCGCATCAGTCGGCGAGCACACCATCGGCTCACCGCGCCGGTTGAGTGAGGTATTCAGCGATACGCCGTTGCCGGTGAGCTTTTCCAGCTCGACCATCAGGTCATACCAGCGTGGATTGTGTCGGCGCTCCAGCACCTGAGCACGGGAGGTGCCGTCTTCGTGTACTACTTCAGGTACCCGCTTTTCCCATCCTTCCTTGACCTCGAAGGTGAAGGTCATGAAAGGACTGGGGTGGTCGACCTTGAGCATCTGTGGGGCAACTGTGTCGAGCATGGATGGACAGAATGGTCTCCAGCGCTCACGGAATTTGATCTGCGCGTTGATACGGTCAGCCACGCCCGGCACGCTTGGGCAGCCAATGATGGAGCGACCACCCAGCGCGCGCGGGCCGAACTCCATACGACCCTGGAACCAGGCAACCGGGTTACCTTCGACCATGAGCTGAGCGATATGCTCGGGCACATTGTCGATCTTCTGCCACTCGGGCTGATTGGGGTGACGGGCGCAGGCGGCGATGATGTCTTCGTTGCTGTAGCTGGGCCCGAGATAGACGTGCTCCATCTTCTCCACCGGCACGCCATTTTGCACCGAGACATAGGCAGCGGCGCCGACGGCGGTGCCCGCATCGCTGGCTGCGGGCTGGACGAACAGTTCCTTGACCTCATCCCGGGCGATGATCTTCTGGTTGAGTTTGACGTTCAGGGCGCAACCACCTGCGAAGGCGATCTTGCCTGTTTCCCGGATGATGTCGCCCAGGTAGTAATCCATCATTTCCAGCGCGACCTTCTCGAACAGGGCCTGGATGCTGGCTGCGTAGTGGATGTAGGGATCATCCGCCACGTCGCCTTCACGCTTGGGGCCGAGCCATTCGATCAGCTTGGGCGAGAAGTAGTAGCCCTTGCCCTTTTCCTTGTAGCGACGGAAGCCGATGACGTTGGCGTAATCGGTGTTGATGGTCAGCTCGCCGTTTTCAAACTTGGCCAGTCGGGAGAAGTCATACTTGCTCGGGTCACCATAGGGCGCCATGCCCATGACCTTGAACTCGCCATCGAGCATGTCAAAGCCCAGGTATTCGGTGATGGCACCGTACAGACCACCAAGGGAGTCCGGGTCATAGAACTCCTTGATCTTGTGGATCTTGCCGTTTTCACCGTAGCCGAAGAAGGTGGTGGCGTACTCACCCTTGCCGTCAATCCCGAGAATCGCGGTCTTTTCCTTGAAACCAGAGCAGTGATAGGCACTGGAGGCGTGGGCCAGGTGATGCTCAACGGGCTCAATCTTGACCTTCTTCAGATCAAAGCCCAGCTGCTGCAGACACCACTGGATGCGCTTCTTGTAACGATAGTAGCGACGGTTGCCCATGAAGATGGCGTCCAGCGAACGGTCCGGGGCGTACCAATAGCGCTTGGCATAGTGCCAACGGGCTTTTTCAAAAATACTGATGGGGGCAAAGGGAATGGCGACGATATCCACGTCTTCCGGCTTGATCCCGGCCTGCTCCAGGCAGAACTTGGCTGACTCGTAAGGCATGCGGTTTTTGGCATGCTTGTCCCGAACAAAACGCTCCTCTTCCACAGCAGCTATCAGCTTGCCATCGATATACAGGGCAGCAGATGGATCATGGCTTAATGCGCCGGAAAGTCCGAGGATGGTCAATGCCACGGTTTTTGCCTCTCAGAAACAGTGAAAAATAAGGGGGATTCTACACCTAATACGCTTGGCTATGCCTTTTCGGTCGTAATGCCCCTTTCGTGGTTATGTGCTAACGGGGCAGCGCCCGTTCAAGCCATTCTGCCAGCGCGCTGTCAGCTCGCCAGTTGCGTATAAAGCGCGCCCTGTCTCTGGCCCAGCCCTTGCGCCAACCCGATTCATCACCATGGGCCTGCATGGCGTCCAGGTCGATCAGGTAGACTTGATGAGCATGCCATAACAGGTTGGTCGCTTTGCAGTCGCCGTGACTGATGCGTGCCTGATGGAGCTGATTGAAGACCTGCAGCAAGGCGTCGGCTGTGGGCTGTTCAGGTAGCTCATCACCCGCCTCCCCCAATCGCTGCAGCAGGTTATCACCGGCGCAGTATTCGGTAATCAGCCAGGCCTCGCGGCGTAGCGGCCCCATCCGGCGTTCAATCATGGCCAGTGGCTGAGGGGTGGCAATACCGAGAAAACTCAGGCGCCACCCGGATAACCATGAGTGCCAGGCCCGGCTGGGACGCCAGAAGCGCTTGAGCCAATGGCCCACACCCTTGATGTTGTAGCGCTTGACTACCAGGTCGCGCTCGTTGACCCGGAGTCGGGCCACCGTGCTGCTGCCGCCGTCCTTGAGCAGCGACTGACCGGCAAAGGCGCTATCCGGATCAGCCAACAGCGGCGCCAGAGCGTCCGCTTCGGCGCGCAGCACCACACAGAAACGCCCAGCGGTGCGGGTTACCGCAAATTGACTGCAATCGCGCAGGGTCTTGCCCAGAAAGTTGTTCAGGCGGGTACGCCGCTGTCGCCCGACTTCCCTCAACACATCCTGATGCTGCAGAGCCACCGCAGGATTGTGCTCAAGGTATACCGGCAGCAGCCTGTCCAGCTGAGCATCCCACTCGGGTAACAACTGGGCGAAGAACAGGCCAAGATTGCTCTGTGCATCCGACAGGGGCAGTGGTTTGCCAGGCTCTCGTACCTCGATGGCGTCACCATCAATGACATAAAGCTGCGCATCACGCTGTAGAAAGTTCCCCAGATGGAGATCGGTCTGCATGATGCCCTGAGCATGCATCGCCGCGATGATGCGCAATGCATCATGCAGGATGCTCTGGGCTTGCTGACTGGCTGGAGAGGAGTCAGGCAGCGTTTCCCAGCGCTGCTGGAGAGTCCGGGCATCGTCCAGATATTCAGTCAGCAGATAATACCCACCACCCGGCAACTCACCGCTGCCCAGTAGATCCGGGGTAGGGATACCGGCTCTCTGCAAGGCTTGTACACCGGTGCTTTCCCGCTGCCAATGACGCTCGGCTCCGTTGGCAATAAACAGTTTGGCCAGCACCTGTTGTTCCTGCCAACCACCCCGCCCTACCAGGCGTTTACCTGGCAGAACACGTAGCCATTGCTGTATGTTCAGCACCTCGCCCGCGACCGATATGCTCTGTGGCGCAACCGGGTTACGACCGGCACCCCGCAAACTGGCCGTGGTACTCATGCGTTTCCCTGGCACGTCATTGCCCGCTGCCAGGCGCATATTTGCGCTCGAACCTGGCTCTCAGTCGAGCCGCCTTGCGTTCGAGCATGCCCAGCAAAACGGCTTCTTCGGTAATGATCCGCCGCAATGGCCGCTGGAAATAGGTGCGTAAAAACCGCAACTTGTCTCTCTCGGTCAAGCCGATGTTCAGCGCAGAGAAATACAACCCGCTCAGGTCCTTGTCACGCCACCGGCGCGGTACCTTGTCGCGCACCTGAGCGCGATGCAGGTCGATCAATGATAAACGCAGGTTATCCGGTGTCGGCGGCGTATCGGTATGCAGCAGGAAATGGCATATGTAGCAATCGCGGTGATTAACGCCAGCTCGGTGCATGCGCCCGGTCATGTCTGCCACCCGGTGGATCAATGCTCGCTTGAGCGCGACCGGCGGCGGATGGCTTGACCAATCTTGACTGAAGTCTTCCAGACTGATGGTAGGCGCCAGCTCCTCGGTGATGATGAAAGAATGACGGGTGGCAGGGTTGGCACCCCGCTCACCATAGGCGACAGCGGTCATGGTTGGCACACCGGCTGCTGTCAGTGCTGCGATAGCTTCCCACTCCTGATCAGCGCCCAGCACCGGGCTTTTCAGAGTTGACCAGTTCTTGAAGATTTCGCCCCAACCAACACCACGGTGGATCTTGACGAAGTACCCTCGCCCCTCTACTTCAGTGCGAAGGGTTCTGCGTGCTTCCAGCTCTCGAAACACCTCGCCCTGCAGCGCCTCGACCTCGACAAAGGCATCGCAACCATCCCAGAGGCTCTTGAAGGGTTCATGCAGTACCAGTTTCAAGGGAGCTCTCCCAGTATCACATCAGCAGCGCGCTCCGGCATGCTGTACAGGTCTGCACGTTCGGCGTACACCAATGCATTACCTTGCCATTGTTCCCGCGTCTGCCTGTCATACAGCATGGCCTTGAGCCAGATATTCAGTGTGTCCTGGTCAAAGGGGTCGGGTACAACCAGACCGCAATCAGCCTCTTTGATGTAGTGCGCATAACCACAGGCAGCAGTAGTCAGTACCGGTAGCCCGGCGACCAGCGCCTCCAGAAGAACAGTGCCGGTATTCTCGTTATAGGCTGGATGAATCAACAGATCAGCACCCAGTAGAAAGCGCGGTACATCGTTACGCCCTTTCAGTATCTGCACCTGCTCAGCAATACCCAGCGATTGGCTCTGCTGCAAAAATGGCCCTGCATCATCAGCACCGATAACGATCAGCCGAGTGCGCTGGCGCAGATCCGGCGGTAGCGCAGCCACTGCTTTCAGAGTTCGGTCCAGGCCTTTGGTCTTGAAACCGGAACCGATCTGCACCAGCAGCAGGTCATTGTCTGTCAGTTTGAACTCAGCTCGCAGTCCAGCGCGTATTTCAGCCGCATCCGGTGGAGCCCGGCGATCGGCAGCGATCCCCGGTGGCAACATGTGAAACCGTTCGGCAGGGGTCCGGAAGTGCTTCATGAACAGGGGCAGCTGCAACTCCGAGATCATCAATATCTCGGTGCGGCCCTCTGGCTGAAAAACCGCTCGCTCATAGGCGGAAAAATGTCGGTAGCGCGGGCCGAGTTGATAGAACCAGCTGCGCTGATTCTGCGCCTTATCCTCATAGCAGCCATCAGCTGCGTAGTAGACATCCAGCCCTGGCATCTTGTTAAAGCCCACCACCCGGTCCACCGGCTCACGCTCAAGATCGGCCTGAACCCGGCTGACAAACTTTTCATTACGGCGGTGGCTGGTCAGAGCTCGAACTTTGATCAGGCGTATGTCAAAGCCAGCAGGACGCTCCCCTTCCCAGCCCATGGTGTAGACACGAATGGCATGGCCACGTTTCTGACATTCCTGCGCAATGCGTATGAAATCCCGCTGCAGACCACCAAAAGGGAAATATTTATAGAGCAGAAATGCCAGTTGCATCGGGACTCTCGTCGTCAAAGATCGTAAAGCGCGGAATCATTTACTCCTGCGAGTTTAACACAGCAGTTATTGTCAGCGGCGCGAGGTAGCCTGGCTGAGCGTGAGTAGCTCTTTAATCACTTGTGCGGACGTCTATCCATATGTCCCAGAACCAGCCGGATACGCTTCTTGTCCGCCGATTGCAGCCGCGACTGCTCAACATACATCAGATAAAAGCGCAGTCGCTGGGTTCTGCTCAGCTGGGTTTTACCCAGCTTATCAAGGCAGGCCAGATCCTTGTTCTTACGGTGTTCGAGGAAGGGGCCCCACCAGAAAGCACCGGTCGGGCAATCGATCATGTACACACTGGGCCGGGGCGCGTCATTCACCAGGATATTGCGCCACTTGAGGTCGTTATGGGCAAAACGCCGCTGGTGCATGGTGCGGGTAGCATCGGCGATCTGCTGCATCACCTGAGTGACCCAGCTCCGGTCGCGCAGGCGCACATCACCCGTACTAGCCAGCTGTGCCAGATCCTGCGTTTCATACAGCTCTTCGGTAATCACCGCACCCCGGTGAAACGCACCTGCACGCCGCTCCATGCCATAGCCGACCACCCTGGCCACCGGAATCCCCCAGTCACGGAAATACAGCAGGTTCTGCCATTCCCCCTTGATCCGCGGTCGACTGATAACACGGCGTACGTAGCCGCCTTCGGCCCAGTAGCGCTTCACATAGTACCCACGCCCATCCAGCTGCACATACAGCACCTCGCTCAGCGAGTCCCTGGTGATCTGTTTTCCCTGCTGGGCAAATACCGCATCCAGATCGACAAAGGCCTTGCCTGCCTCGCCAACAGCGTATTCGGGATCAAGCGTCCACGCACTCATAACAACAACTCCAACTCCCCCATCACCCGCTGCGGCTGCAGTCGGGTAAAACACAGTGGTAGTTCCCGGCGCAGGTCGAACTGACGGGCATCTGCCCGGGTGGGTTCGTATTTGCACTTCTTGCTCATGCAGGGCGCGCAGGGGAAGTCGCTGGCCAGGTGGATCTGGCTATGGCCGTAGGCGCCGCTCCAGCCGGGGTTGGTGGGGCCGTAGAGGGAGACGGTGGGCACATCCAGTGCGGCGGCAAGGTGGCCGAGGCCGGTATCCACAGCGACGCAGGCCCGGGCTCCGGCAAGGATGGTAGCCACCCCGGCCAGCGGCAACCTGGGTAATACCTGGACTCCGGGAATGCCCTTGGCAATGCGCTCGGCCCGGGCCTTTTCCGTGTCATTGCCCCAGGGCAGCCTGACCCGCAGGCCGCGTTCGGTGGCCAGTTCGGCCAGTTGCCGCCAGTAGAGCTCCGGCCAGTGTTTGGTGACCCAGGTGGTCCCATGCAGGAACACTACATAGTCTTCAGCACTCTGCTCACCGGCCAGCCAGGCGCGATCCAGGCCGTAGTCGCCGATGCCGTCCGGCAGGCGATAGCCCAGCGCCTGGGCAAACAACTGGCGCACCCGCTCGACGGCGTGCTGGTCCCGGGGCACCGGGATGTGTTGCTGGTAGAACCTGCTGGCCAGCGGCTCCCGGGCGGAGTGTTTATCCAGCCCGGCAATCGGTGCCTTGAGGCCGACGGTCAGCAACGCGCTTTTCAGCAGCCCCTGAGCATCGATCACCAGATCGTATTGGTGTTTTTTCAGGCGTTTTCTGAAACGCTGCCACTCGCCACTGCGCAGGGTTTTCAGCGGGCTCTTGCGCCAGCGGCGGATCGCCACCGGGATGACTTCAGCCACCGCCGGATGCCATACCGGGATCTCGGCAAAGCCCTCCTCCACCACCCAGTCGAAATGAATGCCGGGGATTGCCTTGCGCGCGTCAGTCAGTGCGGGCAGGGTATGAATGACATCGCCCAGGGACGAGGTCTTGATCAGCAGGACGCGCATCAATCAGTCCGCAAAGGGGTCGGCCAGCGGTTCGCCGACCAGACGATCCAGCGCATCAATCACCCGTTGGGGCTCAAGGTCACGCAGGCAGTTGTAGTGGCCGAAACGGCAGGTGCGATCGAAGCACGGGCTGCAGTCCAGCCCGAGGCGCACTATTTCCACCTGTTCGGCCAGCGGCGGGGTGAAGTCCGGAGAGGTCGAGCCGTAGACCGCGACCAGCGGGCGGTTGAGCGCAGCGGCCACGTGCATCAGGCCGGAGTCGTTGCTGACCACCGCTGTGGCGCAGGACAGCAGATCGATGGCCTCGGCCAGACTGGTCTCACCAGCCAGGTTGACCGACTCCTCACGCAGACCCGGACGCAGCCGGTCGCGGATCTGCTCGCCCCCCGGGTGGTCGTTCTTCGAGCCGAACAGCCAGACCTGCCAGCCATGGCGGATCTTCTGGTCGGCTACCGCCGCGTAGTGCTCGGCGGGCCAGCGCTTGGCTTCACCGAATTCGGCGCCGGGGCACATGGCCAGGACCGGGCGATCCAGCTCCAGCTCGAAGCGGGCCAGCGCGGCATCTCGGGTGGTCGAATCAATCTGCAGGGTCGGACGGGGATAGGGCCGAGTCAACTGATGATCCGGCTCCCAGGCCAGCGCCATGAAGCGCTCGATCATCAAGGGATACTGTTGTTTGTCCAGTACGCGGATATCGTTGAGCAGGCCGTAACGCATTTCCCCGCGCCAGCCGGTGCGTTTGGGAGTACCGGCAAAGAACGGCACCAGAGCGGATTTCAGTGAGTTGGGCAGCAGGATGGCCTGGTCGTACTGGCCAGTCAGCTGCTTGCCGATGCGTCGACGTGTGGCGATATCGAGCACCCCGTGGCCCAGCGGAAAGCTGAGCGCCTGATTGACCTCGGGCATGCGCTCGAGGATCGGCCGACTCCATTCCGGAGCCAGCACATCGATCAGGCAGTCGGGACCGTGACGCAGTTTGAGGCAGGCAAACAGCGTCTGCGCCATAACCATGTCACCCACCCAGCTGGGGCCGATAATCAGTATTCTCATCAAACACCCTTTCCCACATCATTGCGAGGAACCTGGCGACGTGCCGATCCACTGGTTTGGAGTCCACCGCACCCACTGGATTGCCGCGCCTCTTCGAGGCTCGCAATGACGGTGTAAATTGCCGACACCCTCGTCACCAGCCTTTCCCGGTTCAGTGAAAGCCCCCTTCGTCATTGCGAGGAGCTTAGCGACGTGGCAATCCATGGGCTCGTGCTGCCTGCCGGATGGATTGCCACGCCTCTTCGAAGCTCGCAATGACGGTGCAAGTTGCTGGTACCCTCGTCATACGAACACCTCCTCGCAATGACGATGTTAACCTGACACGCTTACTTGACCGGCGTCAGCCACTCGCTGTATTCCGGCTTCTTGCCGTTGACCAGGTCGAAGTAGGCTTTCTGCAGCTTCTCGGTGACCGGGCCGCGGCGGCCGATGCCGATCTGGCGGCAGTCCACTTCGCGGATCGGGGTCACTTCAGCGGCGGTGCCGGTGAAGAAGGCTTCGTCAGCGATGTAGACTTCATCACGGGTGATGCGCTTCTCGACTACCGGAATACCCATCTCACCGGCCAATGCCAGGATGGTAGCCCGGGTAATACCGTTCAGGCAGGCAGTCACTTCCGGGGTGTAGATGGTACCGTTCTTGACGATAAATACGTTCTCGCCGGAACCTTCAGCCACATAGCCTTCCGGATCCAGCAGCAGCGCTTCGTCAGCACCGCCGGAAACCGCTTCCTGCAGGGCCAGCATGGAGTTCATGTAAGCACCGCTGGATTTGGCGCGGGTCATGGTGATGTTGACGTGATGACGGGTAAAGGAACTGGTGCGGATGCGGATGCCCTGCTCCAGCGCTTCGTCGCCCATGTAGGCGCCCCAGTACCAGGCAGCAACCACAACGTGAACCTTGAGGTTGTCCGCACGGATGCCCATGCCTTCCGAGCCGTAGAAGGCCAGCGGACGGATGTAAGCAGTCTCGAGGTTATTCTCACGTACCGCAGCGCGGCAGGCTTCGTTGATCTCTTCCTTGGTATAAGGAATCTTCATGCCCATGATATGCGCCGAATCGAACAGGCGGTCAGTGTGCGCCTGCAGCCGGAAGATCGCCGTGCCTGCGTCCGTGTTATATGCACGCACGCCCTCGAACACACCCATACCGTAGTGCAGCGAGTGGGTCAGCACGTGAACATTGGCCTCACGCCATGGAACCATTTGCCCATCAAACCAGATAACACCATCACGATCAGCCATCGACATAACAACCAACTCCATTATTCGTTTATCTATACATCTGCTTCAGGCACGGAGCCTGCTTGTTGGGTTCTACCCTGGTCATACCTGCCGAATGTCGAAGCTCACGCATCCACGGCGTCCGGCAGCCATTGCTGCCAGAGTCGGATGATGTCATGTCGGTAGTCATGAAACTGGTCGCCAGGTG
>CAYYUQ010000082.1:0-15435 GCA_964474945.1 uncultured Halopseudomonas sp. | reverse complement strand
GACGCCAAGATCAACATCGATGCCAACGCTCTGTACCGTCAGCCCAAGCTGCGCGCCATGCATGATCCGTCCCAGGACGACGCCCGTGAAGCCCACGCTGCCAAGTTCGAACTGAACTACGTGGCGCTGGACGGCAACATCGGTTGCATGGTCAACGGTGCCGGTCTGGCCATGGGTACCATGGACATCGTCAACCTGCACGGCGGCAAGCCAGCCAACTTCCTCGACGTAGGCGGCGGTGCTACCAAGGAACGCGTAACAGAAGCGTTCAAGATCATCCTGTCCGACAGCAATGTGGCTGCGGTTCTGGTCAACATCTTCGGCGGTATCGTTCGTTGCGACATGATTGCTGAAGGCATCATCGGCGCAGTCAAGGACGTGGGCGTGAAAGTGCCGGTCGTGGTACGTCTGGAAGGCAATAACGCTGACCTGGGAGCCAAAGTACTGGCTGACAGTGGTCTGAACATCATCGCAGCAACCAGTCTGACCGACGCTGCAGTACAGGTCGTCAAAGCGGCGGAGGGCAAGTAATGAGCATCCTGATCGACAAGAACACCAAGGTAATCTGCCAGGGCATCACCGGCTCGCAGGGCTCCTTCCACACCGAACAGGCTATTGCCTACGGTACGCAGATGGTTGGTGGTGTCACTCCCGGCAAGGGCGGCACTACTCACCTGGGCCTGCCGGTCTTCAACACGGTTGAAGAAGCGGTCAAGGCCACTGGCGCTGACGCGTCCGTGATCTATGTTCCGGCTCCTTTCTGCAAGGATTCCATCCTCGAAGCGGCTAACGCCGGCATCAAACTGATCGTCTGCATCACCGAAGGTATCGCTACCCTCGATATGCTGGACTGCAAGGTCAAGTGTGATGAGCTGGGCGTACGTCTGATCGGACCCAACTGCCCGGGCGTTATCACTCCCGGCCAGTGCAAGATCGGTATCCAGCCTGGCCACATTCACCTGCCGGGTAAAGTGGGCATCGTTTCCCGCTCTGGCACCCTGACCTATGAAGCAGTCAAGCAGACCACTGACGCTGGTTTCGGTCAGTCCACCTGCGTTGGTATCGGTGGTGACCCGATCCCTGGCTCCAACTTCATCGACATTCTGGAAATGTTCCAGAATGACCCGCAGACCGAAGCGATCGTCATGATCGGTGAGATCGGCGGCAGCGCTGAAGAAGAAGCCGCAGCCTACATCAAGGCCAATGTGACCAAGCCGGTTGTGTCCTACATCGCAGGCGTAACTGCTCCGGCAGGCAAGCGTATGGGCCATGCTGGTGCGATCATCTCCGGCGGCAAGGGTACTGCCGACGAGAAGTTCGCCGCATTGGAAGACGCTGGTGTAAAAACCGTGCGTTCGCTGGCTGACATCGGTACTGCTCTGTCCGAGCTGACCGGTTGGGCGATGAAGTAATAGCCTGGCGCAGGTGGTAAATCCCCGGCGCTCGCCGAGGATAACGCAGTAGGGGGCTGGCCCTGTACTGCGTTTCCACCCACAGTCATCTTCGCGCAGGCGGGGATCCAGGAACAGAACCCCGCTTCGGCGGGGTTTTGTTTTATCTGCGGTTCATGAACCACATGACCAGGGGCAAGCACGTTGTCCACCGTGTTGTTTATAATGCCCGGCATTACTGTCTGTACCAGGCAGTCCCTGACAGAAGAATATCAATGAAAACATTATCGCCGGCCAATGTCCTGGCCCTCGGTTTCATGACGTTCGCCCTTTTTTTGGGCGCAGGCAATATTATCTTTCCACCCAGTGCCGGGCTGCTGGCCGGTGAAAACATATGGCCCACCGCGCTGGGCTTTCTGATTACGGCGGTCGGTCTACCCTTGCTCACCCTGGTTGCGCTGGCACGGGTAGGGGGTGGTATCCAGGAGCTGACCGCGCCGCTGGGCAAATTGCCCGGACTGATTCTGTCCATTCTGGTGTACCTGGCGATCGGGCCGCTGTTCGCAACCCCAAGAACCGCCGTGGTGTCCTACGAGATCGGTATTGTCCCACTGGTAGAGGATAGCTGGCAGACGTTGCTGATCTACTCGCTGCTGTATTTTGCTGTGGTGCTGTTTCTCGCCTTGAAACCGGGCCGTCTGGTCGACAACATCGGTAAGCTGATCACGCCCATACTGCTGCTGGCACTGGTCATCCTGGGTATTTCCGCCGTGCTGTTCCCCGCGGGAGAGCTTGGCCAACCCGCAGCAGCCTATCGGGAGTCGCCTGTTGTTGAGGGCATTCTGCAGGGTTATCTGACCATGGACGCGCTCGGCGCGCTGGTATTCGGTGTGGTTATCGCCCGGGCTATTCGCGACCGTCAGGTGCAGGAAACCCATATCGTTACCCGCTACACGATCGTAGCTGCGGTGATTGCCGCCATCGGCCTGGCGTTGGTCTACCTGGCGCTGTTCCAGCTGGGTGCCACCAGCGGCTCACTGGTCGAACCGGGTGCCAATGGCGGCCAGATCCTCGCGGCATTCGTTCAGTACCGCTTCGGCAGCTTCGGCAGCATCCTGCTGGCCATGGTCATCACGCTGGCTTGCCTGACCACCGCAGTGGGTTTGATCTCGGCCTGTGGCGCCTTCTTCAGCCGCGAATTCCCGGTCACCTATGCGCAAGTAGTGTGGGTCTTCACCATCTTCTGTATGGCCGTATCCAATCAGGGGCTGGACAGCCTGATCAATATCTCTGTCCCGGTGCTGGTGGGACTGTATCCACTGGCTATCGTACTGGTCTGCCTGGGACTGTTCTCCAGCGCTCTGGCGCGCCCGCAGAACATCATGCGCCCGGTCATGGCTGTGGCGCTGGTATTCGGCATCATTGATGGTCTTAAACAGGCCGGCTTCATGGAACGGGATGCCGCCTGGTTGAGCGCCGTGCCATTTTCCTCCCAGGGACTTGGTTGGTTGGTACCGGCTGTTATCATGCTGCTGGTTGCTCTGCTGGTGGATTACGCCCGCCATGGCAAGGTGGGGCACGCCTGACACGTTTAAGGAATCGCAATGAACAATCCTCTTCTGCATGCCGAATCGCTCTGGCTGAACCTGACCGCCTTTTGCTGGTTCATGATCTGTTGGGTGGGGTACACCAGATATGCATGGCATCGTGGGCGGGATACGCCTTGCCTGGCGAGCGTGCTGCACCTGTACCGCAAGGATTGGATGGGAAGATTGTTGTTGCGTGAGCAGCGGATAGCCGACGCCAGCCTGATCAGCAACTTGGAGCGCAATACCTCGTTTTTTGCCTCCAGCACCCTGCTGATTGTTGCCGGTCTGATTACGGTGATGGGCGCGACCGATCAGGCGCAGAACCTGTTGCGGGATCTGCCTTTTGTTGCGTCGGTGAGCCGTGAAATTTCAGAGATAAAGCTGCTTATCATGCTCGGCATCTTCGTGTATGCGTTCTTCACTTTTTCCTGGGCGATGCGCCAGTACAACTTCGCTTCGGTGTTGTTTGGCTCAGCACCCCTGGTTGGGGAAAAGCATGTCAATGAGACTGAGCGTAAGGCGTTCGCCAGCAGGGCCGCCAAGGTATTGTCGATGGCTGCACATTCGTTCAACCTGGGCTTGCGTTCGTATTACTTTGCCCTGGGTATGCTCAGTTGGTTCATCAACCCATGGGTGTTCATGGGTGTGACCACAGGCGTGGTGTATGTGCTTTATCGCCGCGAGTTCAAGTCTGCGGTGCTGAAAGTGCTTATGGCTACGCCGGCACATTTTCCGGAATCGTCCACACCGGAGCAGTGATTTATTTCTCTGCCAGAAACAACACCGGCCGCATAAGCGGCCGGTGTTGTCGTGGGATACAGCAAAACAGCAGTGTTACTCGCGATTCATACGCTCTTCAAGATCATTGCGGGCGTCAGTGGCTGCATCACGTGCCTGCTCACCTTTCTCCTGCAGATAATCAGTAGAATCATCATACGCTTCGCCGATGCGATCACTGGCTGCGTCCAGATTTTCCTGCATGCGCTCGGTGGCGGTTGGCTCGTTGTTGAACGCTTCATCGGTGCGTTGCTCGATAGCGTCGCCGGTATCTTCCATCGCCTCGCCAATATTGTCCGCCGCATCCGACATGGATTCACGGGCCGATTCCATTTTGTCTTCCGGACTGTCCTGGCAGGCTGCCAGCAAACCCAGACCGGCCATCAGGATGGCTGTTGCGCAAAGTTTTTTCATCTCATTCTCCAAGTGATGATTCACCGTCTGGTTAGTCCCATCTAAACGGCATGAGTTCCCGCTTTGCTTGGTATTACATAGAAAACCTTAGGTGGTACTGCACACAGCATCATCTTTCCTTCATATTTTTGTCATTTCCGGTCCTTATAGTGACTTTTTTTGTATCCAGCGTGTGCCTAGTTGCCCCAACCAAAAAGGATAAGTTATGACTAACTGGAAAGTGATGTGCGTTTTGGTGTGCAGCAGCCTGTTGCTGACTGCCTGCAGCTCCGACAGTGACGATGATGATACCGCTCAGACCCCAGAGGAAGGCTTGGCCGAGCGCTTGGCCAGCTTCCCGGATGATGGCGTTGAACTGCCCTTCACGCTGCTCCGTGACGATCTAATTGATGGCAAGACAATGAGCCCCTTCGAGGTGCGCAACGGTGGTTTTGGTTCGGCGATGACCGCTCACCCGAGCAAACTGGATGAATTCTATGCGCTGACTGATCGTGGTCCAAATGCGGACTTTAACGGCGATTATGGCAATGGCAAGAAATTTCCTGTGCCGGATTACACTCCGCGCATGGGGCACTTCCGTTTGACAGAAAACGGCGGGGTTGAGGTACTCAACACCATTTTGCTCAAACGCCCTGACGGTACTCTGATCAGCGGTCTGCCGAATACTTCAGCCTTGGGCGGTACGGGCGAAACGCCTTACAACCCGGATGGCAGCCCAGTGCTGGTAGACCCTTCACAACCTTACGACGCGGCCACCAATCCGATCAAGCTGGACGACTACGGTCTTGATGGTGAAGGTCTGGTTGCGCTGAGTGACGGCAGCTTCTGGGTCAGTGATGAGTATGGACCGCACATGGTGCACTTTGACGCGGACGGCAAAGAGATTGATCGCATCAACCCTTTCCCGATAGATGCACGCACCCGTTTCAACTTGCCTGCAGAATTTGCCTATCGTCGCGCTAATCGCGGGATGGAAGGCTTGGCAATTACCCCGGATGAAAAAACGCTGGTCGGCTTGATGCAATCCACCATGGACTTGCCCACCAAGGCCGTACGCGCCTTGACCATCACTCGTATAGTGACGGTTGATCTGGAGACGGGCGCTATCGGTCAGTATCTTTATCAGCAAGAGAAGGCAGCCAACTCCAATTCGGAAATGGTCGGGCTGAGCGATACGGATTTCCTCGTGCTGGAACGTGATGGTAGCTTCCTTTATGGCGGTCCAGATGGCGCTGCCGGCGTCAGCCCCAATGCACAGAAACAGGTTTATCGTATTGATCTGTCTACGGGCACCAACCTGGAGACTGTCGCCCTTCAGGCTGGCATGGTTCAGGACGCAGACCTGGGTCTGACCATCGATGGTCAGACACTGGAAGAGGTCGTGCTGGATGGCGGTTGGGCCGCCCTGGCGGCTGTTGGCATCTATCCGGTAGACAAGACGCTGGTGCTGGATATGGTGGTAGAGGCGAACTACCCACATGATAAAATGGAAGGTTTGTGGCGTATCGATAACAAGCACTTGGGCGTGCTTAATGACGATGACTTTGCGACTTGGTCCACTGGCGGCGAGCTGGAGCAGAAGATGCTAGATGCCGGGACCATTGATGCGGGGCGGCTGTATATTCGCGAAGTGGATATGTCCGTCGAGTGAGTGCGTATTCCGGCGAACGTGACCGGTCATTCCGGGGGTTTGCACGCGGCCTTCACGCTGGAACGGATTTTGTACTCTGACAACAAAACCAAAGCCCCGACTCATTTCGAGTTCGGGGTTTTTTTTGGGCCTGAAATACGGGATTGAATGCAGCTATGGGCGCACTACTGCGCCGTAGCATGGGAGGATCTCCATTACGGGCGTTTCTTCCATGCAATTCTTTCGAAGCCGTATCCTAGCCAAATCCATTTCAATAGCGATGTCGCTACTGATGTCGATGCCCCTCACTGTACTCGCTGATGATGGGGCGATAGCACGAAGCGCTTCATCCGCGCAGCAGCTGGGGGGCCAGGTTAGGCGCCCGATTGTTGTTTTAACGGCACCACACATTGAAAAGCTGATCCCACCTCGTCGTATACCCCGGGCTCATCAATTCCCGCCGCATCCCCCACCCAGGCTGCAATGGCACCCGGGCAGGACGCAAGGTCCCTTTACCCCAGCGCGCATTGATCTGATCCAGCACACCCATCACCCGCTCTGTTTCCACCGGCTGCACAGTGGCGAAAAGATCACCAGTGAACTCCCCTCGCTGGCACAAATCAAGGAGCATGATTTCTGCCTTGGCATAGGCATACCCCGCCTGAAACACTGACTCCAAACCTTTCTGCGCCGCCTTAATTACCAGACGCGTATCATCGGTGGGGAACGGCAGGTGACAAACAATGCCTCGGGCAAACTTGGCTTCATCGGGGTTGAACATGCCGGTTCTGATGCTGATGCGCACTTTTTTACAGAGGGAGCCTTGGGCGCGCAATTTCTCGCATGCACGAGCGGCGTAGGTTGCTACGGCCTCACGGATGGGCTCGATATCATAAAGACGTTTACCGAACGCGCGGGAGCTGCATATTTCCTGCTTTGCCGGCGGAGCCGCCTCTAATTCCAGGCAAGGCGTACCGCACAACTCACGGGCAGTCTTCTCCAGTACCACGCTGAATTGCTTGCGTAATGTCCACGCATCAGCATTGGTCAGGTCCCAAGCTGTATTAATGCCCATTGCTTCAAGGTGCCCGGTCAGCTTGCGGCCGACACCCCATACCTCAGTCACCGGCATGACCTTCAGCAATTTATCGCGGCGTATTGGATCGCAGATGCTCACCACGCCACCGGTCTGGGCCTGCCATCTTTTTGCCGCCGCATTCGCGAGCTTGGCCAGCGTCTTTGTCGGTGCGATACCTACTCCGGTTGGGATGCCGGTCATTTTTAAAACCTGTGCCCGTATTGCTCGGCCGATTTGCTCGTGGTCCGGGATTCCGGTCAGGTCAGCAAATGCTTCGTCGATGCTATAGACCTCCAGTTCTGGCACCATGCCTTCAATAACCGTCATTACCCGCTGGCTCATGTCACCATAGAGTGCGTAGTTGCTACTGAATGCGAGGATGCCATGGCGCTGGAGCGTGTCTTTGACCTGGTGATAAGGCTCGCCCATTTTTATGAATGGCTTGGCATCGGTGCTGCGGGCAATGACGCAGCCGTCGTTATTGCTCAAGACGACAATGGGGGTGCGTTGCAGGTCAGGCCGGAACACGCGCTCACAGCTTGCATAGAAGGAGTTGCAGTCAATGAGCGCGATGGCACGCTCAACCATGGACTGCATGCCTGCGCAGGCTGGCCACGACCACGCCCCAGATCATCAACTCATCACCTTCCATGATATAGCGGGGCGGGAATTTTGCATTTTCGGACAGCAACACGACTGATTCGCCCTGCTTGCTCAGTCGTTTGACGCAGGTCTCGCCATTGACGGCCGCAATAACGATATCGTTATGCGCTGCCGTCCGGCCACGGCTAACCACCAAAATATCGCCATCGAAAATACCGGCCTGGATCATGCTGCTGCCAACAGCCCGCACCAGATACATGTGAGGCGCGTGGATATCCAGCAGCTCATCGAGCGATAAAGCCTGCTCCATGTGATCCTGTGCCGGGCTCGGGAACCCGGCTGGCACACGGTAGGAGTAGAAAGGCAGCTCAGTGGACGACTGACCGAGCGGGCCTAAAATGATTGCAGTGTTCATGTTTCTTGCCACGGAGTTTGCTGTATGTAAATACAGTATTCCTGTGACGCGCGGTCGTCAATTGAAATCAAGCGGAGGAGGTAGGTATGCATGGTCCGCTCGCGCAATTTCGAGCAGCTTGGAAATCGCCGCGGGCTCGTCGGGCTGCACGTCCCGCTCCAAAGTCCAACTTGTTTGTGATGACTGGCTAGTGGTCGCTGCCCGGGCGAGCAGAGCTGCGATGCATCGCCCATACACGCTTGACCTGGCTTTCGCTGCACCCCGCCAGCTTGGCAGTCGCTGCAATGCTGTGACCTGCCGAACGCAGGGCGATGATGCGGCTGTGAATGTCATGGTTGGTCTTTCGACCCGCGTATTTCCCGGCCTTTCTCGCCAACGCAATGCCCTGCCGCTGTCGCTCACGCCTGTCTTCATAGTCGTCATGGGCTATCTGCAACGCCAGTTTCAGGAGCATATCCTGGACAGATTCCAGCACCACCTTGGCCACCCCTTTTGATTCTGCCGCCAGATCCGTGAGGTCTACTACACCGGGCACCGCAAGCCGGGCACCTTTGGCACGGATAGAGGCTATGACCTGGGTAACGGCTACGGCCATATCGCGCTGGAAGTACCGGATGTGTACAAGGCGTGTGAGGTTATTCGTGAGAAGGGCGGCAAGATTACCCGCGAGCCGGGTCCGATGATGCACGGCAACAGCATTCTGGCGTTTGTTGAAGATCCGGACGGCTACAAAATCGAACTGCTGTCGCCGTCGCGTAATGACTGACAGGCTTGGCCTGCAACAACAACGTGCCATGTTCCGGTGCGTTTTTTATGGCTGAAAGTGTAGTTGCTGCACCCTTTCCTGAAATTGCTCAAGCCCCGGCGGTACATCGTGGCTGACCAGCACCAGAATGCTGTCTTGCTGGTGCTGGCAAATGCTGTGCAATACCCGGCTGGCGCTGTCTGTATCCAGTCCGGCAAAGGGTTCATCCAGAAGCAATAAAGGCTGGCGGCGCAGTAGCAGGCGGGCCAGCGCAATGCGTCGCGCCTGCCCGCCGGACACCGCCACCGCATGCTCGCCCAACGGGGTATCCAGCTGTAGCGGTTGCGCCTTGGCCCAGTCTGCCAGTGCGACCTGCTCCAGTACCTGCCAGAGTTCGGCGTCGGTAGCCGCAGGCACACCAAGGCGCAAATTTTGCGCCAGACCCAGATTAAACAAATCAAACTGCTGCGGCAGATAGCCGATCATGCCGGCGGCACTGCTGCTGTCGTACGCTTGTCCGTCAAACAGGCAGCGGCCTTGTAACGGCGGCAGGTGGCCGGCCAATGTTTCCAGCAGGCTGCTTTTTCCGCTACCCGACGGGCCGGTAACCAACAGGATGTCTCCGGCTTGCAGCTCCAGGTCAAAACGGCGCTCGCCGGCATGTACGACCTGCAACTGCTGCAGGGACAGCTGCGGTGCGAGCTGCCCGGCTTGTGCCAGCGGGTTCAGCGCTGCAGATGCTGGCGCCTGTGTCTGGCCCAATTGGTTCAACCGGTCGCGAGCGGCCTGGCTTAGGCCCAGCGCAATAAAACTGGTGGTCAGCGGGGCCACCACCTCGTAAAAACCCAGATAGGCCAGCAATGCTGCCACCAGCCAGGGCAGCTGTAGCTGCCCGCTGGCCAGCAGCGGCCCGGCCACCCAGAGCATCAGCAAAAAACCCAGTGCCAGCGCCCAGTGCTGCCAAAGCAGCAGGCGGCTGCTGGCGATGGTTTGTGCGGCCTGATGTTGCAGGTAATCGGCGTCCAGCGCAGCAAATTTCTGCTGACGATTCTGCCATTGCTGCCAGATCACCAGCGGTACCCGCAGTTGCAGGCTGTGCAACAAAAACACACGGCGCTCTTCGGCTTTGTCGGCGTCCAGCCGGGCTAGCCGCGCAACTTGTTGCCCGGTCAATAACGGCAACAGCAGCCAGCCAGACACAAGGCCGGCCAGAGCGGCATACAATAACTGTGGAGACAACCAGGAGTAAAACGCCAGCAACAATACCAGAATGCTGCTGGCCCAGAACCAGGGCGCCACTACGCTCAGCGGAAAACGATCCAGCAGGTCAATGTCGGCCACCAGCCGGTGTTGCTGGCGTGCGGAGGACTGCAGGGTACTGGCCGGATTGGCCGCCAGTCGACCAAATACGCGGCAGCGCAAGTCCTGCAACAGGGCCAGCACCGCATGGTGGCTGCTCAGGCGTTCGGCATAGCGGCCAGCGGTACGAGTCATGGCGGCCAGGCGAATCAGCGCCGCCGGGCGGAAGAAATCAAAGGAATAGGCACCAGCCACCAGCAAGCCGGCGGCGGCACTGGCGGTAATAAACCAGCCGGAAACCGCCAGCAGCCCCAGCACCGCAATCAGGGTAATCCAGCCCAATAACAGCGACAGGCTCCAGGCACCCTTGCGGCTGGCCAGCAGCTGGCGCAAACGAATATCAGACGGTGGCATTTGGCACCTCTGCCACTGTGCTGGCTGTAAGCTCCAGACGCTGATCCACCCAGTCCAGGTCGGTACTGCTGTGGCTGACCAGAATTAGGCTGCGGCCACGGCCCAGCTGTTGCAGCAGCTGGTGAATCTGCCGGCGGCTGTCCAGGTCCAAATGCGCCGTGGGCTCGTCCAGCAGCCACAAAGGGCGATCACGCAGCAGCAGTCGGGCCAGTGCCAGCCGGCTCAGCTGGCCACCGGACAAACCACTGCCGCGCTCGGACAACGGCCAGTCCAGACCGCGTTCTGCCAGCAGTTCGCCCAGCCCCACCTGCACAAGCGCTTGTTGCAGCTGCACGTCAGTAGCCTGCGGACGGGCCAGGCGCAAATTGTCGGCCAGACTGCCTTCGACAAAACCTGGCGTTTGTGCCAGATAGTCCATTGTATCCAGCCAGTCAGGCAGGTGCAGGGTGGCAAAGTCTTGCCCAT
This sequence comes from uncultured Halopseudomonas sp., assembly GCA_964474945.1. Classification (GTDB taxonomy): domain Bacteria; phylum Pseudomonadota; class Gammaproteobacteria; order Pseudomonadales; family Pseudomonadaceae; genus Halopseudomonas. Next base: position 4,615 of record CAYYUQ010000082.1, on the reverse strand, counting down.
TGATAGTCAGGCTGCCGCTGTAGGGCAAAGCGCCCAGTAGCACTTGCAGCAAACTGGATTTGCCCGCACCGCTGGCACCCTGCAACAACAGGCTGTGACCGGCGGGCAGGTGCAGGCTGTTCAGCTGCAGGCGCAATCGCCCGTTCGCACTGCTGACAACTAAATCATGCGCCTGGATACACACCGGCAGGCTGCCTTGCAGGGGCTGCTCGCCTGGGTGCTGCCAGCCGGACTGTTGCAACAGCGGCTCCAGCTCCTGCATGGCCGCCTCGGCATCGGCTTTGGCGTGGTAATCGTTACCCAGTTGGCGCAGTGGTGCATAAAACTCCGGCGCCAACAGCAGGATAAACAGTGCCCCGGCATAGGGCACCGGAATCACTTCCTTGGCCCAGGGTAAAATGCCGAGCAGGCCAAGGCCCAGATATACCGCTACCAACGCAATTGACAGGGCGGCAAAAAATTCCAGCACTGCGCTGGATAAAAAAGCCAGGCGCAGCACCGCCATGGTGCGCTGACGATAGCCTTCGGCTGCCTGTGCCACCTGCTCCTGAGCCTGTGCGGTGGCCTGTAGCTGCTGCAGGGTACGCATGCCGCGCACCAGATCGAGAAAGCGCCCGCCCAGCCGGCTCAGTGCCTGCAGTTGTTTGCGGCTGCTGGCGCTGGCTGCCTTGCCCAGAATAATCATAAATAACGGCACCAGTGGAGCGGTCAACAGCAGCAAGAGCGCTGCCAGCCCGCTAAAGGGCGTTATCACCACGAGCAACAAGAGCGGCACCAGTAGCGCCAGCTGCGCCTGGACCACATAGCGCTGCAGATAACCGTCGAGCGCATCGACCTGATCCAGCACCCGGCTGGCCAGCTCGCCCTCACTGTCGCTGTGGGCCAGTTGGCTGGCGGGCTGCGCCAGAGCATGCAATACACGCTCACGCAATTGGTGGCGAATCTGCACGCTGGCGGTCAGGCACAGGCGCTCACGGCCATATTGCAATGCCGGGCGCAACAGCATGCAACCAGCCAGGGCAATAAAAACAAGTAACAGCATGCGGGGCGCTGTTGCAGGAAAGTCAGGGTTGATCGAGGCTTGCAGCCACTGGTTGAGCAGCCAGGCCAATAGGCTGTACTGAGCAATCAGTAGAACGGTATTGCTCAAGGCCAGCAGCAACGCCAAGCGCAAGCGCCCCTTCTGGAGCGCCTGTAGCTGACGCAGCTGACTGACAGCTGGTGGCGGGTTATTGTGGGTCGCTGTCTTCACCGGCATAGCCGTTGAGTTCCAGCCACATGGCATTGATGATGCCAAACGAACAGGCCAGCAACACGCCCAGAATCCAGGTGAAATACCACATGGTGAACTCCTTAATACAGTGAATGGCTGTTGTCACGGATGTGTTGGGCACTGACTCGGCCACGCATCACATAGTAGCCCCAGGCGGTATATCCCAGGATCAGCGGTACAAAAATCAGTACCACCACCAGCATAATCAGCAGCGTCAGCTCACTGGCGGTACCGTCCCACAGGGTCAGGCTATGGTTGGGGCTGATGGAGGAAGGCATGATGAACGGGAACATGCTCAGGCCAAAAGTGACAATGGTGCTGGCAATGGCCAGTGCCGAAGACACAAAGGCCAGTGCATGGCGGCGCAGCTTGCTGAGTAGCGCAGAGCCGGCGAACCCGGCAATAGTCGCCAAAGGCAGCAGCCAGGCCAGCGGCCAGCGTTGATAGTTGAGGAACCAGCCATGGCTGATTTGCTCCACCTGCTTGCCGATGATGGTGCTGTCGGCCTGGGTATCCAGCCCGCCGGTTACATGGAAGCCGTCCACAGCAAACCACAGCCAGATGCCGGCCAAAACAAAGAGTACCGCCGCGACCAAACCCAGCCGGGCACTGACGTTCTCTGCACGCCTGAGCAACGCACCTTCGGTTTTCATTTGCAGCCAGGTGGCACCATGGTTGACGAACATGATCACGGTAAACACCCCCACCAGCAGGGCAAAGGGATTGAGCAAACCCCAGAAGTTGCCGGTGTAATGGATGCGCAGCAGGTCATCAAAATGGAACGGGACGCCCTGCAGCAGGTTGCCAAAAGCCACGCCAATAATCAGCGGCGGCACGGTAGAGCCCACCGTCAGCGCCCAGTCCCAGCGGTCGCGCCAGGGCTGGTTGTTGATTTTTGAGCGGTACTCAAAGGCAATCGGGCGAAGGAACAGGGCAAACAGCGTGAGCATCATGGCCAGGTAAAAACCGCTGAATGCTGCCGCGTAGACGGTTGGCCAGGCGGCAAACAGGGCACCGGCGGCGGTAATCAGCCAGACCTGGTTGCCGTCCCAGTGTGGCGCCACGGTGTTGATCATGATGCGCCGCTCCTCGTTGTCACGGCCAATCACTTTCAGCAGGCTGGCCACGCCCATGTCAAAGCCGTCGGTGACGACAAAGCCAATCAGCAATACACCAATCAGCACCCACCAGATAAAACGTAAAGCTTCGTAATCCATGATCAGGCCTCCTGGGCTATGCTGGTTTCAAGGTCGTAACGCCCGGTTTTAAGGCTGGCTGGCCCCTTGCGCGCATAGCGCACCATCAACCACATTTCGATGGCAACAAAGATGCTGTACAGCACCACAATGCTGCCCAGCGTCAGCAGGACATCCCCTTCGGTCAACTGGGAGACCGCCAGATCGGTCGGTAAAATCTCGCCAATGGCCCAGGGCTGACGACCATATTCGGCGACAAACCAGCCCATTTCACAGGCAATCCATGGCAATGGCAGCGAGAACAGCGCAAAACGCAGCAGCCAGCGTGGTTTGTTTTCTGTGCGGCGCGCCACATGCCAGGTAGCAAAAGCAAACAGCACCAGCATGCTGAAGCCGGCAGCCACCATGATGCGGAAGCTCCAGAACAGCGGCCAGACCTTGGGAATGGACGCATCCACTGCAGCCTGCAACTCGGCCTCGGTCGGATTCATCGGATCTTCGGCATAAACCGACAACAGCAGGCCATAGCCCAAGTCATCGAGAATTGCTTCGAAACGTTCACGGGTTTGCGGACTCTTGTCACCTGTGCGAATTTGCTGCATTAACCTGTCGGCTTCACGGCCATTGAGCATGCGCGCGCGGTGCTGTTCTTTCAGATCGACCAGGCCGGTCACCGGCTGATCCAGCGAGCGGGTGGCAATCAGACCCATGACTGCCGGAATCTTGATGGCGTACTCCGTGGTTTCGGTTGCCTGATTGGGCAGGCCGACCAGGGTAAAGGCTGCAGGTGGCGGTTCGGTATGCCATTCAGCTTCAATGGCCGCCAGCTTGACCTTCTGCACATCGCCCATTTCATAACCGGACTCGTCGCCCAGGATGATCACCGACAGCGAGCTGGCCAGGCCAAACACGGCAGCAATGGCAAAGCTGCGGCGGGCAAAGGGAATGTCACGGCCCTTGAGCAGGTACCAGCTGGAAATCGCCAGCACGAACACAGCTGCTGTCACATAGCCGGCTGAAACGGTATGCACAAACTTGACCTGCGCCACCGGGCTGAACACCACCTCGGCAAAATTGGTCAGCTCCATGCGCATGGTGTCCACATTGAATTCCGAACCAATCGGGAATTGCATCCAGCCGTTGGCTACCAGAATCCACAGCGCCGACAGGTTGGTACCGAGCGCCATCAGCCAGGTCACGGCCAGGTGTTTGTTTTTGCTCATCCTGTCCCAGCCGAAGAAGAACAGACCCACCAGTGTGGATTCCAGAAAGAACGCCATCAATGCTTCAATGGCCAGCGGCGCACCAAAGATATCCCCCACATAATGTGAGTAATAGGACCAGTTGGTACCAAACTGGAATTCCATTGCCAGTCCGGTGGTAACCCCCAGAGCAAAGTTGATGCCAAACAGCTTGCCCCAGAACTGGGTCATGTCCTGATAAACCTGTTTTCCGGTCATCACATAGACCGACTCCATGATCGCCAGGATAAACACCAGACCAATGGTGAGCGGGACAAATAGAAAGTGAATCATCGCAGTGTAGGCAAACTGCATTCTGGATAGCTCGACAAGATCCATCGCATTGCTCCGTTAGTGAGTAATAACGGGCCGGGCAGAGGCGGTATGACCGGATCGGCTTAGCCCAAAGTCCATGCAGACGGGCTTATTTTGGTTGATTCTTGATTTTGGTCAATTATGCAGGTTGTCGCATGTCGCAGGAGGAATCCCCGGCGTTTAGGCCGGGGAGGATGTCAAGTTCATTGCGATCTAAAGAGCTACGCAAAAGGAACCATTCGCCCCGCCTCTGTAAAAGCGGCGATTGAGAGTTTGGCAAAACAAGTGGCATGTGCCGAGAAGAGCGATAGCTGGCGAGATTTTCATGGTCACGATCATGTAACCGCCTCAATCTGCGGCCTGTTGTTTGTCTATAACCATGATGGTGAGTACGAGGCAGATTTTCAAAAAAATCTGATAGGCATCAACCCTGAATCCCTCCAGCTTCCTCGCGGCTCTAAGGAAACGCTGCATAAATCCACCAGTGCTACCTGATCGGGTAGAATCCAATAATTCCGCCCTCATCTGATAGAGCCCCCAAATGAAGCAGATCTCCTTCGCCCAGGCAGAGCATCAGCACAAGAAGAAAG